>DKYP01000011.1:0-36618 GCA_002499945.1 Lachnoclostridium sp. UBA7097
GTAAATGATATGTATGCAAAAGATTTTTCTGTTAAATCCAAAGCAGGGTTACAGCAAAGGCGTTTGCAGGGTTCATATACAGGCGGGCCTTCTCCTTATGGATACAGGGCTGTATGTGAAGGGAAGATAAGAAAACTTGTGCCAGATGAAAATGTGGCAGGAATTATAGGATTTATATTCAGGGAATTTGTAAAAGAGAAAAAATATAAGGCGGTTACAAATTCCTTAAACCAGATGCGTGTTAATCCCCCTGTAATCTACAGGGAAACGAAACAGGTTTTTTGTCCTGCCGGCAGCCAGTATAAAGAGTGGGATAAAAATGCAGTTATACGCATTTTAAAAAGCAGGACATATACTGGGGTTTTAGAACAAGGCAAGACTTCTATTACAATGAGGGATGAAAGGACACGTGTACATAAAGACAAGGCAGACTGGGTAGTAAAGGAAAATACACATAAAGCTTTGGTTAGTAAAGAATTATTTGGGGATGCTGCCTGTATAATAAAACAAATAAGCAGGAAAAGGAAAGAAAATTGCCAGTAATTGCAATGTATCTAAGGTTATCACAGGAAGATAAGGAATTCCCAGGGGATGAAAGCAACAGTATTTTTAACCAGAGAATATTTATTAAGGAATATATAAATAAAAATAGTGCTTTCAAAGGTTATGATATAATTGAATTTTGTGATGACGGATATTCAGGGACCAGCATGGACAGACCAGGCATGTCCCGGATGCTTGTACAAGTGGAGAGTAATAATATAGACTGTATTATAGTAAAAGATTTATCACGTTTTTCAAGGGATTATATTGAACTGGGGAATTACATATACCATATTTTGCCGTCTGCAGGGGTGCGCTTTATAGCCATAAATGATAATTATGACAGTAACAGCCATAATGGAAGCACAGCGGGTATGGATACAGAATTTAAAACACTTCTGTATGACCTGTACAGCAAAGATATTTCGGTTAAAGTCAAAGCTTCCCTTGAAAGTAAATGTGCAAAAGGAGAGTATGTTTTTGGACAGGTTCCTTTTGGATACCAGAAAAGCCTGATAAATAAAAATGTAATAGAGATTAATGAAAAAGAAGCAGAAATTGTACGTTATATATTTTCACTGGCAGCAGAAGGGAAAAGCAGCGGGCAGATTGCAAAAAAGCTTTATAGTGGAGGCATACCGCCAATACAGGAATTACGTAATAAAAAGATGGCAGAAGACGGGAGGATAAAGACATGGAGCGGCAGTGCCATAAGAAGGATTCTTAGTAACCGTTTTTACCTTGGGGAAATGGTATATGGCAAAACTGCCAGAAAATACCCTGGCAGCAGAAGTGCTTTAAAAATCCCTGAAAAAGACTGGAAGGTAATAAAAAAACACCATGAAGCACTGGTTCCTGAAGAAATATTTGCCTTGGCAGCGTATACAAAACCAGTGTACACTACAAAGTGCCAGAGTGAAGGAAATATATTTAAAGGGAAATTGTTTTGTGGCGGGTGTGGATATTCAATGTCTTATAAGGAAATTAGCAAATATTCAAAATACCGCCATTTCTGGTGCAGGAAACATTCTTTGTTACAAATACCAGAATGTTGCACAAATTATAATGCAGATACCCTTGAGGGACTTGTGCTTTTAATGCTAAACAAAGAGATATCATTACGTGCAGATGCAGAAAGGCAGGAAAAGAACCTGCTTTTATACCGCCAGTTACAAATTAGTATTTTAAAAAAGCAGATGGTTGGTTACAGGCAGGAACAGAAACTATTACAGGCAGAAAAAGATTTGCTTTATGAAAGTTATGCATCAGGGTATATATCCCGGGAAGAATATAAAGAAAAATCAGGCAGCCTTACAGAAAAAATTTCCCGTTTATCTGTATTGCAAAATAATAAAAAAGAAGAATTTGTCCATATAGAACAAAACTTAAAACCATACTTTAATCTTGGGAAAATGACACAGGATATTGCAGATATTTTTATTAAGAAAATATATGTTTTTAAGAATAAAACTATAGAAATTGAATGGACATTCAGGGAACATTAAAGATATCTGCAATTTTGTAGCATTAATATGCCATAAGAGGGCAATGGCAGGCTTAATATATATAATGTATTTGAAAGACTGCGTGGATATTAATTATTTATCATTACTAATCATTTTGACTTCATGCAGCAGAACTTTATATTTTAAGGTAGCAGAATTTATTGCATATATATAACTGTCTATAAGGTCAGGGTCATTTACATTCTGCAGTCCTTTGTATGCATCTTCAAAGCTTTTCTGGGCGTCAAGCAAAGCATTTTTTAAGAAATCCTCTTTTTTAGGGGGGTTTCTTTTCTTTGTCTTTAAAAAATTCATAGTTGTCCTTCCAAATAAAATAATATGGTTAAAGGGGTTCTCATATATAATTATAGACAGCGTTGGAAGAAATATGCAGACATGCATGAATTTTTTGCAGACATGCTTAATACAAATATAATAGACAGTAATGTTGCCAGCCAAAGGCGGCATGGGGATTAATATGGTGAAAGGTGGCAAAACAGAATGAATGTAATGTACATAATGGTATTTTTATTAATTTTTTTCATACTCTCCAAAATCTTCAGGTTTAATCCTTATAACCTGCTTGCCAATATGCTTGTAAGATTGCTATCAGGTATTGTTTTTATTAGTATCTGCAATTACCTGATATTTATATCAGGTAAAAATTTCCATGTAAATATTAATGAAACCAGCGTGCTTGTTTCGGCATTTCTTGGTATAAGTGGCATATGTTTTTTATATGTTTTCCAGTGGATTTTAACAATAATGTAATAAAAAATATGTATAAAATATATAAAAATACTATTGTTTGACAAAAGCAGAATATAGTGTTATATTGTTTCCACACTTTAGCAGGGAGGCAATGGCTATGAAAGAGTTTATTATGTTAAATGTATTTATATGTGCAGTAGCAGGCGATTTATGGGATTATAAAATCAGGAATCATGTTATTATAGCTGGCTGGGTTACTGCGGTATGCCTTAATACTATTACAAATGGCTTTTATGGAATATTAAATACTATACTTTGCATAATGATTACAATCTTAATTGGTTTCCCGGTTTTTATGACAGGCGGTATTGGTGCAGGCGATATTAAGCTTATGTCTGTTATAGGCGGAATGTATGGACTTGTTTTTCTTGCTAAGGTGGCAATGCTGTTTTTAATTATGGCAGGTGCTGTTTCACTTGTGAAGTTAATAAGAAAAAGGGCACTAATATCAAGAACAAAAGCTTTTATTTATTATCTTTTACATATCCGTGATTCTGGCAGCAGATATTACTGCATAGGACGTGATGGAAGTGAATTTACAATATGCCTTGCACCTGTAATGGCAACAGCGTATTTTATTACATTATTTTTCTAAAGGAAGGAGGAATGTTAAAAATTGAAAAGAATGTTGCTTGCTGTTTTAGCAGATGAAATATATTCTAATAAGTTTTCAGATTATATCAGCCATCATAAAAATATGCTAATTGACCTGGTAATATTCACCAATATAGACAGTGCAGGGGAATATGTAAAACATGGAAAGATAGATATACTGCTTGTTAATGATGATATGGCATGTGAAGCTGGTAAATTAGGGAATATTAAAAAAATAGTAGTCTTATCAGACGGGGAATATACAGGGAAGCAGGAATACCCGGTTATATTTAAATACCAGCCAGCAGGGCATATATTAAAAGAAATATTTGCACAAGTGGCAGAAGATGACAATATACCAGGGATGTTTCCGGTATATACTTCCAGGCAGGCGGAATTAATTGCTATATTTTCCCCATATGGCGGTGCAGGGGCAAGCACATATGCAAGAAAGCTTTGTGCAAGCATGGCAGGAAGTAATAGTGTGCTGTATATTAACCTGGAGATATTTGACAGTTTTGCAGAATTTGAAAACAATGCAGGCGGACGGGAATATATACATGGAATGTCCGAAGCCATATATTATATAAAGCAGAAAAAAGATAAACTTGCATTTAAACTTGAATCCGTAATAAAACATCATAAAGATGGCTATAGTTATATACTGCCAGTTGAGGATTACAGGGATTTATATAGTATTTCAGCAGATGATATGGAGTATTTTACTGATGTGCTTGCAAGAGGCATGATGTATGACAAGGTTGTTTTTGATACAGGTTATATAAATGAGGCATCATTAAAACTCTTTGGGATATGTGATGTATTAATCCTGCCTGAAGCAAAAGGGGATTTACAGGAAAATAAACAACATTCTTTTAAAAGGCTTCTGGTGCGTAATGGAATGGATAAAATAGTACAAAATATTAGATATGTGGCAATGAAAGAGAGGTGGGTATCCAATTAATTTTAACAGACTTGATAAAATAAAAAAGAAGTTGCAGGAACAATTGATAGGCAGCATATCACAGGAAAATTATAATTCTGGTGATGAAATATATGAGGCAATAGAAAGAAGTGTCCTGCAGGAGGGCAGGGAAGTTTATATTACAGCAGATGAGAAGCAGTATCTTGTAAAAAGTGTATATAATTCAATAAAGGGGCTTGATGTATTACAAGATATTGTAGATAACCCTGAAATTACTGAGATTATGGTAAACGGGCCAGGACATATTTTTATTGAAAAAGATGGCAGGATAACCGAATATCCGGGGCACTTTTCAAGTGTACAGAAGCTTGAGGATGTAATACAGCAGATTGTTGCAAAAGTGAACAGAATGGTGAATGAAGCTAATCCCATTGTTGATGTAAGGCTTATGGATGGTTCAAGGGTTAATATAGTATTACCGCCCGTTTCACTAAACGGGCCGGTTGTAACGATAAGAAAGTTCCCAGAAGTTCCTATGACTATGGACAAGCTTATTGCCATAGGTTCTGTAAGTACAGAGGCTGCCAGTTTTCTAAAAACACTTGTTGTTGCCAGGTACAATATTTTTATAAGTGGTGGCACAGGCAGCGGGAAAACTACATTCCTTAATGTACTGTCTAACTATATCCCGTCTGATGAAAGGATAATCACAATTGAAGATTCAGCAGAATTACAGATAAGGGGAATTCCAAACCTTGTAAGGCTTGAGGTAAGGAATGCCAATGTTGAAGGTAAAAATGCTGTTACAATACGTGATTTGCTTAAGTCAGCGTTGCGCATGCGGCCCCGACCGTATTATTTTGGGCGAGGTCAGGGATGCTGCTGCATGTGAGCTTTTAAGTGTTATGAATACAGGACATGATGGAAGCCTTAGTACGGGACATGCCAACAGTACACAGGATATGCTTAACAGGCTTGAAACACTTGTGCTTATGGGAATGGATATTCCTTTATTAGCTGTAAGGAACCAGATTGCTTCGGCTATTGATATAGTAGTGCAGCTTGGAAGGTTAAGGGATAAGTCAAGGAAGGTGCTTGAAATCGCAGAGGTAACAGGTGTAAAAAATGGTGAAATAACAGTACAGCCAATATATAAGTTTGTTGAAACAGGAACAGATTCACAAGGGAAAATAAAAGGAGAACTGCGTGCTACTGGCAATAAACTTTCCAATGTAGATAAACTGGCACATGCAGGGCTGCTTGATGGATTTATGTTATAAAGGAGTGGTTTTGAAGGAAACAAAAAGTAAAATTATTAGAAACACTGGGTTTTTAAAGGCATTTGCCACAGGGTTTGCCAAGGCTTTTATACTTTCATTCCTGTTTTATAAGCTGGTTATTGTATCATTTATTTTAGCTGTAATCTATGGATTTTTTAATATCCATTCCAGCAAAAAGAAACGTATAGAGGAATGGCGCTGGCAAATGAATTTAGAATTCAGGGAGGTTATGACGGCTGTTTCATCCGCATTAAATGCGGGATATTCAGTTGAAAATTCTTTTAAAGAAGCAAGGGATGATTTACTTCTTCTATATGGAAATAATTCTGTAATGGTTAAGGAACTGGATAAGATTAATTCAAAGATTATGCTTAACCAGCCGCTTGAAATTGTTCTTGCAGAATTTGCACAGTATTGCAATGTTGAGGATATTAATAATTTTGCGGAAGTATTCCAGACTGCAAAACGTACAGGCGGAAACCTTATTGAAGTTGCAAGGCAGGCGGCAGATAAGATTAGCAGCAAAATAGAAACCAGCCGTGAAATAAAAACAATGATAGCAGGTAAAAGCATGGAAGGAAAGATTATGGCTGTTATACCTCTGGCAATAATAATATATTTCTGGATAAGCTCACCAGGTTTTCTTGACAGCCTTTATACATGGAGCGGAAGGCCTGTAATGACTGTGCTTCTTGTAGTTTATATAGCTGCATACAAATGGAGCGGAAAGATAGGTGATATATCTGTTTAAAATAGAAGATAGCAGGCTGGCAAAAAGGTTATATTCTGTTGCAGACAGTATATATGGTTTTCTTAAAAATAAACTACATATACAAGTAAAAAATAATAAAATTGAAAACATGAAGAAGCTTTATACCGGGCTTGACAGTGCCAGTGCAGAGAGGTTTTACTTCTGTAAATTATTTTCAATAATTATTATTGTGGTGTTTATTACAATTCTTTTCATGTTTGTTTTTATTATAACATCTGGTGGGAAGGATATCCTTCAGAACGGATATTTTATAGAAAGAAACCAGCCCGGAGGGCAGGAAAAGAAAGAAGAATTTAGTGTTTCTATTGCTAATGAGCAACAGGAAATGGAACTTTGCATACCTTCAAGGAAGTATACTGATGAGGAGTTTGAAGCTAAATTAAAAGAGGCTATGGATTATGTTAAAAATAATTACCTTGGGGAAAATAAATCATCAGAAAGGGTAAGTAAGAGTTTAAACCTTGTTTCTTATATACCAGATAATGCAATAGAAGTATCCTGGGAATGTGATGCAAATAATATAGTTGGCAGTGATGGTACACTTGGGCGTTCAGGAATAACAGAACCGGAAGAAGTGCAGATAACAGCAGTATTTTCATATTATGGCAATGAAAAAACCATGCCACTTTCATTTACAGTATTTCCTGTAGATAAAAGTGAAAAAGAAATACTCTGGGACAAATGGAATGAAATATTTTCAGAATTATCAGATGCAACTGCCAGCAGGGAGTTTTTACAACTGCCGTCAGAAGTTGATGGCAGGAAAGTATCATATAAAGTCCCAGAGGGTAATAATATTGTGCTTGTCCTTATATCAGGTTTAATTATAACCTCGCTTGTACCAGTGGTTATAGACAGCAGGATAAACGAAAAAATAAAGCAGAGAGAACAGGAGCTCCGTATTGATTATCCTGGGTTTGTTGAAAAATTTGTATTGTTAATTGGTGCAGGGCTTAACTGCAAGGGCACATGGATGCGTATGACAGCAGAATATAAAAGAAAGCGCCAGAAAGGCGGCAGGAAAAGATATCTTTATGAAGAAATGCTTCTGACAGAAAGACAACTTGAAAATGGAATGAATGAGGCAAAAGCATATGAACTTTTTGGAAGGAGGACAGGGCTTTTAAAGTATATGAAGTTTAGTACATTACTTGTACAGAATTTAAAAAAGGGTTCAGCAGACCTTTTAAAAATACTTGAATATGAAGCTGTTGATGTATTAAAAGAAAGGCGCGAAAATGCCAAAATACTTGGAGAGCAAGCAGGGACAAAGATGTTAATGCCAATGGTTATTATGATGGCAGAAGTATTTGCAATAATAATATATGCTGCTTTCCAGAATATGTAGAAAGGAGATGTTTATTTGGGTAAATGGTTAAAAGCTTTCTGGTATGAGGAGGACGGGGTTGGTATTGTTGAGATAATCCTTATATTAGTTGTTCTTGTTATGCTTGTTGTTATTTTCAGGAACAAAATTAAAGATATAGTGGAGGCTGCATTTGGAAGCATAACTAAAAACAGCAATGAAATAAATAAAAAAATCACGATAAGCAGCCTGGAAACAATGCAGCGCAGCTTATAAATAATTGGGATAAGAAAGGGGCAGGCATATTAAAAAGGGAAGTATAACTGTATTTTTAACATTTATTTTTGTTATCCTGCTTTCCCTGGTTACTGCATTTATAGAAAATGTAAGGGTGGTTACTTCTGAATCTTATGTGTCTGTGGCTGCCAGCGCTGCCATCCAGATGGTGTATGGTAATTATAATAAAGAATTGTATGATGAATATGGCTTATTTGCATATGGAGGCTATAATGGATGTGGTTTGTCAGATTTTGAAGCAGAACTGGCAGAAATTATTAAAAAAAATCTTGCATATAAACCAGAAAATGCTTTAAAAACATATTCAAATCTATACAGGCTAAAGGATATATCATGTGAAACAGGTGATTATTATACACTTGATGAAGATAAAGTATTCCTGGGGCAGATATCAGACTATATTGTTACCTCTGTTGCAGATAATGTAAAAGATTATTTTACTAGCAAGGACAGCAAAGAAGAAATTTCCGCTGACGGATTGCTGGATGAGGCAAAAAAGTATGAAGACGGGGATTATGATACAGATAACAGTAATGGAGAGGAAGAAAAGAACCAGAAACCATCAGAAGAAGACCTTGACAAAGAACTGAAAAAAGATTCTGCTGGTGGTAATCCGCTTAAAGCATTAAAAAACCTTATTAATAATGGTTTATTATCCCTTGTTTGTGATGTTTCAAAAGTCAGTGAGGCAAAAATTGAAGTGGCAGATAAAGAAAATTATAATAAAGAAAAAGATGATGATAATTCATCTGCTGCCGGATTTTTCAAGTCATTACTTGAAGGGGGAGAAAGCAAGGAATTAGACCAGGACAAGCTTTTAGAACAGGCAGGGGCAGGAAGTAATACAGATAAACTTAAATATATTTATTATGCACAGGATGTTTTGTCATCATATATTGACAGTAGATTTAATACTGTACATTATGGGCTTGAGTATCTTATTGCTGGAAAAGAAACTGAAAAAGAAAATCTTGCATATATTGTAAGACGTCTGCTAATTATACGTACCCTTGTAAATATGGCCTATGTAAGTACAAATACTTTGTTCCAGTCAAAAAGCCTTGCAACAGCAACAGCTATTGCTGGATTTACAGGAATTGCACCATTAATTACAGGAATACAATGGTTAATCCTTACAATACTTGCGTTTGAGGAAGCATGTATTGATGTAACTGCACTTCTTGCAGGTAAAAAAGTGCCATTAATAAAAAGTACAGCAAATTTTAAAATGAAATATGAAGAAATATGTTCTGTATCACACAATTTTTTTAAAAATAAAGGAAAGGATTATAAAAAAGCTGATGAAGGAGTGGTTTCTTCTGATATTTCCTATAAACAGTATTTACTGCTTCTTACATTACTGGTTTCAAAGCAGAAATTAAAAGACAGGCTTATTGATATTATACAGTTTGACTTAAGGAAACGTTTTAACCAGACATTTGAGTTCAGGGACTGTATATGTGCAACGGAATGTATTATTAATTACAATATACCTTATGCTTTTTCCTATATTAATAAAAATTTCTTAAGCAGTATAAAGACGAAAGATGCAGGACGGTGCGTAACAGTTAGTTATAGTTACGTTGATGATGTATGGAAATAATAACAGGGAGGTGTAAATGGATATAAAAACATACCAGGGTGTCCTTTATGCAGGAAACAATATAAAAAAGAAATATAAAATCTCACAAAATATCAGGATTGCTCCCCGGCATAACTTAACAGATATAAGTAAAAACATTGTCTATAAAGGACATTCCTGTGTGTTTTTATATAAGAAAAAAGGCTCAATAACAGTTGAAGCTTCATTGTGTGTACCAGTATTTTTTCTTGTATTATTTTCATTGTTTTATATTTTCCAGTGCCTGTACAGAATAAATTATATTGAGGACAGCCTTGCAGGCTGTGCAAGGGAATATGCAGCATTTGGAACAAAAATTGGTGCAGTAACGGCACTTGCAGATGAAAAGGTTATTATAAAATATGATGAAGATGCAGAACTGCCAGTATGCCATGTTTCATATAAAATGAAGATACCGTTCATTGGCGCAGAGTTTTTTAAACTGGATTTCTACCAGCAGATGGTTATAAATAATTATTCTGGCAGAAGCATGGCGGGTGATGGCGGAGAAGATGGGGCAGAGTATGTTTATATAACAAAAAGTGGCAAAGTATACCATTGTAACCAGAAATGTACTTATCTTAAACCTAGTGCCAGGGAAATAAGCGGGAATATTGTTACAGAGAAGCGTAATTCATCAGGGGGAAAATATAAGGCATGTGAAAAATGCTGTAAAAATATTGATGCCAGGGAACTTGCAAAGGTTTATATAACAACGTACGGTGACAGATACCATAGATATGATGACTGCCCAAAGATTAAAAGGGATATAAGGCGTGTAAAAAAATCAGAAACAGGAGGGCTTCCTGCATGTAGCAAGTGTGGGGCAGATTAAAATGCAGATTTTATTATATAGTATATTAGGTATAAGTTTAATTATATGTACAATAACAGATTTAAAATATAAAGAAATATATTTGCCAGTTATTATTGCAGGTGCAGTGCTTGTGCTTTGCTTCCATATATGGCAGCAAAGTATTTCATTGGCAGATGTGGCAGGTGCAGTTATTGTATGTTTATTCTTTGCTATATTCTCTATTATAACAAAGGGACAGTTTGGAATGGGTGATGCTTTTCTTTTTACATTAACAGGTTTAGGAACAGGGGTTATGGCAAATATTTTTATAATTATGTTTAGTTTTATACTGGCTTTTTGTGCCGCAGTATTTCTTGTTGCAGTAAAACATAAGCAGCGTAATTACTGTATGCCGCTTGCACCATTTGTGCTTGGTTCATTTATGTTTTATGTAGCGGGTATTTATATGCCATTATAATATGCAGCAATAAGAAAGGGGGAAATGACAGGATTGGTAAAAACTTTCAGGATGAAAGGCAGCTATGTTGTTGAAGCAGCATTTGTTGTGCCTGTAGTGTTAGGGATAATATTTGCAATGATTTATGTATTATATTATTTGCATGATAAAGCAGTTGTATATAGCAATATGCAGCAGGCAGTTGTAAATGTAGCAGAGGGAAGAAAAGAATATAAGAATAATGAGGAATGGCAGCAGGATATGCAAGAAAATTTATGGATATTTAATGTGGTGTCAGGCGGGATATCTAAGAATAAATTATATATACAATCAGATGTAACAGCAGAATGTAACCTTGACATACCTGTTATAAAATATTTTATAAATAACAAACAGGAAATATCAGCCCAGGATAAATACCTTGCTGTGCATCCAGAGTTTATAATAAGGGCAAAAGGGATTCTTTCAAATGGGTGAGGTGGCAGGCATTGAAAAAACATATATACAATGACAGTAAGATGTCATATCTGGTAATTGAGCCTGAAATAGATATTACCGCTTCTCTTTCTATGAATATGATGAAAAATAATAAAATCCAGTGTCTTTTAGATATGGAGTGCCGTTATATTGATAACAGTCTGGCTTTATATTATAGTACACAGGGCATGCAGTCTTTAAAAGAATATATTGAGGAATATAGTATCAGTTATAATACAGCAAAACAATTATATATGGATATTGTACAGGCAGTTTTAAATGGGGAAGAATTTTTTCTTAATGAAGATTCTTATTTAATGGAACTGGAATATATATTCTGGGATAAGAAAAATAAAAATGTAAAATTCTGCTGTGTACCTGAACTGCAGGGGGATTTCCAGGAGAATATAAAAAAGCTTACGGAAAGCATTATAGAGCAGATTAACCATGATGATAAAAGTGCAGCGGAGTTTATTTATGGTATATATGGTTTAATAACAGACGGGGGATTTATTATACAGGATATAAAGTCTTATATTAAGAGTTTTAAACCAGATGCTATAAGCCATACATTGCAAAGTAAACAGGACAATATTACAGAAAATAAAGATAGTGGAAAATATATTTATGGGTGCAATGACAGTAAAGCCAGTGGCGCATCCTCTGGGGACAGTGTACCAGAAACCAGGGCAAAACCAGATAAAAAGAACAGGTATTTATTGTGTATTGATAAAGATTCCCTGCCTTTCAGGACAGATGGAAAGGGTAGTGCAGATATATATCTTGAAGATATAGTCTGTATAACAGGGGAAAACCGGGCAGAAGCCAGCATAGGCAGAAGCAGGGACTGTAATTTAGTATTACCAGTTTGTTATATAAGCCGTCATCATGCTGTATTCTATATAGAAGATGAAAAACTTTATATAGAAGATGTTAATTCTTCTAATGGTACTTTTATAAATGGTGAAAGGATACCAGCAAATGTAAAAATATTGTGTAATGCTACAGATGTTATTTCATTTGCTGGTATTTTATGCAGGCTGTCCTGCCAGTAACAATAATTTATTTTATTACAGCTGAAATGCTCTTATATTTTCCTTTATAGCCATTTGTGGTTAATTCAGTTCCCAGTCCGTCCGGGCGGTTCGGGGAGAAGCTGAATTTATATAAATTGTATTCGCCTGACTGGTAGTTAAAATCAGTGCCATTGTCCTGGTAGTGCATATAATAACATGCTTTACTGTTATAATTGCCAGGAGCTTTATAATCTAAAGGATAAAATTCAATAACAAGCCTGCGTGTATTTTGCATATCCAGGTTTGGAATGTCAGGATATGTTGGCAGTATGCTGCCTCCTTTGATAAATACAGGGCATACATCAAGAGGGGCATTGTATAAAATATACCTTCCGCCTTTAATGCGCCTGCCACTATTATAATCAACCCATATGCCATGTGGAAGATAAATACTGCGTACAGAAACGCCCTGGTCTGTAACAGGGGCAACAAGTATGCTGTTCCCAACTAAGTATTCATCATTACAGTTAATAACTTCCGGGTCATTTTCGTATTCCATAACGAGCGGGCGCAGTATTGGAAGCCCTGTAAGGCTTTCTTCATAACATAAGTCATACAGGTATGGAATAAATTTATAATGGAGTTTAACATATTTGCGGTAAATATTAAGGGTGCGTTTATCAAATGCCCATGGTTCCTGCCTGCGTGTCATTTTGGCACTATGGTTTCTGAATAAAGGAAAGAAACAACATGCTTCAATCCAGCGTGATAAAAGTTCAGGTGTTGTATTAGAACCAAAGCCGCCTATATCCACCCCGCAGAATGGTATGCCTGACATGCCGCAATTAAGTATCTGTGGTATTGCAAGCTTAAGGTGTGTCCAAATGCTCTGGTTATCGCCCATCCATACAGTAGTGTATTTCTGTGAGCCGCTGTAACATGCACGTGTTATAACAAAAGGACGTTTTTTTGTATTTTCCTTTAACCCGTTGTAAGTTGCTTCTGCCATAAGATGTCCATATACATTGTGTATTTCCTTGTGTTCATAATTACTGCCATCACCCTGGAACATAATATTATCAGGAAGCGGGCCGTTAAAACTTGCTGGTTCATTCATATCATTCCAGATGCCCGATATGCCATTGCCTGTTAAAAACTTTGTTTTATCTCCCCACCATTTGCGTACTTTGGAAGAAGTGAAAGCAGGGAAAACAGAATCACCTGGCCATACAGTATTATGGTATACTTTGCCATCTTCTGTTGTGGCAAAATAGTTATTTTTAATTCCTTCATCATACATATAATAACCATCTTCTGCTTTTACACCAGGGTCAATTATGGATACAAGTTTTATGCCATCTTTTGAAAGCCTGCTGCTTAAAGCTTTAAGGTCTGGGAAACGGCTGCGGTCATTTGTAAAAACCTTAAACTGGTCCATATAATCAATGTCAAGGTGGATTGCATCACAAGGAATATCATATTTTTTTAAATTATCTGCAAGTTTAATAACCTCATCTTCTGATGAATAACTCCAGCGTGACTGGTGATAACCTAAAGTCCATAATTGCGGGAGAGGGCTGCGTCCTGTAAGGGAAGTATAATTTTTTATAACTTCCTTGATATTTCTCCCATATATAAAGTAATAATCCAGTTCCCCTCCAGTTACCCCGAATGAATAACAGCCCGCATCAGAGCAGCCGAAGTCAAAATAAGATTTATACGTATTATCAAGGAAAATACCATATGTGCAGTCTTTACGGTGTACTATAAAAAATGGGACAGACTTATAAAGTGCACGGAAAGTGGGATTTTCAACATGTGGGTCCGGGTTGTCGGAATTCCACATAATATAATCATAACCTTTTTTATCCAGAAAACCAGTTTTATCCCCAAGGCCATAGAATGATTCATCTCCCATGATTTTTTTAGTGACTTTATATTTAAACTGTATATCAGAAGTATCCGCCATGTGTCCTTCCTGTATTAGCTGCGAAATTTCTTCTTTGGAGAGCTGGCCTGCTACATTATTATTTGCCCTGGCACCAGGGCAGACCGGGTTTCCTTTATTATCATAAATATCAATCTGCAGTGGTTGTTCAGCAGCTTTTAAGGTAAGACAGCCTGTAGCTGCTGTTATAGTATTTTTATGGCAGGATATATTAAAACTGCCTGATAATACAGGGGGATTTTCTATTGCAAAAGAATGTCTGTTATAATTTCCTGTACCAGTAATAGTATGGATTCTTATTATATTATCTGTAATGGCATCAATATGCAAAGAAGAACTGCCAGGCAGTTTGTCATTTTGTATAGTAAGTGACGGATTGGGGTGTTTAATACTGGATTTCATATTATGCTCCTTTCTGGTAATCCATTTTATATTCTTATTGAAATAATACAAATATAATATGGATTTGTAAATACATAATATAAAAATTTTTTATAATCATGCCATAATATATTTTTTGCCCGGGTTATTTGAATATTATAGAATTTTCTATATATTCAGTTTTAATAACTATATATGGATATGATGCCTTGCCAGAAACATTATTATCCTGGCCAGGGCCAGATAAATCTGTATCAAACACCAGGTTATCACCAGATAAATAAAAATCATTAACAATAATACTGTAATCTGAAGTTTCCTGTTTGCCATAGCCCTTTACTATATACAGATATGAGCCATCGCTGTAACTAAGTTCAAATGGATTTTTACGGCGTTCTTTTATTAATTTTTTCAGGTCTTTTGGCATATCACCCTCAGTAACTACCGTAAAATCAACAGATGAAGTTTTTTTCTCTTCCTTTTTTTCACATCCTATAGTAAAATAGAGTAGTGATATAAGGAGAAAAATAAAAAAGCTGGGTTTTATACAATTAAAAAGAAGTTTTTTATTGTTGCACATAGTGTCCTGCCCTTGTTATATTTTGTACTATATTTATGATAAAACAGGGAAAATATGCATGGATATGGCTTTGATTGTAACAGACATGGTGAAAAAAGCTGGTTTAATTACGGCAGTTCCGTTGATTTTTAGCCTGCCTTGTTATATAATACTTATATTATGCATTGCAGAGATGTCAGCATTAGGAGGAAATAAGATGAAGGAATTAAATAAGGAAAAATTCAAGAAAGAAATTGAGGACTATTTAAAGGTACTTTTCCGTAAGTCAATAGACGAAGCCGATGACCAGCAGAAATTCCAGGCTGTTTCATATGCAGTAAAGGATTTTGTTGTTGACCAGTGGATGGCTACACATAAAACGTACGAGGAAAAGGATGTAAAGACAGTATACTACCTGTCTATGGAGTTTCTTACAGGAAGGGCTTTAGGCAATATTATTATTAATCTTAAAGGAAATAAAGCTATTAAAGAAGCCATAGAGGAAATGGGCATGAATCTTGATGTAATTGAAGATGAAGAGCCGGACGCCGCACTTGGTAATGGCGGGCTTGGCCGTCTTGCAGCATGTTTCCTTGATTCCCTTTCAACGCTTGGATACCCTGCATATGGATGTGGTATACGTTACAAGTATGGTATGTTCAAGCAGGTTATCAAAGACGGCTACCAGGTAGAAAGGCCTGATGACTGGCTTAAGCATGGCAACCCGTTTGAGATAAAAAGACCAGAATATGCAGTTGAAGTTAAATTTGGCGGTTATGTTTCTATCCGCAAGGATGAGTGCGGCCGTGACAAGTTTATACAGGAGAACTACCAGTCAGTAAGGGCTGTCCCATATGACCTGCCTATTGTTGGCTATAATAATAATGTAGTAAATACATTACGTATCTGGGACGCAGAAGCAATTGATACATTTAACCTTGATTCATTTGATAAAGGTGATTACCAGAAAGCTGTTGAGCAGCAGAACCTTGCGCGTACAATATGTGAAGTGCTTTATCCAAATGATAACCATATTGCAGGCAAGGAGTTAAGGCTTAAACAGCAGTATTTCTTTGTATCTGCAAGTGTACAGAGGGCTATACTGAAATATCTTGAGAAGCATGATGATATCCGTAGGCTCCATGAGAAAGTATGTTTCCAGCTTAATGATACACACCCTACAGTAACAGTAGCGGAACTCATGCGTATTTTAATGGATGATTATAATTTATCATGGGACGAAGCATGGGATGTTACAAACAAGACATGCGCATACACTAACCATACCATAATGTCAGAAGCGCTGGAGAAATGGCCTTTAGAGCTGTTTTCAAGGCTTCTTCCAAGAATTTACCAGATTATTGAAGAGATTAACCGCAGGTTTATTATTAAGATACAGTCATCATACCCTGATGATTACAGCAAGGTTGAAAAGATGGCTATAATTTATGACGGGCAGGTTAAAATGGCACATCTTGCAATTGCAGCAAGCTTTTCTGTCAATGGTGTTGCAAGGCTTCATACAGAAATCCTTAAGAACCAGGAACTTAAAGACTTCTACCAGATGATGCCAGAGAAATTTAACAATAAGACAAACGGAATTACACAGAGAAGGTTCCTTCTTCATGGAAACCCACTTCTTGCAGAATGGGTTACAAAGAAAATTGGCAATGAGTGGATTACAGACCTTGGCCATATAAATGAATTATCAACATATGTTGATGATGAACTCAGCCAGAAGGAATTTATGAATATTAAATACCAGAACAAGATAAGGCTTGCAGAATATATTAAAAAACATAATGGAATTGAGGTAAATCCACGTTCAATATTTGATGTACAGGTTAAGCGCCTCCATGAATATAAACGCCAGCTTCTTAATATTCTTCATGTAATGTACTTATATAATGAACTTAAGAAAAATCCTGGAATGGACTTTTACCCTAGGACATTTATATTTGGTGCAAAGGCTTCCGCGGGCTACAGGCGTGCAAAAGCCATAATCAAGCTTATTAACAGCGTTGCCGATGTAGTAAATAATGACCAGTCTATTAATGATAAGATTAAGGTGGTATTTATTGAAAACTACCGTGTATCCAATGCTGAAATTATCTTTGCGGCAGCTGATGTTTCAGAACAGATTTCTACTGCGAGTAAGGAAGCATCAGGTACAGGAAATATGAAATTCATGTTAAATGGTGCGCTTACTTTAGGTACTATGGATGGTGCAAATGTTGAAATAGTAGAAGAAGTCGGGAAAGAAAATGCGTTTATTTTCGGTCTTTCCTCTGATGAAGTAATAGAATTTGAGCATAACGGGCAGTACAACCCAAGGGAAATTTATAATATAGATTCAGAAATACGTGCAGTGCTCACACAGCTTGTAGACGGGACATATTCTCCTGGAAATTCAGAAGAATTCCGTGAGATTTACAGCTCACTTCTTGAAAGTACAGGTGGCAGCCCTGCTGATATGTACTTTATACTTAAGGATTTCCGTTCATATGCAGAGGCACAGAAGAAAGTAGAACAGGCTTACAGGGATACAAAGGGCTGGGCACGTTCTGCAATGTTAAATGTGGCTAAGTGCGGCAAATTCTCATCAGACAGGACTATTGAGGAGTACGCAAAGGATATCTGGCATCTTGAAAAAGTAAAGGTTGATTTGCAGGATTAGCCTGTAGTATAAAATATTAATGGAATTTTAAGAGTGTGTTGCATATAATTATCGTAATGTGTTATATGTGGCACACTTTTGTTAATACGTAAAAAGTAATAAAAAAGGGGGTATAATAATGAAAACAAAACAAATAGCAGGCATAGTAATAACCTGTCTTATTATAATAATAACAGGCATAGCAGGCATATTTTCTAATATAATAGGCAGCAGGATAACAGAAGCGCAGAATGAAGCAAAAAAAGGCATATTAAATGAGCTGGTTTCATCACAAATTGATACAAAAGTTGATTTGCCATTAGATGATTTTATAGGAGTTATTAATATTGAAGGCACTATAGAAGCATCTTCTGCTTCAAGCTGGACATCTTCATCAGTATATAACCATGATTTATATATGGATTATATCGGGCAGATGATTGAAGCGGATAATAACAGGGGGATTTTTCTGTATGTTGACAGTCCTGGAGGGTCTGTTTATGAGAGTGATGAACTTTATCTGAAACTTATGGAATATAAAGAAAAAACCGGCCGCCCGGTATGGGCATATTTTGCAGGGCAGGCATGTTCCGGCGGATATTATATTTCAATGGCAGCAGATAAAATTTATGCTAACAGGAACTGCTGGACGGGTTCTATAGGTGTAATAATTTCTACCATAAACTGTAAGAAATTATATGATAAGCTTGGAATCAAGGAAATTGACATAACAAGTGGCAAAAATAAATCTATGGGTTCGGCAGGGCTTGACATGACAGATGAACAGTATAAGATATTCCAGGGCCTTGTTGATGAAGCATATGACCAGTTTATAGATATTGTATGCAGCGGGCGCAGCATGGATGAGGAAACAGTAAGGCAAATCGCGGACGGCAGGATATACTCTGCAAAACAGGCACTTAAAAACGGGCTGGTTGATGAAGTAGGACTAATTGAAGAGGCTAAATCTGATTTTGTTATTGCAGAGGGACTTCCGGAAAATATAGAATTTTTTACACCTGATAATACAGTACGGGGGTTTATGGGGGCATTATTCAGTGCTGCCGAAAAGATTGTCCCAAAGTCTGAAACCAGCCTTGCAGAAGATATTATAGAAAATAAGGGAAAAGGGGTGCTGATGTATTATGCAGGATAATGGAAGTAATCTGGTATATGCAGGTTTTTTTGTACGCCTGGCGGCATATCTTATGGATATGCTTTTAGTGTCTGCCGTCCTTTTAATAGTGCGTCTGCCTATATGGGCAACGGGGCTCTTTAATCCGCAAAATATACTGGTAAAGGATTTTATTTTTAAATATTCAGTAGCAGATATATTATTTTATGTACTGACAGCCACATACTTTGTACTTCTCACATATTTTACAGGTTCAACCCTTGGCAAAAAACTTTTTAATATAAAGGTTATAAGCACAGAGGGACGCCGGTTTACATTTTTTGAGATACTATTCAGGGAAACTTTTGGCAGGTTTCTTTCAAAGATAATAATATATATAGGATATATAATGGCGGGTGCAGACAGGCAGAAGAGGGGGCTGCATGATTTGCTTAGTGATACATGTGTAGTATACTGCCATGAAAGAAAGGTATATGTCAATCCTACTGTAAATTATAAATAGTAAAATTCCAAGTAAAGAAAAATGAATAAAAGCGGAATATCTGTTAAGAATATTAGCAGATACTATCACAGCATTCTGGTACGTATCAGGGTGCTGTTTTTTTAGTTAAAAAGAAAAACAATAAGAATGGAGGGCTATATATGCTTGAGGAGAAAGAGTCATTTTGGAAGAAAAAGGGGTTTTACCTGTCAGTATGTACTGCTCTGGTATGTGTACTTGCAATAGGGACAGTATATTACAGAATGAATTACAAGAATGATAACGGCAAAAACCTTTTTGCAGATTCTGCTACATCTGCACCTTCTGCAACAAGCAGTAGCAGTACAACAGGCGGGTCTGCCATAAGCGGGAATAACCAGGGTACAACAGATAATAACAATGAAGCAAGTGTAAGTGTGGCACAGAATAATAATGTACAAAACAATATGGCAACAGGACAGCCAGCAGAAAATGTACCTAAAGAAAGTCCAGCCAGCCAGCCGGCCGGGAAAAAAGAAGAAACTACAGAAAAAACAAAGAAAACCAGTAAAACAGATAAAAAAACTGTTGCCAAGGCAGGTACGCAGAATAAAAAAATAAATAAAACAAAAACTGTTGCCAAGGCAGAAAATACTAAGAAAAGCAGCAAAAAGCAGACGAAAGATAATGGTTCTGTTACTACCATATCAAAAACAGGAATTAAGAATGCATTTGATATGGAAAAAGGTCTTTTATGGCCTGTAAGTGGTGATGTGATATTAAAATTCAGCATGGGCAATACTGTTTATTTTAAAACACTTGCACAGTATAAATGCAACCCTGCTGTTATAATAGCATCAGAGGAAGGGACGAATGTTAAAGAAGCAGCAGATGGTACAGTAACTAAAGTTTCACATTCCGATGAACTTGGAAATACAGTAACGGTTGATATAGGCAGCGGGTATACACTGACATATGGCCAGCTTAAAGATATAAGTGTCCAGGAAGGGCAGACAGTAAAAGAAGGGGATACAATAGGAAAAGTTGCAAAACCAACAAAATATTATAGTGAAGAGGGAAGTAATTTATATTTCCAGGTAATGGAAAAAGACAAATCTGTTGACCCGTTATTATTATTAAGATAAGATAAATATAATTGCTTCCAGGCAAAATCCCGGTTATTTATAATATAAGTAACCGGGATTTTTTGCTGTCATTTATAAACGGCAGCATCTTAAAGAAATCTTAATTATAATTGTAATAGGATTGTAAGATGCATATGATATTATCTGTTATATTCACAGATAGTTATTATTACGCAGAAAGCGTGGAAATGGAGGGTGCATATGGGTATTTTAGAATCACGTAATTTATGTAAGACATATGGTTCAGGTGAAAGTGAGGTAAAGGCCCTTGACCATGTTACAATCAATATAGAAGACGGGGAGTTTATTTCTATAGTGGGTACATCTGGCAGCGGCAAATCAACATTGTTAAATATGCTTGGCGGGCTTGACAGGCCGGACTCCGGGACTGTAAATATATCAGGAAAGCAGATTTTTTCAATGTCTGATGAAGAACTTACAATATTCAGGAGAAGAAATATAGGATTTATTTTCCAGAATTACAATCTTGTGCCAGTGCTTAATGTCTATGAAAATATAGTGCTTCCTATAGAGCTTGATGGTTCAGAGGCGGATAAAAGTTATGTTGGCACTGTTATTAATACACTCGGGATAGGGCAAAAGCTTACAGCAATGCCAAATATGCTTTCTGGCGGGCAGCAGCAGAGAGTTGCCATTGCAAGGGCACTTGCCTATAAACCGGCTATTATACTTGCAGATGAGCCGACAGGAAACCTTGACAGCCGTACAAGCATGGATGTAATATCACTTCTTAAAGTTACAAGCCGTGAGTTTAACCAGACTATTGTTATGATAACCCATAATGAAGAAATTGCGCTTATGGCAGACAGGATAATACGCATTGAAGATGGAAAAGTACAGCCAGACGGAAGCAGCAGGGAGGTACCAGGGCATGTTAAAAAATAATAACCAGAAAATTATTAAAAAAATAAGCAGCCGCACCCTTAAGAGCAACAATACAAGGAATATTTTTGTAATCCTTGCAGTAATTCTTACAACATTTATGTTTACAACTGTATTTGGCATTGGATTCAGCCTTGTTAATAATTTAAAAGTAATGATGTTAAGGCAGCAGGGAACTAAAAGTACCATCTTTTTAAACCAGCCAGAGAACAGCCAGATAGAAAAAGCAAAAGAAGAAAATTACCTTGATTCACTGGGTATAAAAATACAAACTGGCACAGCACAGGCCGGGGACAGTGAAACAAATATCCTGCTTGACTGGTATGACAAGTCTGAATTTGATAATAATTATACACCTGCAATAAGTGGCTTAGAAGGTATATACCCAGAAAAAGAAAATGAAATAATGCTTTCAAAAGCTGCACTTGACGCAATGGATATAAAAGAACCAGAAAAAGATATGGAAATTAAATTAAAACAGGAAGGAGAAGAACTTTTATTCAGGCTTTCAGGGTGGTTTACTAATTATTCTTATACTAAAGGCGGTTTCCAGGCATTTGTATCTGAAGCATATGTAAAAAAGCTTGGAATGTCACAAGAAAAAGATGGTGTACTTTGCATTTCTGCCAGGGCAGGACACCAGGGAGAACTTCTTGACAACCTTGAATATAATATTAAATTAAAAAAGAACCAGGAATGGGAAGCGGGATATGACACACAGGAAGAAAATGCTGGTACAGCGGCAACAGCTGTTATCTGTGTGCTTTTAATAGCATTTATAATAATTACAAGCGGGTATCTTCTTATATATAATGTTATGTATATTTCAATTACGAAAGATATCAGGTTCTATGGTATGTTAAAGACAATAGGGACATCACCATCACAGATAAAAAGCATTGTAAAAAGACAGGCAGGCAAACTTTCAGTTATTGGTATTCCAATAGGTATTTTACTTGGAATTATTGCTTCATTTGCTGCAGTTCCGTTTGCACTGGAAATGTTTGTAATGGGCAATGGCGGGGCAATGCCATCTGACATAAGTTTTAACCCATTTATTTATATAGGGACAATATTATTTGCAGCAATTACAATAAGTGCCAGTTGCCGCAAACCAGCTAAACTTGCAGGAAAAGTTTCCCCTGTTGAGGCACTTAAGTACAATGGGAACAGTAATATAAAGTATAAGGCAAAGAAAGGGACTGATGGCGGTAAAATATATAAAATGGCATACCGTAATGTTTTCCGTGAAAAGAAAAGGGCATTTCTTGTATTTGCATCATTATTTATGGGGACTATGGCTTTCCTGTCAGTAAATACATTTCTTGGAAGCCTGAAACTGGAAAATTATGTAGATTTCTATCTTCCTAATGATTACAGCATATATACAAATCCAGAAGTGGACAATATACGTGAAGAAACAAACAGGCTTACAGAGCAGATAAAAGGCATAGAAGGAATTAAAAATGTGCATTTAAACCTTTCTGCTGATACTGTTTTTGAATTTGACGAGGAAGTATTTAAACCATTTATTGACAATTTTTCTTCTAATAAAAAGCAGGAAAAAGAATTTATTGATTTCTATAAAAATGCAACAGACGACGATGAAAAATATTCATCACCCGTTGTTTCTGTCAGTACGGATATGATGAAGATGTATAATGAAAGGGCAAGACAGAAAATAGATATAGAAAGATTTGAGAAAGGGGAAGTATGCCTTATTGGTTTTGTAAATTCTAAAGAACAGTCAGAATACATGCTTGGCAAAAATATTACAATTATTGATACAAAAAGTAAAAAGAAAAAGACATTTGAAATTGGTTCAAGCCCTTTATTAGATGAAGATTATGGCATTAATGTGGGATATTACTGGTTGAAATCCGCAGCACCTGAAATAGTCCTTATAAGTGACAAAGCAATGGCAGAGCTTTGTGATGAACCTGATACAGACACAATTATTGCAGATTGTGATGCAAAGGCAGAAACTTATGTAACATCAAAAATTAAGGAATATACAATGACAAATGCTGCAGTGTTACAGACAGAAATTAAATCAGAACTATCAAAAGAATTTCTTTCTTCTATGTCAGCAATGAATATACTTGGCGGGGGAATTTCAGTTGTACTTATAATAATTGGGATTATTAATTTTATAAATGTAATGCTTACAGGTGTATATAGCAGAAAAGGCGAACTTTCAGTAATGGAAAGTGTTGGCATGACAAAGAAGCAGGTTAAAAAGATGCTTGTATTTGAAGGAGGATATTATGGTATAATTACAATAGTGCTTATATTTACACTTGGAAATGGAATTGTATATCTTATTGCAGATTTTGCAAGCAAGATAGCAGATTATGCAGTATTCCATTATCCTGCCTTCTTGATGTTTGTTATTGCTGCTGTTATAATGTTAATATGTATGCTGGTACCAATGGCTGTATACCAGGCGGTTTCAAGGGAAAGCATAACAGAGCGTTTAAGGAGTGATTAGGTTGAAAAATGATTCTAAGACAGCATTTTTCATGCCTATTTGTGCCGTGCAAAGCACGGCATGGAGATTAGCATGGGGGATTATTATGCAGAGGATATTAATAGTAGAAGATGACATAATTATATGCGGCGGTGTGAAAATATTTCTTGAAAGCAGGGGATATGAAACAGACTGTGCATATTCCGTCAAAGAAGCAGAGGAGGCACTTTCTGGTTCATACAGCCTTGTAATCCTCGATATTAACCTGCCAGATGGCAATGGGCTGGAATTATGCAGCAAAATACGTAAAGGAAGCCATGTCCCGGTAATTTTTCTTAGTGCGGATGATACAGATGATGATATGATAAAAGGATTCCTGGCAGGTTGTGATGATTATATTGCAAAGCCCTTTTCAACTGAACTGCTTAACCAGAGGATAATGGCAGTATTAAGAAGGACAGGGCAGGGGATAGCCGGTGATTTGTTCCAGTATAAGGATATGTCCGTTGATTTTGGGAAGATGCAGGTTTTTATAAAAAATGAACCTGTAAGGCTTTCAGTAACAGAATATAAACTTCTGGAACTCCTTATTAAAAATATGGGGCAGGTGCTTACAAGGGAAACAATTATAGAAAGAATATGGGGTTGTGACGAAAGCTTTATAGACGGCAATACATTAAACGTCCATATAAGGCGGTTAAGACAGAAACTTGAACCAGATGATAAAAACTCGCAGTATATACGTACAGTATTTGGAATTGGCTACACTTATGGGGATTAACCTGGTATGGATAAAAATAAATATAAAAAGATAATATATATAATTATTATTCTTTATGCCATATGTTTCATAGTTTCTACAGCAGTAGTTTTTATATTGTCAGGAAACTTTATAGCCGCCGCCGTTAGTGCCGCCGGCATGGCATTGTTATGTATGCTTTCATATGCACTTTATAAGGCAGATGATTTATATATTTCAGGAATTATCTTACAACTTTCAGAACTTATGGATGTACTTCTTTTTATTGATGAACAGGAGATATTTCCTGGCAATGAGGATACAGTTTTATCAAAACTGCAAAATAAAGTAATAAAGCTGTCAAAAGTCCTTAAAAATAAAAGCAGGCAGGAAGAACAGGAACATGAAAATATTAAGAAACTTGTTTCTGATATTTCACACCAGCTAAAAACCCCTATAGCAAACCTTAAAATGTACAGTAATTTTTTAGCAGATGAAACCCTGCCTGCCAGAAAGCAGAAAGAATATATAGATATTATCTGCATGTCTGTAGAGCGCCTTAATTTTCTTTCAGAAAATATAATTAAAGTTTCAAGGCTT
This sequence comes from Lachnoclostridium sp. UBA7097, assembly GCA_002499945.1. Taxonomy (GTDB): domain Bacteria; phylum Bacillota; class Clostridia; order Lachnospirales; family Lachnospiraceae; genus Butyribacter. The sequence goes on from DKYP01000011.1 coordinate 25,357, forward strand.
GAAAGCGGTGTTATACAGTTAAAAATGCAGAAGCAGAGCCTTAATGAAACTGTGCTTAAGGCTGTGAAAGATGTTTATACCAGGGCACAGCAGAAGGGAATTGAAATAAAGTATAATGAAAGCGGCAGGATAGAATTATGCCATGACAGGAACTGGACAGCAGAAGCCGTATTTAATCTTCTGGATAATGCAATAAAATATGGCAGCAAAGGAAATATTGTATCCCTTTCAATAAAGCGGTTTGGAATGTTTGCAGAAATATCTGTAAAAGATGAAAATGATATTATACCAGACGAAGAACGCAATAATATTTTTATGAGGTTTTACAGGGGAAAGAACAGCAACAGGCAGGAAGGGATTGGAGTCGGGCTTTACCTTGCACGTGAAATTGTAGTAAAGCAGAAAGGGTATATTAACCTTAAAACTTCAAAGGATGGCAATATATTTTCTATAATGCTTTATATAGAAGCAAATTTCCCTTCCTGTTAGTTTCTCGTAAGATTTATATTGTAATATACAAGTATAGCTTTAATTAACCACGCTATACTTATTTTTTATTGTAAAATTTTATAATTATGGAAGGAGAAACAGGGATGCCGGTTTTAAAGACAGAGAATTTAACCAAAATATATGGAAGTGGTGAAACGCAGGTAAAGGCACTGGCAGGTGTTGATTTTGAAGTTAAAGCAGGGGAATTTGTTTCTATTGTAGGTACATCAGGCAGTGGCAAAACTACGCTTTTACATATGCTTGGAGGGCTTGACCGCCCATCGTCAGGAAAGGTGTATGTGGAAGGGAAGGATATATTTTCACTTAAAGAAGATGAACTTACAGTTTTCAGAAGAAGGAAGATAGGATTTATATTCCAGAGTTATAACCTTGTACCTGTATTAAATGTATATGAAAATATTGTGCTTCCTGTAGAGCTTGATGGTGAAACAGAGGACAAGGAGTATATAACACAGGTAATTTCCCTGCTTGGTCTTGGAAATAAACTTGGAAACCTGCCCTCACAGCTTTCTGGCGGGCAGCAGCAGAGAGTTGCTATTGCAAGGGCACTTGCTGCCAAACCTGCAATAATACTTGCTGATGAACCTACAGGAAATCTTGATTCAGGGACAAGCCAGGATGTGCTTTCGCTTTTAAAGGTTACTGGTGAAAAATTTAGCCAGACTATAGTTATGATTACACATAATGAAGAAATAGCACAGCTTGCAGACAAGATTATACGCATTGAAGATGGAAAAATAGTAACAGGAAAAAGCAGACAGGAGGGTATATAATGTTTTATGTAAAGAATAAAAGGCTAATCAGGAAGCTTGCTGCCAGAAACCTGAAAAATGGCAGGGCAAGAAATATTGTTGCAATATCGGCAATAACTTTAACAACAGTCCTTTTTACAAGTATATTTATAACGGCCTTTTCATTAAATGAATACTTCCAGCAGGAAATGTTCCGGCAGGTGGGAGGATATTCACATGCGTCATTAAAAGAAATCACTTATGGGCAGGCAGAAGAATTTATAAAGGATGAAAATGTAAAACGCACAGGGCTCAGGTATTTTCTTGGTGTTGCAGATAAAGCACCATTTGACAGATACCAGGTTGAAGTAAGTTATATGGACAGTGAGGCAGCAGATATTTATTTTTCAGTGCCAGAAAAGGGAGGGCTTCCAGATGAAAACAGCCCTGTACCACAGCTTGCTACAGACACATATGTATTACAGCTTCTGGATATAAAGCCAGAAATTGGTGCAAAAGTACCATTGTCATTCAGGCTTGATAATGGGGATGAAATTACAGAAACCTTTTCTTTGTCAGGATGGTGGGAATATGACAGTGCCATACAGGCAGATATGGTTCTTGTGTCCAGAACATATTGTGACAATATATTAAAGGGTTATAAAAGTGGCAGCGAATACGAAAACACAGGCAAATGGACCCTGGAGTTATTTTTTAACAATTCATTTGATATAGAAGGAAAACTTGAAAAACTGCTTGCAAGCCATAATTACCAGTCTGCTGAGGCAGGCAGGGAAGATTATATATCTGCCGGGATAAACTGGGGATATAGCAGTACACAGGTTTTAAATGGTATGGACTGGACAACAGCTGCTGGAATTGCCTTGGCGCTTTTTGTTGTTATAATTACAGGATATCTTGTTATTTATAATATTTTCCGTATATCAGTAAGTAATGATATACACTTCTACGGACTGTTAAAAACTATCGGGACTACAAGAAAACAACTAAGAAAAATTATATTTATACAGGCACTATCACTTTCTGTAGCAGGAATACCCGCAGGGCTGCTTGCTGGCTGTATAACGGGCAATGCCCTTGTAAAGGCTGTTGAAAAGGGAGAAGGGTACAAAAGGATAATAATTTCATCGCCTCCAGCAGTTTTTATAATATCGGCAGTTTTTGCACTGGTAACAGTATTTATATCGTGCTTTAAACCTTCAAGGATTGCTGGAAAAGTTTCACCAGCAGAAGCTGTAAGTTATACAGATGTAAACAGTACCCAGAAAGACACCAGTAAGCATGGAAAGAATAAAAAAAGAATACACAGGGCTGGAATTGTATATATGGCATTTGCCAATACAGGACGTAATAAAGTAAAAACAGGACTTGTCGTAACTTCACTTGTTTTATCTGTGTTAATACTGGACTTTACAATTTCACTGGCACGTGGGTTTGATATGGATAAATTTACAAGTAAGTTTTATACAACAGATTTTATAATAGGAAAAAATGATTACCTGAGCCTGACAAATTTTTATACGGGAGACGGGACAGGAGAAGAGGTAATAGAAAAAATAAATAAGCAGAAAGGGGTATCAGAAACAGGGTGCATTTATGGGACATTAGAAAATATTACAACACTGCTGTCTAAAGAGGAAATAGAGAACTTACATAAAGGAATGGGCTGGCCTATAGATGAAGAATACAGGGAATACTTATTTTCAGATGAAGAGAATGGCAAATATAATAGTGTTATACAATTATATGGCATGGATAAACTTGCCCTGCAGCAGCTTAAAGTTATTGAAGGCGATATATATAAAGCCAGTGAAAATGATAATTATATTATTGAAGTAATTGAAAGTGATGATTACGATAATCCAATTAAGGACACGGAAATAAATAAAATAAATGATAAAATTACTTTAACATATGGCAATAAGTATTTTTATTATGATAAGAAAACCGGGAAAGAGGCAGATGAGAATACACCAGAAAAAAGAATTGGGGTTAAAGAACTGGAACAGAAGAAAGTTACGTATACTGTATGTGCAAAGGTTATGGTGCCGGTTTCTGTTTCTTACAGGTCATTTAGCGGTAAGCAGTATATACTTGGAAGCCAGGCATTTATAAAAGACACTGGGACAGATAATGTTATGGCATATCTTGTAAATGCTGATGAAGCGGAAGAAGAAAATATAGAGCAGTTTCTTAAGGATTATACAACAAATACTGATATTACACTTGGATATGAGTCAAAACTTTCATACCAGAAAAACTTTGAAAATTACAGGGACTTATTTGTAAATGTTGGTACTGCTGCCGCATTTATAGTAGGATTTATAGGCATGCTTAACTTTTTCAACACCATATTTACAGGGATAAATGCAAGGAAATATGAACTGGCAGTATTACAGGCTGTCGGAATGACGGGCAGGCAGTTAAAAGAAATGCTTGTATGTGAAGGGCTTGTTTATACATGCCTGGCATCAGTTATTTCATTTATAACCTGTATTATAGCAGAGCCGCTTTTAATGGATGCAGTTTCATCTGTATTCTGGTTTTTTACAAAAAAGATTACCCTGTTTCCACTATTGGTTTTTGCGCCAGTTTATGCTATTATAGGAGCAGCAGTACCATTAATATTATATTCATTTATAGCCAGGAAACCCGTTGTAGACAGGTTAAGGATATAAACTGGGGAGAAAATATGTACAGGATTTTAGTTGTTGAAGATGATACAGTGCTGGCTGCGGGGCTTGTCATGGCACTTAAGAAAGAAGGATATAGTGCAGAAGAATGCCACAGGTTAAAAAAAGCGGGCAAAATATTAAATTCATGCAGTTATGACATGGTTATTCTGGACGTAAACCTGCCTGATGGCGACGGTGTGGCATTCTGTATGGAATTTAAAAAGAAATCTGCTGTACCAGTTATTATGCTTACAGCATGTGATACTGATAAAGATGAAATAAGGGGGCTGGGGGCAGGAGCAGATGATTATGTTACAAAACCATTTAACCTTGATGTACTCAAAGCAAGAATAAAAGCAATTTTCAGGAGAAAAAACGGGATTGAAAGATATCAGTCAGGCAGGTTTTTATTTGACTTTACAGGACACCAGTTTTTTGCAGATAATATAGAAATCCAGCTTAGCAGGGCTGAACAGGAACTTCTGTATCTCTTTGTGGAAAATCCATTAAAAATACTGGAAAGGGACAATATAATAATGAAAGTCTGGGATAATGAAGAATCAGTAGATGAAAATACATTAACAGTAACAGTTGGCAGGCTTCGGGGCAAACTTGGAAGCAGCTGTATAGAAACAGTTTATGGGATAGGTTACAGATGGAAGGGAACAGACTAAAAATAATTATTGCTTTTTCATTTATTGCAATATTAATATCCATAACAGCCGTAGCAGCAATGGCATTTTATGTGAAAAATATACTGGATAATATAGAAAAGATGCTTGATGAGGCGTTTACAGGAAATTTCACAGATAAACATTATGATGAAAGAAGGATGTCAAGGCTTGAAAATAAACTTGGGCGTTTTCTTCTGTCAAATTCTTTGTCAAAAAAGAAACTGCAAAGTGAGCGGGAAGAAATACAAAAGATGGTATCAGATATAAGCCACCAGACAAAAACACCTGTTACAAACATTATATTGTATACACAGCTTATGGAAGGGCTGCTTAATAATGAAGAGGAGAAAAGGCTTGCCAGCCAGATATTAAACCAGGCTGGCAGGCTTAGTTTTCTTATACAGTTATTTGTGAAAATATCCCATCTTGAAACAGGCATAGTCAATGTAAATCCATGCCTGCAGCCGGCAGCATTATTATTAGAGTATATACAGGAGGCATATAATGGCAGGGCAGAACAGAAAAATATCCATATGTCTGTAGAAACTACAGAGGAAAAAGCAGTATACGATTTAAAATGGACAAGGGAAGCTGTAGGAAATATTGTGGATAATGCTATAAAATATACACATTCTGGCGGAAAGATAAAGGTATATGTAAAAAGTTTTGAAATGTTTATTGCAATAGTAATTAAAGATAATGGCATTGGAATTGAAGAAGAAGAACAGGCAGCGATATTTAACAGGTTTTACCGCAGCCAGGACGCAGGACAGGATGAAGGTACAGGAATAGGGCTTTACCTTGCAAGAAAGATTATATCAATGGAAAATGGTTATATAAAAGTAAAATCAGAACCAGGCAAAGGGTCGGAATTTTTTATTTACCTTAAAAAATCGTAAATGTGCCAAGAAAGGAAGAATATTTATGGATTATATTATCAGGGAGATGTTGCCACAGGAGTACGGTTTGTTGTATAATTTTTTATATGAAGCAATATTTATTCCAGAAGGAGTGGAAGCCCCGGACAGAAGCATAATTAATAAGCCAGAACTACAGGTGTATATTTCAGGCTTTGGAACAAAAAAAGATGATTTATGTTATGTAGCGGAAATTAATGGAAATATTGCAGGTACTGTATGGGTACGTGACATGGAAGACTATGGCCATATAGGTGACGGTATTTTGTCACTTGCAATTTCATTATATAAAGAATACCGTGGGTGTGGGGCTGGCACAAAACTTATGGAAAAAATGTGCGAAGAATTAAAAGACAGGGGGCATAAAAAAGTATCCCTGTCAGTGCAGAAAGCAAATTATGCAGTAAAAATGTATAAGAAACTGGGTTTTAAAATTATTAGTGAAAATGAAGAAGAATATATTATGGTAAAAGATATTTGATACAGTGTAGGAAACAAAGTATTATCAACGGAGGAGTACATATGGATTTTGGAATGCCAGTATTAATTGAAAACAAAAATATACAAGATAATATTGCCTTATGTAAGGATTTAGGGCTTAGCTTTATTGAATTAAATATGAATCTTCCTGAATACCAGGCAGAAAACCTGGAGAATACAGGTTATTTCAAGAAATTATCAGAGAAGGCAGGTATTTATTTTACAATACATTTAGATGAGAATTTAAATATTGCAGATTTTAATGAAAGTGTTGCAGATGCTTATATGGAAACGGTTGCAAGAACAATAAAAGCAGCAAAATTATTAAATATTCCTGTTATTAACATGCATATTAACCATGGTGTACATTTCACTTTACCAGACAGGAAAGTGCAGTTATTTGAAGAATATTTTGATGTTTATATTAAAAAATTCCAGAAATTTAAGGATTTATGTGAAGCATCTATTGGCAGTGATAATATAAAAATCTGTATAGAGAATACAGATGGTTTTAAGGATTATGAAAAATCTGCTATTGAAATGCTTCTTAAGAGCAGTGTATTTGCATTAACTTGGGATATAGGACATAGTAACAGCTGCCAGAACATAGATGAAGAATTTATTATGCAGCATAAAGACCAGTTAAGACATTTCCATATACATGATTCTGCTGGCAAAAAAGACCATATGACATTAGGAACAGGGGAAATAGATTTAAAATCCCGTATAGGGATTGCAAAAGAACATAATTGCAGGTGTGTTATTGAAACAAAAACAGTAGAAGCGTTGAAAGAATCTGTATTGTGGCTAAGGGAGAATTTAAAGGAGGTGTAAAAAATGAAAAAATTACCTGTAGGGGTAGAATTTTTTACAAGAATTATTGAAGATGATTATTATTATGTAGACAAAACGGGTTTAATCAGGGACTTGTTAAATTCAGGAACTACAGTAACATTGTTTACAAGACCACGCCGTTTTGGGAAAAGTTTAAATATGGATATGTTAAAAACCTTTTTCCAAATAGGTACAGATATTTCACTTTTTGACGGGCTGGCAATTTCCAAAGAGAAGGAATTATGTGAAAAGTACCAAGGGAAGTTTCCTGTAATTTCTATTAGTTTAAAAGATATAATTGGCAGGACATATGATGATGCCCTGAAAGGCATGTCGGCAGTTATTAACAGATTAATGAGGAAACACCAGTATTTATTATATGATAATAAGCTTTCTGAAATTGATAAATCCATCCTGAAGCCTTTTTTTGAATGGGACCTGCCAGAACATGTACAAAGTGAAAGTCTGGTTACATTGTCAGAAATGTTATATAAATATTATGGAAGAAAAATTATTATTATAATTGATGAGTATGATGTACCTTTAGATAAGGCATACCAGAAGGGATATTATGATGATATGGTGTCATTTATACGATTATTATTTAGTAAAGCCCTTAAGACTAATGATTATCTTGAATTTGCAGTTTTAACAGGGTGTCTCAGGGTTTCAAGGGAAAGTATCTTTACAGGGCTGAATAATTTTAAGGTCAGGACAATTTCTGATAATGATTTTTCAGGGTATTTTGGTTTTACTAATGACGAAGTGGAAGATATGCTGGAATATTACGGGCTTGGGGATAAATACGGGCTTTTTAAGGAATGGTATAATGGCTACAGGTTCGGGGATACAGAAGTTTACTGCCCATGGGATGTTATAAACCAGTGTGAATACCTGGGTAATAATAAAAATGCTGGAATGAAGCCGTACTGGGTAAACAGCAGCGGCAACAGTATAGTAAAAAATATTATAAAGAATGGTTCCGGCAGGACAAAAAGCCAGTTAGAAGCCCTTGTACATGGTGACAGCATAAGGCAGGAAATAATACAGGAATTAACATATTCCGATTTGAATGACACCAGCAATGAAATGGTTAATTTATGGAGTATTTTATATACTACAGGATATTTAACAGATGCCTGTGCGCCTTCGGGTGATATCCACACACTGGTTATACCTAACCTTGAGATATATAAAATCTATGAGAAGCAAATCCTGCCATTATATAAAGAAAAAGTTGTAAAAAGCAGTACACAGTGGGAACAGTTCTGCATGGCAGTAGCAGAAGGTGATGCCTTAAAAATGGAAGAATCAATTAACTGGTTCTTATTCAGCCAGGTTAGTATAAGGGATACTTACTACAGGAGGGACATAAAGGAGAACTTCTACCACGGCTTTTTATTGCAGACATTAAGCATTAATGATTTATGGTATGTAAGGTCTAATATAGAATCAGGGACAGGATATCCTGATATACTTGTGGAGGATGAAAAGGCAAAGACAGGATGGGTATTTGAATTAAAGTATGCAGAGGACAAGGGAAAAAGCGGGGAACAGGATAAAAAACTGGGGCAGGCATGCAATGAAGCCATACAGCAGATTAAAGATAATGGTTACACTTCCATTTTAAAGAAAGACGGAATGGAAACAATTTATATTTCTGGTGTTGCTTTCTGCCGTAAAAAATGTAAAATTATATGTGAACAGGAAAAATAAGAAAGGGCTAATAATATGAAAAAAATTATTTTATTTGTTATTTTAGGATAATATGCGGACAATGCACCTATGCCAAAGATGTAACCTGGTATATTACCAAAAAATTTAAAACAGCAAGGCGTTTCTGTGGAATATTAATTTCCGTGGAACCGTCTTTTTATTTTATAAAAAATTATATTTATAATGCAAGGTTTTGCATTTTTATTTCGTATACAATATAGAAGGGAGGCGGAATAAAAATGTATATTTATAATTATGCAGAAGATGGTACAGAGGAAGGAGGGGAAACATATATTTATAGCCATGCAGAGATAGAAAACATTTTAGAAAAGTATGGTGACACTATTTACCGTGCAGCATACATCCAGTTAAAAAGCAGGGATAAAGCAGATGATATTTACCAGGAGGTTTGTATTAAACTTTTACGCCTGAAGCAAAAGATAGAAGGTGAGGAACATTTAAAAGCATGGCTTCTCAGGGCAACTATAGATTGTTGTAAGGATTACTGGAAGTCTGTGTGGTACCGCAAAGTAACAGTTGATAACCAGATGGTTACAGAGCAGATAGAAGAGGGCGGGGAACAGGAAGCAGGTTATCTTACAGAGTGTATGCAGCAATTACCAGGTAAATATAGTGCAGTTTTACATTTATTTTATTATGAGGAATATAGCATAAAAGAAATTGCAGAAATACTAAATACAAAAGAAAATACAGTTGCCAGCAGGTTATCAAGAGGCAGGGACAAGTTAAAAAAGATATTAGGGAAAGGTGGGAATAATTATGAATTTTAAAGAAAGTTATAAACAGGAGATGGATTTATTAAAGAAAACGCCGGGGCTTACAAGTAAGGCAATAACAAGTATCCAGGAGAAGAAATACAGGTCTTATTCTGCCTGGAAAATGGTTTTTGCAGCAGCAGCGTTTATATGTATAATTGGCGGGGCGGTACAGCATGAAAAAATAATTAGTTTTGCTGAAGCCATAATAGGCAGGTTTACATTATCTGCCGGTGGCGGAAAAATGGAATTTGGGGAAATAAAGGCTGTTCCAATGGATGTAGAAGGTTTTATTAAAGATGCAGGTACAAAAATAGTTACTGGCTGGGATGACAAGGCAGAACCCCCATATTCTTATTACCAGAATTTTAATTCTTATGAGGATATGAACAGGGTTACAAATATAGTTCTGCCTTGTGCAGATAAAGTTTTGTACAAGGAAATTTCAGTCCAGATAGTTCCAGAAAATAATTGCGGCCATATAAATGCACAGATTATCTATGATGGTGCATCATATAATGTAAATGGGATGTATACCACCAAAGGATTTAACCAGGACAGCTGGGGGTTTGGTGAAAATAATGCAGAAACAGTAGAGAAATATAAGTATGGAAATGACAGGAATGCAAGTTTTGTAAAAGATGCTGATGGGCATGATGTAGTATATTTTAGTGAAGAAAATATATTATTCAAGATGAGTTTCAATAATGGCACAAGGAAGCAGGTAAAGAAACTTTTAGGGCTTTTTGGGGATAATAAATAAATCCTGTAAAAAACTGAAAAAAATATAAATAAGCCAGATGCCATGCAAAAGCTGCAAGGTATCTGGTTTATTTTGTTATTTTTTATGTAATTTTTTTCTTATTCTGGCAAAAGGTTCTTTCCATATGCCTGGATGGAAAAGTATTAATAGCGGGAACAGTTCCAGACGCCCGGCAAGCATATCAAACATTAATACAATTTTGGAAAAAATACTGAAACTTCCAAAATTCTGTGCAGGTCCTGCTTCTGCCAGCCCTGGTCCCATATTATTTATAGTTGCAAGAACGGCAGTAAAATTTGAAGTGAAATCCTTATTATCAAGTGAAACAGCTAGTACAGATAATGCAAATATAACAGTAAACGCAACGAAGTAAACATTTGTTGCACGTAAAATCTCATGTTCAACTGGTTTTCCATCCATTTTTATTTTCTGTATGCTTTTTGGGTGGATATAAGAGCCAAGTTCCTTTTTTATGGATTTTACCAAAATAATAATACGTGATACCTTAATCCCGCCGCCAGTGCTTCCGGCACACGCCCCTATAAACATAACAAGTATAAGTACAGTTTTGGCAGTCTGTGGCCACAGGTCATAATCAGTAGTTGAAAAACCTGTTGAGGTAATCAATGTAGAAACCTGGAAAAATGCATGGCGCAAGGCATCTGCTGCAGAACCGGCAGTCTTTGCAATATTTAAGAAAATAATTGTAACCGATATAATTATTATCATAAAGTATGTGCGGACTTCTTCTATGCTAAGTGCTTTTCTCCATTTGCGGTAAATAAGCAGGTAATAAACATTAAAATTTACCCCAAATAAAATCATAAAAATTGCCACAACCCATTGTATATATGGTGAATATCCGCCAATACTGTCATTTTTAACGCCAAATCCGCCCGTGCCCGCTGTACCAAAAGTAATTGTGAGCGTATCAAATAACCCAATACCCCCGGCAAGCATAAATATAATCTGTAGCATTGTCATGCCAAAATAAATAATATATAACAGGCGGGCAGTGGTTTTTATTTTAGGTACAAGTTTTCCAACAGAAGGTCCCGGGCTTTCTGCGCGCATCAGGTTAATCTGTGAACCCCCGCTTAACGGGATAACAGCAAGCAGGAAAACCAATACACCCATGCCGCCAATCCAGTGTGTAAAACTGCGC
>DKYP01000011.1:36888-50832 GCA_002499945.1 Lachnoclostridium sp. UBA7097
CCAATCCAGTGTGTAAAACTGCGCCAGAATAAACTACAGTAAGACAGTGCTTCAACATCACTTAAAATAGAAGCCCCTGTTGTAGTAAAACCTGATATAGTTTCAAAAAGTGCATCTGTAAATGATGGTATTTCACCAGAAAGCCAGAAAGGCAGGGCACCAAACAGGCTTATTACAATCCAGCTTAATGCAGTAGCAGCACTTCCTTCTTTTAAATAAAATATAAAACTTGCCGGCTTTTTAATTGTAAGCAGTACCCCAAGTATCCCGCATATACATGCAGTAATTAAATAATATCCCCCTTCATTTTCCTTGTAAATAACTGAAACAAGACATGGAAAAAGGAGCAGTATGGTTTCAATTTTAAGTACATATCCTAAAATATACCTGATTATAGAATTATTCATAGCTGCCTCCTATGCCAGGATATCCTGGATATTGTCAAAACCAGTATGTGTAGTAACAATTACAACGGTATCACCAGGCATTATCATGTCTGTTCCTGATGGTATTATCGTCTGCCCGTTTCTCTGGATACAGCATAAAAGCAGGTTCTTCTTAAGGTTCATTTTCATAATCGGAATATTGGTTACTTCTGGTTCATCTTTTACCAGAAATTCAAGTGCCTCCATACGTGAGTCAAACATATGGTAAAGGGTTTCAACGTTACTTCCAATAGATGCGGTTTTTGCGCGTACATATGCAAGTATTGCCTCGGCTGTTATATATTTGGGATATATAACACTGCCTAAATCAAGATGGCTTATAACATTTTTAAAGTTAATACGGTTGATTTTTGTAATAACCTTTGCATTAGAAACTTCCCTTGCATAAAGGGTAAGAAAAATATTTTCTTCATCAATCCCTGTAAGCGGTACAAATGATTCTATATTCTGTATTCCTTCTTCATTTAATAATTCTTCGTTAGTCCCGTCACCATTTATTATAACTGCCTTTGGAAGTAATGCGTTAAGTTCTTCACAGCGTTCCAGGCTGTTTTCTATAATTTTAACATCAATGCCCATTAGCAGGAGCTGTTTAGCCAGGTAATAGGCAGCCTTTCCACCTCCGATAATCATTGTATTATTAACCTGTTTTGTGTCAAAGCCAATTTTAGCAAGAAAGTTTCTTGCATCATGGCGTGATGATACAAAGGAAACGACATCACCAGCAGCGAATGTAAATACTCCGTCAGGGATAATTATTTCACCATCACGTTCTACTGCACAAAACAGTACATTTTGTGAAATGCCTTTTTTGCCAAGGTTCATTATTGTCTGGTTTGCCAGTATATTATCTTCTGGAAGTTTGAATTTAATTAATTCTACACGTCCATGTGCAAAAGGGTTTACTTCTAATGCTGTAGGCAGGTAAAGAAGACGTGCAACTTCATTTGCAGCAGCAAGTTCAGGATTAATAATCATGGCAAGTCCCAGTTTTGCCCTGAGATATGCGCTTTCCTCACTGTAATCAGGAGTGCGGACACGTGCAATGGCAGCACAGTTACCTACACGTTTGGCGACAGTACAGCATAAAAGGTTTAATTCATCAGAATCAGTTACAGCAATTAAAAGGTCTGCATCTTCAATTCCTGCTTCCATCTGTACCTTATAACTTGCACCATTACCTGCAAGCCCCATAACATCATATGTATTGGCAAGATGCTGTATTTTCTGGGAGTTTTTGTCAATTAATGTAATATCATGGCTTTCCTTTGACAGCTGTTCTGTCAAAGTAGCCCCGACCTTTCCACAACCAACAATAATAATATTTAATCCCGCTTTTTTACGGGATTTCATTTTTAACATTTTAAACCTCATTTCTGCGCTGCAAATTATTTATACAATCTCTGGAAAGATGCCAGAGAGTCTTTTGAAAACAGGCTTGTACCAGGCAGCGCAAAGGTATAAACCTGTATATAACCATATATTATCACTATATAGTAAAAATTGCATTAAAAAAATAGGAAAACTTAAAAGGATTTAACCGGGTCTTGACATATCAATATATAAATAGTAATATACTACTAGCAGAGTGAGGCACAGGGCCGCATGAAGGGGTATACCACCTTGGGTATAATTTCTTTGTGCGGCTTTTTTAGATTAGAAGGAGGTTTTATGGTACAGATTAATGGAGAGAGTGTTGATGCCGCAGGAATGGTATTAAAGGAGTATCTTGAAGAAAATAATTATATAATTGAAGGGATTGCAGTGGAATGTAACGAAAAAATTGTTCCAAAGCAGACGTACAATGAGTTTACACTTTCAGACGGTGATATTGTTGAAATAGTGAGTTTTGTTGGCGGCGGACAGCCAGCAGTTTTAGAATAAAATCAGGAATGGAGATTATTAAGCAATGGATAATAAAGACACTTTTACTTTAGGGGGAAAAGAATTTAATTCACGTTTTATACTTGGTTCTGGCAAGTATTCAATGGAACTTATCAAGGCTGCTGTGGAAAATGCAGGGGCAGAGATTATTACACTGGCGGTACGCCGTACTAATACTAAGAAGAATGAAAATATTCTTGACTATATACCAGATAATGTTACATTGCTTCCAAACACATCGGGTGCAAGGGATGCAAAAGAGGCTGTAAGGATTGCGAGAATGTCAAGAGAGCTTGGATGTGGTGATTTTGTAAAGATTGAGATTATGAGGGACAGTAAATACCTTCTCCCAGATAATGCAGAAACTATTAAGGCTACAGAAATGCTTGCTGCTGAAGGTTTTGTTGTGCTGCCTTATATGTATCCTGACCTTTATGCTGCAAGGGAGCTTGCCAGTGCAGGTGCTGCCGCAGTAATGCCGCTTGCTTCGCCTATTGGTTCTAATAAAGGGCTTGCAACTAAGGAGTTTATACAGATACTTATTGATGAAACTGACCTTCCTGTAATAGTTGATGCAGGCATAGGGAAGCCTTCACAGGCCTGTGAGGCTATGGAAATGGGTGCTGCTGCCATTATGGCGAATACAGCTATTGCTACAGCAGGGAATATACCTGTTATGGCAGGTGCGTTTAAGTCTGCTATAGAAGCCGGCAGAAGCGCATATCTTGCAGGGCTTGGACGTGTACTGGAGCGTGGGGCTTCTGCATCTGACCCGCTTACAGGGTTTTTAAGGGACTAAGTTTGAAAGGAAGGTTTTTAATATGGCACAGAACCAGTTTTTTGTGGATTCAGATAAATTAAGCGGTGCAGCATTGGCGCATAAGCATCTTATTGAAAATGACCCGTCTGCAAGGACAGACCATATGGAATATATGGAAGGGATGGAGAGGATTTCTTCTGGTATTATGGATAAAGTCCTGGGTGAAGTGGCTGGCTTTGATTATAATAAATATAATGCAGCAGATGTTAAAAGGGCAATTAATAGTGAAAATTGCAGTATAGAGGATTTTAAGGCACTTCTTTCACCTGCCGCAATGCCGTTTCTTGAGGATATGGCAAAGAGGGCAAAGTCTGAAACAAGTAAGCATTTTGGTAATACTGTTTATATGTTTACACCGCTTTATATTGCAAATTTCTGTGAAAACTATTGTATTTATTGTGGTTTTAACTGTTATAATGATATTAACAGGAAGAAACTAAATATGGATGAAATAGAACATGAAATGAAGGTTATTGCAGATTCAGGTATTGAGGAAATACTTATGCTTACAGGTGAAAGCAGGAGTATGAGCAGTATAGAATACATAGGTGACGCATGTAAGCTGGCACGCAGGTATTTCAGGAATGTGGGACTTGAGATTTATCCCGTAAACAGTGATGAATACAGGTACCTGCATGAGTGTGGTGCAGATTATGTTACAGTATTCCAGGAAACATATGACCCTGTTAAATATGAAACGCTTCATCTTATGGGGCATAAAAGGGTATTCCCATATAGGTTTGAAGCACAGGAACGTGCTATTATGGGCGGAATGAGGGGTGTCGGGATTTCAGCGCTTTTAGGGCTTGCGGATTTCAGGAAAGATGCACTTGCTACAGCACTTCATGCATATTACCTCCAGAGAAAATACCCGCATGTGGAATATTCACTTTCATGCCCGAGGCTGCGCCCTATTATAAACAATGAAAAGATAAATCCTCTTGATGTGCATGAGAAAGAGCTTTGCCAGGTACTTTGTGCATACAGGATTTTTCTTCCATATATAGGGATAACGGTTTCATCAAGGGAACAGAAACATTTCAGGGACGGAATAGTAAAAATTGCAGCAACAAAAGTTTCAGCAGGGGTTTCTACAGGTATAGGCGACCATGAAAGCAAATATAATGGCTTAGAAGATGAAGATGCAGGGGATGAACAGTTTGAGATATCAGATGCAAGAAGCTTTGATGAAATGTATGGTGATATGTCATCAGAAGGATTACAGCCTGTACTTAACGATTATGTATATGTTTAAAGAGGGAATATATGGATTATAAAAAAGTTTGTATTACAAACCGCCATCTTGTAGAAGGGGATTTTATTTTGCAGATACAGCAGGTATTAACAGGCAATGGCAAGCCAGACCTGCTGGTTTTAAGGGAAAAGGACCTGCCAGAAGAAGAATATAGTAAACTTGCAGAAAAGGTAATGCAGGCCTGCTATGAAAATAATACAACATGTATATTGCATTATTTTAAAGATACTGCGTTAAAGCTTGGTGTGGGAGGGCTGCATCTTCCATATGCAATGTTTATGGATATGCCTGGTAATGAAAAATGCAGGTTTAAAATAAAAGGTGTATCTATACATTCAAAAGAAGAAGCGGTAAATGCCCAGAGGGCAGGCGCATCTTATATTACTGCCGGGCATATATATGAAACCAGCTGCAAAGCAGGTGTAAAACCACGTGGCATAGGATTTCTCAGGGAAATCTGTAGTGCCGTTACTGTCCCTGTGTATGCAATAGGAGGAATTAACAGGGATAATGCAGGTGAATGTATAAAAGCAGGTGCATCAGGCATATGCATGATGTCCGGCTATATGAAAAAACAGCTGTAACTTTATAGTATACAGCTGTTTTTAAGTCCGCTCATATTTATGAAATTTACTTTCTACTTTGTCCCCATTAATCCCTCTTTACGTTGTCTGCATACTCCTTTCCTGCTTGGTTAAAGCAAACAGAACCCCAATTAATTAGTCTAGACTTAAGGTTTGTTACCCATTGCAAATATATTATACAACTATTTTCGGCGGAATGCTACCCTTTTTCACCATTTTGGGACGAATAACAGTTATAAGGGAATGAACGACAAAAAAATTGTCTTGTTGTATGTTATGTGTTAATATAAATAAAAAAGCAGGGGAGGGAAGGGGGAAATGATTTCAGTCCTGATATTAGAAGATGATTTGGTACAGTCGGATACAATTAAAAAATTATTATCTGCCAGATACCCTGGCTGGCGGATATATACAGCAAAAAGTGCCAGGGAAGCGGAAATGCTTTTAAATCCGGTTAAATTCGGGCTTTTTCTGCTTGATATAGAATTATCCAAAGGAGAAACAGAACCTGACGGAATAGATTTTGGCAGGAAGATACGTGCTATGCCAGTTTATAAGCATATACCTGTAATTTTTATTACAGGTATGGCAGATAAGGTATTACAGGCATTACAGGAAATACATTGTGCCTCATACCTTGTTAAGCCATTTTCGCCAGAGCAGTTAATTGAGGCTGTGGCATATGCGACAGAAACAGAAGAGAAAATACCAGAAGAACTACTTTTAAAAGATTCAAATGGTGTATACCAGAGGGTTGCCCCTGGCAATATATTATACCTTGAAGCATGTGGAAAAAATGTAATTATACACACAGAAGTATATACAATAACGATTGCCAACTATTCTGCTAATAAAATAAAACAGATGCTGCCAGAGTATTTTATAAGATGCCATAGAAAGTATATTATTAATGGAAAGAAGATTGATTCTTATGATAAATCAACACAGTTTATACATCTTGGTAAAAGCAGTATACCTGTTGGCAGGAAACATAAAGATGAATTAGAAAGGTTTCTGCAGTTATGACGTTTATTTTTTATTATATAGAAAATCTTTTGCAATTTATTTATGCATATGTAATGGGTTGTGCTTTTATGTCTGTAAATTGTAAAAGCCACAGGGCGTACCGGTGTATTGCTGCAATACCGCTTATATTTTTATTTACGCTATTTGCAGAAAAAGAGGGTTATGAATTTTATACTAATATAATATGTGTTTTATATACAGTTATTTTATATGTTTATGTATTCCATATATGTATGGCAGATGCTATTTTATTGTCGGCTATGATGTTTGCATTGTTTCTTGTGTCAGGGGAAATTTTAATAATAATTTTTTCTGTAGCTGGCATTACTATAGATTATATTGCTTTTTCATTAACTAACAATCTTCTGCTTCTGGTTTTAGCACTGGTATTGTATAAATATGCTCCTTTAAACCTGGTATATAGTTATATAATGACATCAAATTTATATATTAAGTCACTGGAAGTAGATGTATGTATAGCACTTTTTGTATTTATCCTTTTATCTGGAACAAATTTTGGCAGACATGCAGACTATACTATTGTATTTATATTTGTTTCATATATGATAAGCATAAATGTAGAAACAATATATTACCAGAAACGGACGGACAGGCAGGCAAAAGAACTTGAAAGCTATGAGAAGTACCTTCCTATAGTGGAAGAAATGATTAGTTATATAAGGCTGCAGCAGCATGACTTTAATAACCACCTCCAGGCAATGCAGATGCTGCCGCTTGCACATACAGATTATAATTCCTTAAAACAGGCAATTATGTCATACAGCGGGAAAGCAGGGCTTATACCAGCACATCTTGAGGTACTTAAACTTAATATGAAACTTGTTGCAGGTTTTCTTATAAGTAAATCTGAAGAATGTACACTTCATAAAAAGAATTTTGAAATAGATATAAAGAATTATTCATTACAGACAGTAGTACCAGAATATACACTTATAGAAATAATGGGTATATTAATTGACAATGCAATTGAAGCATGTTCTGAAGAACAGAATATTTATGTCCAGATAGATTCAAAGGAAAATAAGGTACATTTTTATATATCGAATCCGGGGCCGGAACTTACCCCGGAATTAAGAAGCCTGTTTTTTGCCAGAGGGTATACTACAAAACAGCATGACAAGGAACAGCATGGACTTGGATTATATAAACTTAAAAAGATTGCAGACAGTTATAAGGGAATGATTATATTAGATAACAGGACCAGGAACGGGCAGCAGCTTGTATGTTTTGAAATAAGGGTATAAGTTGAAGAATGATTATAATAGAAAGTGGTGGCAGGATTGTATAAGATTTTTGTAGTTGAGGATGATGAGGTTATAGCAGGGGCTGTTAAAAAACATCTTGAAAGCTGGGATTACCAGGTAATGTGTGCAAGTAATTTTAAAGGTATTTTGCATGATTTTGCAGAATTTGAACCACATCTTGTGCTTCTTGATATTAAGCTTCCAGTACATAATGGTTATTACTGGTGCGGGGAGATACGCAAGGTTTCCAAAGTACCTGTAGTGTTTTTGTCCTCTGCTTCTGATAATATGAATATAGTCATGGCTATGAATATGGGGGCAGATGACTTTATCGCCAAGCCATTTGACCTTGATGTGCTGGCGGCAAAAGTACAGGCAATGCTTAGAAGAAGCTATGATTTCCAGGGACAGACAAATATTATTGAACATAATGGAGTGATGCTTGACCTGGCAGAAGCAGCAGTTGTTTACAACGGAAATAAAACCAGCCTTACCAAAAATGAATTTAAGATACTCCAGGTGTTAATGGAAAATAATGGTAAAGTTGTAAACAGGGACTATCTTATGGAAAAGCTCTGGGAAAGTGACAGTTACGTAGATGAAAATACTCTTTCTGTTAATGTGAACAGGCTTAGAAAAAAGCTTGAAAGCATAGGTTTATATGAATTTATACTGACAAAGAAAGGCATTGGATATAAAACTGAATAGTTTTTATGTAGAAAAGGTACAGGGTATGTATATATTTTTATCTTATATTTACAGAATCAGGTTATTTATAATTATTTTTGTAATTGAAACGGCGCTTATGTCAGGTGTAATGGCACTTAATAATATAGAGCCTGGGGAAATTATATATGCTGTATTCATAATGCTTTTTGTAGCCCTGGCAGTATGTATATTTGATTTTTACTGGTTTTATAAAAAATACAGGGAATTAAAAGATATTGAAAAAAGCATTGAAGTTTCATTTGACAGCCTTCCAGTTCCAGATGGATGTATTGAAGAAGAATACCAGATTCTTATAAAGAAACTTGCATATTACTTTAACGGGGTTTTAAATAAGAATACCAATACATTTAAAGAAATGGAAGAATATTATACAATGTGGGTACACCAGATAAAAACGCCAATAGCCGCCATGAAACTTCTGCTACAGGAAAAACCGGCTGAATTTGATGTATCATATGAACAGGCACAGCTTTTCAGGATAGAACAGTATGCAGAAATGGCATTACAGTATATGCGGCTTGGTTCAGATAGTACAGATTTTGTTATAAAAAAGGTTAATCTGCATGATATTGCCAAAGAAGCAGTCCATAAATATGCAAGAATGTTTATCCAGAAAAAAATAAAACTGGATTTTAAAGACTTTGATGTACTGGTATTATCAGATGCAAAATGGATTAGATTTGTAGTAGAACAGATACTATCCAATGCAATAAAATATACAAGCCAGGGAAGTGTATCAATTTATTGTGAAAGCAGTAAAAAATATGTAATTCTTTTTATTGAAGATACAGGGGCAGGGATAAACAGTGCAGATTTGCCAAGGATTTGTGAGAAAGGCTATACAGGCTATAACGGGCGTGGCAGTTATAATGGCCAGTTTTCTACAGGAATAGGGCTTTATATGTGTAATAAAATCATTAAAAAACTTTCGCATAAAATGGAAATAGAATCAGAGGAGGGCAAAGGAACAAAAGTAAAAATTATATTTAATACAGAACCGTTGGAAATTTATTAAAAATAAAAAGGATTTAAAGTACTATAAAAATTATGGAGGTATAATAAATGTTTGGATTTAATAAAAAGATGCAAAAAGAACCTTATGACAGAAGCAAAGAAAAACCGGTAATACATGCAAGCATATGTACAGGAGAAAAAGTAGCAGGCTTTAAAGACCTGCAGACAGGCAGATTCCATGAAGTAATGGTTATAAGGAATGACAGTGATTTACAGTTCTTTATGCAGAAATATAATGTTGCAGAAGGTGAAATTGCAAAGGAATATTAATGATACCAGACCATATAAAAGGGCAGCCGTTTTCTGGCTGCCCTTACTTTTGACCCTGTTATAAAAAATATCAGTTATCCAGGAATTTATCTGCTTCTTTTTTAGAGATTTGTTTTACCTTTGTAATTTTCCCATTTTTATTACGTGTGATTTTTAAATCAATATTTCCTTTTTTATTATAGCTAAATTCCATAAAAGATTTATCTGGTTTCAAATCAATAAAAACACGTACACGCTGGTCTTTGTAATAGTAATTGCCATTTTTTCTTTTAATCTGCCATTTTTTATATTCCTTGTAAATGGAAGAAGAATCTTTGATACCCCTTATTTTACCATTTCCTTCCACAAGTTTTATTGCAAACCCTGTTAAAAGTTCTGTCTCTTTTTTAGTCATTGTTTTATCTTTAATGTGGTTTTGGCATATATCTTCCACATATTCCACAAGACCATCCAAATCCCTTTCTGGTTCTATTGGCCCGATACTGATATAGCCGCCGTCTGTCTGTTCTAATATAATACCAATACAGCCATCAGTAACACCGCCACTTGACATATCTTTTTTAGTAACGCCATCACACAATATATGGTAACTGCCATCTTCCAGTATAATCCTGCCATTTTTAATAGCCTTATCAATAGTGCTGGTGTCATTATTGTTTCTGGTTTTTAAAATGTTAGTTTTAGTGTTTCCGGCAATATTTGTAATTGAAGCAGGCTGCCAGTCCATACTTGCTGTTGCTGCCGTAGCACATAATGCAAAGGCAAGTGCTACAGACAGGAGGGAAGATATTATAGTTTTTTTCTTAAATTCCATAATTTTGTCCAGCCTTTCTTTTAATAATTTTTTGCTTTCATTTAATGTAACAGATGCAATAGAACTTTTAAAAGTTTTACCTGTAACTGCCATATTTAAAAGAGTGTTGCCATATTCTTTTTTTCCCTGCCCGTCGAGGTTTTTAATAACCATTTCATCACAGGATAATTCACAAAGCCTGCCAGTTTCATGTGCAATCCAGTATACAAAGGGGTTAAACCAGTGTATACAGACTGTAAGCTGCACAAGCCATTTATAAAACATATCTTTACGCCTGAAGTGTATAAGTTCATGGCGGATTATATTTTTAAAATCCGTCATGTCTATTTCTTCAGATGGAATTATTATACAAGGGCGGAAAAACCCAGTTAAGAGTGGTGATGAAATAAGGCTGTTAGTATAAAGGTTTACATTAACCTTTATATTTGATTTTTCAATTAAAGAGCCCATTTCTTCCCATAATTCCAAAGAACCAGCTTCAGCCCGGCCGGCCTTTAAGTATCTTGTAAATCCTTGGTAAGCCGTTATTTTTCTTGTAAAAAGTGCTATTGCAGTTACAAGCCATATATAAAAAATATTTTGTCTGGCAAATAACAGTAAATTCTTTGCCATTTTTTTAACCAGGTGTAAATCCTCCGGTGCATTATTTTCTGTACTGGCATTACCCGGGCTTGTATTAATCTTATCTGTATTACTGGCTGCAGGCTGGCTTGGTTTCCCGCTTTCTTCCACGGAATATTCCGGCCTGTCTGTATTATTTTCTGCTTTAATTTGTGCAAACATTGAATAAACCTGCCCATATATACTTTCCATAATATTAAAGCCTGTTTTAATTGTAAAAGGAAAAAGTAACCTGGCGATTACCACCAGCCATATGTAATATTGCCATTTATGGCTAAACCTGTTTTTATACAAGGGTTTAAGCAAAAGTAATATAACAGCCAGAAAAGTACCTGAAACTGATAATGAAAAAAGTGTTTGGATAAAACCAGCCATCAGCCCTTACCACCACCTTCCCAGTATTTTTTAAGTTCTTCGTATTCTTCTGGTTTAATTAAATTTTTCTGTATAAGTGTAGAAACCAGCCCGGATACATTTCCTTCATAGATTTTATCTATAAAAGCTGTTGTCTGCATTGCCTGGTACTCTTCAGCAGAAACAAGGGCAGTATATTTATTACGCCTGCCAATTTTATTAGTTTTTAAATATCCCTTGCATGTAAGGCGTGATAAAAGTGAAATAATAGTATTTTTAGTTGTAGAAAGTCCTTTTTTATGTAATGCATCTGTAATTTCAGCATAAAGCGCTGTTCCATTGTTCTCCCATATTATTTTCATTAGTTCTAATTCAAAATCTGAAACTTGTTGTAACATAAACCGGCCTCCGTTTCATAATTGCTATAGCAAAATTAGAGTGCATCATGCAATCCAGAATTATGATAGCACGGTGCACTCTAACTGTCAAGCATTAAATTTATAAACTGGCGCAAAATATAATTGAAAAGCCTGGATAAATTATATATAATAAACATATATGTGATGGAACGGGGTATTTTATGGCAAAAACAGTAAAACGTGGCTATGTGCCATCTGATGAAAAAGAATTTGGCACAGAGGATATGAAAAAAATAAATGCGGCGGCAGGTGATATTTATTATCTTTTAAACCGGGGTTACAATATGAAAAGTGCATCTGTATTCACAGGCAACCATTATATGCTGTCAGAACGGCAGCGGCTGGCACTCGCACGTATGGTATCACCAGAGAAGCAGTTAAAAATACGTACTGCCAAATGCAGGGAAACATTGGAAAAAGGGGAAACTGTATATATTGATGGATTTAATACAATTATTACATTGGAAATAGCACTTTCAGGGACTACGTTATTAAAATGCATGGACAGGACAGTACGTGACCTGGCAGGGCTCAGGGGAACTTACAGCCTTATAGACAAAACGCCAGCTGCAATACATCTTATAGGGGAAGCATTAGAAGAAATAATGGCAGGCAGGGCAGTATTTTATATGGACGCACCCGTATCAAATACAGGACGGCTTGCGGCATGTATACATAAAGAACTTGCACCATACAGCTTTGAAACAGAAACAGAAGTTATTAACAACGTGGACTCTGTATTATCAGGACTTGGCAATATAATAACAGGAGATGCCATAATATTAGATAAATGTAAAAGCTGGATAAACCTTACAAGAAAAATAATTGACAAAGAATTTCCAGAATATCCATATGTAGAACTGCAAAATCATAATATGTAACTTAAAGCAGGAAACCTTATATATAATATAGATTTCCTGCTTTTCTTTAAATAATGCAGCTTAAATTTATTATAACACAATAATACCGAAGCACTTATTCTTGTTTTGTTATTATGAAATACAAATGCTCCAACATGGATTTTTTAGTTGTAAGGAATATTAGAAATTTTCCCTATAATATCTTTTTAAATAATCTTTAGCATGTTCCATATCAATATCAAGTGTTTCCTGTAATGCAGAAATAATATTTTCATCAGAATATCCAAGGCCTGACGTAAATTTTATAATGCCATATGCCTTTCCATCCGCCATTCCTTCTGCTATTCCTTTTGCCATTCCTTCTGTATATTTTTCACGTTCACGCATCAATAAAGTCATATACTCCACCTGCCATTCTTTATTTTCTTTGATTTTTTGTACTTCCTGCGCCAGTTTTTTTGTAAAATTATCTTCTGTTGTATTATTTTCTATAAGTTTTAATATATTCTTTGCAGCTTTGCTAATTCTTCCTTTAGTTCCTTTGGTATTAAAGAAAACTTTATAAGATTTATCATTTAAAATTAATTTTTTATTCTCCATGCATATATTCTCAAATGTATATTTCCACCGTCCATCTCCAAATGCATCAAATGTACAGATAAAAATAACAAAGCTGTTTGGCAATTCCTTGTAATCTGCACCTTTTTCGATTGCGTTTAAATCAATTATGCCTTGGTAATACCTGGTTCTTTTTGGAAGATTTTTTCCATTTGTGGTCTGGATTTCAACGTTATAAACCGTACCCTTCCCATCCTTCAGGTATACATCAAGACGCACGCTTTTACTATCTTTTGTAATATCGATAACTTTCTGTTCCTCTGGATATTCGATATGGTCAATGGTAATATCAAGTAATCTCTCCAGCATACCCTTACATAGTACAGGGTTTCTCATTACCTTTGCAAATATAAAATCATTTGATATTTTCAGGTTCTCCCAGAGCTGGTCTTCCGGGATGGTTAATTTTATTGTATTTTTTGTCTGGTTCATGCTATGCACCACTCTTTCTTTATAATATACCGCCTTCTTACTTATACGTCAATCAAAAATCCATCTGCCCTGTAACATGCTTGCCTCTGTATTATAACATATATTCTTCTATACAGCAATATAAAATAGAAGAAAATATATAAAGCCCATAATAGAATTATTTTGGTTTATACAGGACTGGTAACTGTATTTTTAATGGAATTTATACAAAGAGTAAATTAGCTGGCAAATTCCAAATGTGGTTTTAAAGGACAGCTGTACGGGACCGCTGGTGTTTAAGCCCCGTATTCAATGCTTCAAAGGTTTTTTGAAGCATAGGGGCTTTATGCACCATTGCGTGGCCCGTCCAAGTGCAAACGTGCTTGTCCGTAAAACCACTTTGGAATTGCCAGCCCATTGACGTAATTCCCAAAAACTATTGACAAAACCCCGTAATACATCTATACTTTTTACAGAATTTATCTGGGGAGCTTTTTTAGCTGAGAGGGATTAAATCCGACCCATTGACCTGATACGGTTAGTACCGTCGTAGG
>DKYP01000091.1 GCA_002499945.1 Lachnoclostridium sp. UBA7097
ATCTAATCGTTCGTGAGTATAAAACAAAAAACAAGAAGAAACTGTCAATACCAGCTTAACCTGTAAATATTGACGGTTTCTTTCTTTGATGTTAAAATCAATGGAAAAAACGCAGGGGAGGCTGGCATATATGGGTAAATATAACAGCATAGGCATTGTCTGTGAAGGCGGCATAGGTTCAAGTGCAATGGGTGCTGCCCTGCTTAGAAAGGTCCTTAATGAAAATGGCATGGGATATATAAGTGTAAAGGCATACGGCAGGGAACTGGCAGGCCTGGATACAGAACTGCTTATCTGTGGGAAAAATTATTACAGCCATGTAAAAGACCAGCTTGAAGGAATGGAAGTCTTACTGGTAGAAAACCTTCTGCACAAAGAAGAATACCAGGCGCTGGTTTTACAGCTGGCGGGGCATGGAAAAATCTGAAACAGTAATAAAATTTAAAGAAAGGAACAGCTGCTGCCATGAAGATTTTATCAAGAGCAAAACAGATATTAAAAATATTGCTTACAGAAGAAGAAGCAATTCCTGTGAAGTCCCTGGCAGATAAAATTGGTGTAAGTAAACGTACCACCCAGAGGGAACTGGAATATATAAATTCATATCTTAAAGGATATGATATAAAATATTTCTCAAAAACCGGCGTAGGCATATGGCTTGAAGGGACAAGGGAAGAAAAAAACCGCCTGCTTTCTTTTTTATGCAGGGAAGAAAGCCCTGATATACCAAATAAAGAAGAACGCAGGAAACGGCTTATATTAGAAATATTAAAAGAAAAGGGGCTTAAAAAACTGTTTTACTACAGCAGCCAGTTCAGTGTAAGCGAAGCAACAATAAGTACAGATTTGGAAGCAATAGGGGAATGGCTTGGAAGTTTCGGGCTTGATATAAAAAGAAAACCAGGAAGCGGCGTATATGTGGAAGGCACAGAAGAAAACTACCGGAAGGCAATAGGGGCATTTATCAATGCCAACCTTGATACAAGGATGTTGCGTGAATCTTACGAAAACGCAGATGAAACCCCTGGAAATTATGATTATGCCAGAAAAAGCGGGATGTATGGGATACTTGATGAAAATATTATGAAAAAAGTAATGGAGTGCATTAACAATATTGATGATAAACGTGTTGCGTCACTTACTGAAAATTCATATATGGGCCTTGTTATACATATATCCATTGCGATTAACCGCATTATGAAAAATGAGGTTATGGAAGAGGACAGTAAAATAGAAAAAGATATTATTAAAGATATTGATTATTCACTTGCCCAGAAAATCGCTGTAAAACTTGGTGAAGATTTTGGAATAAAAATACCAGAAATTGAAGTAACATATATCTGGCTGCATATTAAAGGTTCCAAACATGAGAAAATCCAGTATGGCCCTGCACAGGCAGGAATGGCAGGGGGAAGGCAGCTGCGCCAGCTTGTTAATGAAATGATAGATGCATTTGACAAGGAAAATGCTTATCTTCTTAAACAGGATGATGAATTCCTGCAGGGGCTTCTTGCACATTTACAGCCAACAATTATAAGGCTTGTACATGGGATGCAGATACATAACCCAATGCTTGGTGAAATTAAAAGGAGTTATGCCAAACTGTACCAGCAGTGTGAAACAGTTGCAAATGTACTGGGTGAAAGCCTTGGCAAAGAAGTGCCGCCAGAAGAAACAGGGTTTTTAACAGTGCATTTCGGGGCGGCTATAGTAAGGCTTGAAGGCAGGAAAGAGAAGCTGCGCAAAGTCCATGCTGGTGTAGTCTGTTCAAGCGGGATTGGCATTTCAAGGCTTATGTCAACAAAGCTTAAAAAAGTGTTCCAGAATAAAATGGTACTGTCAACATATGGTAAAAATGATGTAACACCATATATTATAGGGAAAACAGATTTCTTTATTTCAAGCATACCACTGGAAATAGATGATGATGTGCCTGTAATATATGTAAACCCGCTTTTAAATGAAAAAGACATGGAAGAGATAAGGCATTTATTTTATAAATATGAAAGGCTTCCACAGAAACATGAAGAAACAAATTCTTTCCAGGAGCAGCTTGACCAGATTAACCAGATGGCAGCACAGATAAAACTCCTTTTAAAATATATGGGATTTTTTAAAGTAAACGGGGAGGTATCTTTTGACAGGCTTCTTATTATGATTGGGGAAGAAATATCACCGTATTCTGACAGGCGTGAAATGATACGTGAGGCATTACAGAGAAGGGAAGAAATATCAAGCCAGATTTTTGCGGAATTTGGTTTTGCACTCCTGCATACAAGGACAAAAGGCGTTGTAAGGCCTGAATTTACCGTGTGCGTGCCACATGACAGAAAACCTTTTAAAGACCCTTATTTTAAAGGGATACGGGTAGTCCTTGTAATGCTTGTGCCAGAAGACGGGAATATTCCAATAAATAATGAAATAATGGGGTATATAAGCAGCCTGTTAATAGAAGAAATGGACTTTATGGAAATGTTGCAGAATGGTGAAAAAGAAGATATAAGGAACATGCTTTCCATGTATTTAAAGAAATTCTTTAACCAGTATATTTCCAAGATGTAACAATAAAATAAAACATAAAAATGGCATTATCTGATAACGCCAAATAAAAAGGTCTTTTGATTGAAAAGACCTTTTTTATTGGGTTATAATATACTTACAAAAAAACAACAGGCCGGGAAAAAGGCATTAAAGAAATGAGGAGGTATAATATTATGTTATTTAAATCTAAGAAGAAAACAGAAAAAAAGGAACTTTTGTACCGTGAAAATATCCGTGTAAACTGCAAGGCAAAGACACAGGAAGAAGTTATAAAAGAAGTGGGGCAGATGCTTGTTGATGCAGGATATGTTGACCAGCCATATGTAGAAGCAATGGTAAAAAGGGAAGAAAGCTGTTCTACTTTTATGGGGAACGGGCTTGCACTTCCACATGGTGTTGAAGAAGCCAAGAAGGATATTAAGGAATCGGGAATTGCAGTAATGACATTCCCAGAAGGTACACCATGGGGTGACAATACAGCAAATGTAGTAGTAGGGATTGCCGGTGTTGGTGAAGAACATTTACAAATCCTTTCAGTAATTGCAGAAAAAATGCTTGATGAATCTGCTGCAGAGAAACTTGCAAATGGTGACGTTGATACAGTTTATAGTATTTTAGGTGATAAATAAAGCCTTTTTGCGGAAGGAGAGTGGAAACGTGATAGTAACAGTAACAATGAATCCTGCAATTGACAAGACAGTAGAAATCGGCTGTTTACAGCAGGGCGGTTTAAACCGTATAAGTAAAGTTGAATATGATGCTGGCGGAAAAGGAATTAACGTTTCAAAAACAATTTGTGAACTTGGCGGCAAAAGCATTGCAACAGGATTTCTTGCCGGCAACGCAGGGCGTACCATTAAAAATGTGCTTGATGAAAAGGGTATAGAAAATGATTTTGTATGGATTGGCGGCGAAACCAGGACTAATACAAAAGTATTTGAAGAAAACGGAATGGTTACAGAACTTAATGAGCCAGGGGCAGTACCATCAGGGAAGGAATTAAAAGAGCTTATGGATAAGCTTGAAGGATACGCAGGCAAAGATACATTGTTTGTACTGGCAGGAAGCGTGCCTAATGGAATGGATAAAAATATTTATGCAAGCATAACAAAGATTGTGCATAGCAAAGGTGCAAAAGTCCTGTTAGATGCAGACGGGGAGCTGTTCAGGAACGGGCTTAAGGAATTACCTGATATTATTAAGCCAAACAGGCTGGAGCTTGAAGAATATGCCAAATTTGATTATAAGGCATCAGAACAGGAGATAGCAAATATTGCAAGAAAACTTATTGAAGAGGGTATAAGCACAGTTGCAGTATCTATGGGCAAATGTGGTGCAATGCTTTTAAAGAAAGATTATGAAGCCAAGGCCCAGGCACTGTCTGTAAAAGCACATTCTACAGTAGGTGCAGGGGATGCAATGGTAGCGGCAATTTCCTATGCATATGAAAGCGGGCTTGATAATGATGAAACATTAAAGCTTGGCATTGCAACATCAGCAGGCGCAGTAACTACTATAGGCACAAAACCGCCAGCCAAAGACCTTGTAATGAAATTAAAAGAAGATGTAGTTTTAGAACCAGTAGATTGATAATACTGCAAAATGGCAGGGAAAAGAGGTAAGGGTGAAAAATAGATTTTTCACCCAGCAAGTTTGTGATTGCGCGTTGCTTACACAAACATTGCTTTATGCGCAAAAAGCAGCGCAGAAAAGAGGTATATATGAAAACAAAGGCAGTCAGGATGTATGGTACTATGGATGTAAGGCTTGAAGAATTTGAGCTTCCAGAGATTAAAGATGATGAAATCTTAGTAAAGGTAATGAGTGACAGTATCTGCATGTCAACATATAAATTATTGCAGCAGGGCAAGAAACATAAAAGGGCACCACAAAATATTGATACAAACCCAATTATTATCGGGCATGAATTTGCAGGTATAATTGTAGAAGTTGGTGAGAAATGGAAAGACCAGTTCAAACCTGGCATGCGTTTTACGCAGCAGCCAGCACTAAATTATAAAGGAAGCCTTGCTTCACCAGGTTATTCTTATGAATATTTCGGGGGTGCATGTACATACTGCATTATCCCGCATGAAGTAATGGAACTTGGATGCCTTATGCCATATGATGGCGAAAGTTTCTTTGAAGCATCACTTGGAGAGCCTATGAGCTGCATTATAGGCGGATACCACGGCAACTACCATACCAATAAGGTAAACCATGACCTTGCAGGCGGCACAAAAGAAGGCGGGGATATAATTATCCTTGGAGGCTGCGGCCCTATGGGGCTTGGTGCAATAAGCTATGGCATACAGTTTGAAAACAAGCCAAAACGCATTGTAGTAACAGATATAGATGATGCAAAACTTGCAAGGGCAAGGGAAGTTATCCCAGAAGAAAAAGCAAAAGAAAACGGAGTTGAACTTCTGTATGTAAATACAGCAAATATGGCTGACCCTGTAAAAGAACTGCGTGATATTACAGGCGGCAAAGGATATGATGATGTATTTGTATATATCCCGAACCGTAAAGTTGCAGAAATGGGTGACAAACTTCTTGCATTTGATGGATGCATGAACTTTTTTGCAGGGCCTTCAGATAACCAGTTTATGGGTGAAGTAAACCTTTACAATGTACATTATATAAGCACACATATAGTAGGCACAACAGGCGGCAATAACGACGATTTAATTGAAGCAAATACACTTGCAGCAAAAGGAAAAATCGAGCCGGCAGTTATGGTTACACATGTAGGTGGAATTGACAGTATCGCAGAAACAACAAAGAACCTGCCAAATATACCTGGTGGCAAGAAACTGACATATACACAGTTTGACATGCCGCTTACAGCAATAGAGGATTTTGAAGAATTAGGGAAAACAGACCCGTTATTTAAGAAGCTTGATGAAGCCTGCAAGAAAAACAGGGGGCTTTGGAATGTAGAAGCAGAAAAAATTTTATTTGAACATTTTGGTGTAAGTGAAACTATATAAAAAGGCATAATTTAAAGGAGGGCTATTATGGTATCAAAAAAGGTTACAATTATAAACCCGTCAGGGGTACATGCAAGGCCTGCATCAATTTTATCAAAAGCAGCAACAGAGTGTTCTTCAGAAGTATTAATTATACATGGTGAAAAGAAAATCCAGCCAAAAAGCATATTAAACCTTATGGCTGCTGCATTAAAAAAAGGTACTGAAATAGAAGTACAGTGCAGTGGTGAAAATGAAGAAGAGGATTTAAAGAAAATCACAGAACTAATAGAAAGCGGGCTTGGGGAATAAAATGTGTAAGAAACTCTAATATTGGCAATGCGTTGCGTCCGCATTGCCAAAGAGTTACTAACACATTAGGAAGATGCAAAGACAGCATTTTTCATAGATTGTTTAAAGTGTGGAAAATATTATATGGGGGATTTCTATGGAAAAAATATATGTTGAAAAAACAGCGTCCAGAGGAATTGCGGTAGCAAAAATTTATAAATACGAAGAACTTGATTTAAAGCCTGTGCAAAATAAAATCCAGGAACAGGATAAGGAAGGGCAGATTGGCAAATTTCTTGATGCAAGGGAATGTGTACGTGGGGAATTAGAAAAGCTTGCAGCAGTTAATGAGATTTTTTCTGCGCACCTTGAAATGGTTATGGATTTTACTTTAGAGGACAGTGTGAAAAGCAAGATTAATGATGAATCTGATAATGCAGAGAGTGCAGTTAGTGAAGCGGTTTCAGAAGTTGCCGCAGTTTTTGAAATGATGGACGATGAGTATATGAAGGAGAGGGCAGCTGATATACAGGATATTGGCAAACGCCTTATGGCACAGCTTAAAGGGGTACCACTGCCAGATATAGGAAACCTTAAGGAAGAGGCAATAGTCCTTGCAAAAGATTTATTTCCTTCAGATACAGTAAAGATGGATACAGATTATGTCAAAGGCATTATTACAGAAGAAGGCGGGGTTACAAGCCATGTTTCAATAATTGCCAAAAATATGAATATCCCGGCACTTGTGGGCGTAAAAGGGATAATGGATAAATTAAATACAGGCGATATTGTCTGCATGGATGCAGGTGAAGGCGTTATTATAATTTCACCTGAAGAAGATGTATTAAATGAATACAAGCAGAAGAAACAGGAATTTGAAAATGAAAAACAGCGTCTTGAAAAATTAAGGAATAACCCTGTAATTACAAAAGAGGGCAAGAAGATTTCACTTTGTATTAATGCCGGCAATGCGGAGGACATTGAAAAGGCGCTTCCTGTAAAGATGGACGGCGTCGGGCTTTTCAGGAGTGAACTTTTATATATGGAAAAGACACATTTTCCAACAGAGGAAGAGCAGTTTGAAGTATATAAACGTGCAGCCATGCTTTGCCCGCAGGAACTTACAATCCGCACACTTGATATTGGCGGTGATAAGGAACTTCCATACTTTGACTTTGAAAAAGAGGATAACCCGTTCCTTGGCTGGAGGGCAATCCGCATATCACTTGAAATGAAAGATATGTTTAAAGAACAGCTGCGTGCAATACTGCGTGCAAGTGCTTTTGGGAATGTACGCATAATGTTCCCTATGATTATATCCCTGGAGGAATTAAGGGAAGCAAAAGAGGTTGTGGAGGAATGTAAAAAAGAGCTGCGTGAAGAAGGCAAGGCATTTTGTGAGGATATAGAAACTGGTATGATGATGGAAACACCAGCAAGTGTAATTCTTGCAGAAGAATTTGCAAAAGAAGCAGATTTCTTTAGTATAGGCACAAATGACCTTACACAGTACCTGCTTGCAGTAGACAGGGGAAATAAAAAGATAGCAGATAAATATTCTTACTTCCACCCGGCAGTGCTTAATGCCATAAAACATATTATTGATGCTGCACATAAAGAAAATATAAAAGCCGGCATGTGTGGTGAAATGGCAGGGGATGTAAAAGCAGCAAAAATTTTGCTGGAATATGGCCTTGATGAATTTAGCATGTCAGCAGGAAGCATGGATTATGTAAGGGAAGAACTGTTAAAACTCACAGGGGCAATTTAATTCTTTAATATAACAATTAAAATATGCGCAGTTTCCAGGACAAGGGGACTGTGCATATTTTTAGTATCCGGATAAAGATATTGTATTGATTTTGTTTTTGTTAAGTGATAACATATTCTCAACTATTTGGAAAGGCATGGTATTTTTATGGAATTAAAAGACAAAAAATATATGAAACTGCTTGCGGAAAAATTCCCTTCCAAGCAGGCTGTATGCAGGGAAATTATTAATCTTAGTGCAATTTTGAACCTTCCAAAAGGCACAGAGCATTTTATGAGTGACCTTCATGGTGAATATGAAGCATTTTACCATATTTTAAATAATTGTTCGGGTGTTGTAAGGGAAAAAGTCCATCTTTTATTTGGTGATATCCTTACGGATTTTGAGCAGCAGGAAATATGCACTTTAATTTATTATCCACGGGAAAAGCTTGAAATGCTGCGTAAAAAGGATGTCTTGACGGATGACTGGTACCGTATGGTTTTAAACCAGCTTATTGAAATTGCAAAACTGCTGTCTTCCAAATACACAAGGTCAAAGGTAAGGAAAGCCATGCCTGGTGAATTTTCTTATATTATTGACGAGCTTTTGCATGTACAGAAGGATGAAGATGATAACCAGGTGCTTTACCATAGTAAAATTATCGATACAATTTTGGATATTGAAAATGCAGATGAATTTATTGTGGCACTGGCAGGCTTAATTAAACAGCTTGCAGTAGACCACCTGCATATTGTAGGGGACATTTTTGACAGAGGGCCTTATGCAGATAAAATACTTGACCTTTTGCAAGGCTACCATTCACTTGATATTGAATGGGGCAACCACGATATTCTATGGATGGGGGCAGCATCAGGAAGCCTTGCATGTATCGCCAATGTTATACGCAATAATTTAAAATACCAGAATACAGAGATACTTGAAAGCGGTTATGGCATAAGCCTGCGTTCACTTGCCTTATTTGCTGTACAGGCCTATCCACGGGAAAATCCTATGGAAGCGGCATTAAAAGCAATTTCTGTAATTTTATTTAAGCTTGAAGGAAGCATTATCAGGCGCCATAGTGAATATGGAATGGATGACAGGATATTTTTACATAAAATTAACTTTGAAACCGGCGAAGTTGCAATAGATGGCATTAATTATAAAATGAATGACATGGAATTTCCAACTATTGACATGGAAAACCCATATGATTTATCTAATGAAGAAAGTGATGTTATGGAGGAACTCAGGTCGGCATTTTTAAACAGTGTACGTTTACAGTCCCATATAAAGTTCCTGTATGAAAAAGGCAGCATGTACCGTATATATAATGGCAACCTTTTATACCACGGCTGTATACCAATGGATGATTCAGGAAACTTTGAAGGCGTCCAGATGGGTGATGAAATCTATAAAGGCAAGTCTTATCTTGATTATGCTGATAAAATGGCAAGAAGGGCATATTACAGCACACATAACAGTGATGCCAGGGATTTTATGTGGTATCTGTGGGCTGGCAGGAAGTCACCACTATGTGGAAGGAATTTAAAAACATTTGAACGTACATTTATAGATGACAAGAGTACATGGAATGAGGAAACTAACCCATATTACCAGTACTATAAAGAAGAAAAAACCTGCAATATGATTCTGCGTGAGTTCGGGCTTTATTCCAATATGTCACATATAATTAACGGGCATACCCCTGTAAAGACAATAGAAGGGGAACAGCCAATCAGGGCAAATGGAAAACTTATGGTAATAGATGGCGGTTTCTGCAAAAACTACCATGAAACAACAGGAATTGCCGGGTATACACTGATTTATAACTCACATGGGTTAAGGCTTAAGGCACACCAGCCATTTGAAAGCGTATACCATGCACTTAGCCAGAATAAAGATATTAAATCAGAATCACAGCTTGTGGAAACTGAAAAATCACGTATACTTGTAAGGGATACAGATAACGGAAAGCATATTATCAGTTATATTGCAGACCTGAAACAGCTTTTAAATTACTATAACTAATATTCCGGGATATTAAGGGATATAAAAGAACAGAAACCTGTCCTTCTTATATCCCTTTACACATCCAGATATGGGGACACCCTTCATCCAAATCCTCTTTGCCATACATATGATAGCCCTGTTTTTCATAAAAATCCTTTACACGTTTCTGCGAATGCAGGCAGATTTTCTTACCGCCAGCTTTCTTTATAAACTGTCCGGCCTTCTCCAGTATAAGAGAACCAAAATCCTGCCCCCTGTAAGCCTTTATTACTGCAATACGGCCTATTATATATGTACCGGATTCTTTACTATCTTTAAAAAAACGGCATGTGGCAGCAGGAACACCATCATTATATAAAACAAGATGCACCGCATCATGGTCAACACTGTCAAACTCCTCTTTAAATCCTTGTTCCTCAACAAATACTGACTGGCGTATTAAAACAGCATCTTCTGGCAGTGTATAATATGCCTTTATTTTAATATTATTTTCCATAAATTTACCCCTTGTGTATAGCAGCAGATTAACATTTGTTAGTATAGGATACTTGGATAGTTTTGTCAATGTCGCTGATATTGTAAAAAACAGTGAAATTTGAAACCACTTATGCCTTGAAATATCCCATTTTCTATGGTAACATGTGTGTAAAAATCCAGGCAGTACAGGGACTTATGGTATAAGTCCATACATTGTATAAGAAAGGGGACTATAGAGTTTTATGATAATTGATTATACTTATATTCTGGTTATAATTGGTGCGCTTCTTTGCATGGTGGCATCCGCTAATGTAAATGGTACTTATAAACGTTATGCAGGCCTTTACAATTCAAGGGGGCTCCGTGCAGAGGATGTGGCACAGATGATTTTAAGTAATGCAGGAATATTTGATGTAAGAATTGAACGTATACAAGGAAACCTTACTGACCATTATTCACCACGTGAAAAGGTGCTGCGCCTGTCAGATTCTGTATATGGTTCAGCTTCAGTAGCTGCAATAGGTGTAGCTGCCCATGAGTGCGGCCATGCCATACAGCACCAGAAAGGCTATGTACCAATTACAATACGCAATGCCATAGTGCCGCTTGTGAATTTTGGTTCAAATGCAGCATGGCCTGTAATTGTGCTTGGGGCAGTTATAAATAATGGCATACTTGTAAATGTGGGAATAATCCTTTTTAGTTTTGCAGTATTGTTCCAGCTTATAACGCTTCCAGTTGAATTTAATGCATCAGGCAGGGCATTAAAGATATTAAAGGGACAGAATATATTGCAGGGCAGGGAACTTTCAGGGGCAAGGAAAGTTCTTGGTGCTGCCGCAATGACATATGTGGCTTCAATGGTTGCAATACTTCTGCAGTTATTAAGGCTTTTAATGATATTTGGAAGAAGGGACAGGGATTAGGAAACAGGCTGTCAGTAAAGCCAGCATTTTATGGGGGTTCATATGGGAAAAACTGGTAAAAATATAATTGCAGTATTATTATGCCTTCTGCTGCCTGTAATTTACGCAGGATGTGCAAAGAACAATAATGCAAAGAATAATAATAGTAATGTAAAAAATAACAATAATGCCCCGGACAATACAGGGGCTTCTTCCGAAAGCGTGATTACTGCCCCGCCAGGCCCGTCCGCCAGCGGGACAGAAAATAATAACAACATACAGGATAAAGAGCCTGTGGAAGCAGAAATAAGTGTTTCACGTATTGACGGGTTAAGTGAAGATTTTATGTGTGGCGCAGATATATCAAGCATTAAATCTGAATATGAAAGCGGCGTAAAATACTATGATTTTGATGGCAATGAGCTTGTATACCTGCCAGAAGAAGGCAGGAAAAGTTTTTTCACGTTTTTAAGTGAATGTGGAATTAACTGGGTGCGTATACGTGTATGGAACAGCCCGTATGACGTAAATGGCAATGGATACGGTGGCGGCAATAATGATTTAGAAACAGCAATGGAGATAGGAAAGCTTGCAACAGATGCGGGCATAAGGGTGTTTATAGATTTCCATTATTCTGACTTCTGGGCAGACCCCGGCAAATACCAGCCTCCAAAGGAATGGCAGGATATGGATATAGATGAAAAGTCACAGGCATTAGAAGTTTATACTGTTGAAAGCCTGACCCGGCTTATAGATTATGGTGTTGATGTTGGCATGGTACAGATTGGCAATGAAACTGTAAACGGGCTTGCAGGTGAAACTGAGTGGAAAAATATATGCAGGCTTATGGATGAAGGCAGCAAGGCAGTACGTTATGTTGCAGACACAATGGAAAAAGAAATCCTTGTTGTCCTGCATTTTACAGATATTTCAGAAAGCAGGTACAGAAGTATTGCAGATATACTTGAAAATGAACAGGTAGATTATGATGTATTTGCAACTTCATATTACCCGTTCTGGCATGGTACAACAGAGAATTTAACTAATACAATGAAGTTAATTGCAGAAGAATATGGCAAGAAAGTAATGGTTGCAGAAACGTCGTATGTATACACTTTAAAAGACGGGGACGGGCATAAGCAAAGCATTGGCAAAGACAGCGGGATGCCCTTGGAATATGATGTGTCTGTACAGGGACAGGCAGATGCCATAGCAGATGTAATACAGGCAACAGTAAATACAGGGGAAGCAGGGATTGGTGTATTCTACTGGGAACCAGCGTGGATTCCCGTACAGGTATACAATAAAAAAGATAAAAATTCCAAAAAGGTATTAAAAGAAAACAAGAGAATCTGGGAAGAAAAAGGTTCTGGTTGGGCGTCTAAGGCGGCTGGTTCTTATGATGCAGAAGATGCAGGGAAATGGTATGGCGGTTCATCATGGGATAACCAGGCACTTTTTGGTTTTACAGGACATCCCCTGGCTTCAGCATGTATATTTAAATATGTTTTTACAGGAACAGTACAAAAATAGCCTCTAAGCGTGGCTTTTTTTGTAATATTTTATGGGTTGCATTATTGTATATAAAAGTGTTAATATTTATTCCAGGCTATTTGGTTATTCTGGCATAAACCTGTAAAATAAAGAAAGGTATAGGTGTTGTAATGGGAAAGTTACTAAAAAATAAAAGAACTATATTTATTAACAAATTATTTATAGCAGCCTGCCTGTTTATGTCTGTTATTGTACCTGCAAACAGTACAAGGGCTGCAGAGTACAGTGCTTCGCTTGAAACAGACCGTGCTGGCGGCGTTTGTACATATACTGTAAATGGAATTGATACCACTATTATAAAAGAGATGACCCTCAAAGTTACTTATAATGACGGGCAGGGAAATACTGGTGAAGATAATACAAATAACCCGGCTGGCCCTGGTAATACAGACAGCCCTGCAGCTCCAGATGCCACAGATGCCCCGGAAAATACCCCGGTTCCAGATAATACACAAAGCCCTGATGGTGTTGATAACGGGCTTAGCAGCGGTGAAACAGATATTACTGCTTCTGGCAATAAAGGTGATGGCATAAACAGTACAGAAGTAACAGCGCTTGAACAGAAAATCACACTTGATGAAACAAACTGTACCAATGGTACTTATACTGGCACATTTTCACTTGACAGCCTTGATAATTATTTATTTAAAGAATATAATGTGTCATTTATAATGGGAGAAACCACAGAAGGCATAGAACCACAGGCTGTAGATGCTGGCAAATGTGATTTTTCAATACATAGTGACGCTTACAGCCTTGAGGTGTCAGGCAATAAATATGATATAAACAGGACATTTGCATTCAGGCCGGAATTATCGGGTGATACTCCTGTACCAGGAACAGGTAATAAAATAAGGCTTCTTATCTGGAAAGGCAAGATTGCAGATGCAGTTGTATGTGGTACAAGCAGGGAACTTACTGGTGTATCCAAAACATGGGAAACAGATTTGTCTACCATATGCAGTTCATATGGAAAATACAACGTGGCAATAGTCCTTGAAAACAGGAATATAGAGAAAAACAGTATTATACTTGCATCATCAGAATTCCAGGTTGCAATTGTGTATTCTGGCATAGGAAGCAGGAAATCAGCATCACTTGAAAAGAAAAAATCTTTCAGGGTATATGCAGGTTCACTTAACAGCGCACTTGGGATAAATAAAGTCAGGTTTGATATTTATAATAAAGATAATGAGCTGGTATGCAGCAAGACAGGCACACGCAAGCCTGAAACAGCATATTATTATGCAGATATAACATTAAAGTCCGTGGGATATAACTTACAGGTCTACACAGTTAAAGTGTCAGTAACAGACAATGTAGGTAATAAAAGAAACCTTTCCAAAACTGGCAAGGCGGATATGAGGATGGTAAAAGGAAGCGTAAGCATAGAGAAGAAAGTAAACGCTACATGCAAGTTTACACTGTCAGGGGCTTATATTCCAGGTAATATTAAAAATGTCAAGTTTAATGTATATTCAGTAAATGGTAATAAGAAAAAGTTTTATAAAAAGTTTAATGGGGTAAATACATCAAGCAGGGATTCTTATGTTGCAGACATGCCGTATTCTGAAAAGGGCAAATATATGGTATATACTTATGCAACTACACAGTGGGGAAAAAGTATTTTATTAAATAAAAAGACTTTTAAAATAAAGAAATCTGAACTTGGTAAAAATGGCTGGATTTATGAAACATATGCAGGCAGGGAATATAAGTTTTATTATAAAAACAATAACCTTGTAACAGACCTTACAGATATCCTTGGTTTAAAAAAAACAGGAAACAACCTGTACCTTGAAATAAACAGGGCAGCAGGCTGTGTAACGGCATATGCTTATGACAGTGAAAAAAAAGCCTACATAATACCAGTAAAGTCATTTACTGTTTCAGTTGGAAGGGATACAAGCAGCACAGGTACAGCATCTTCACTTAATACAGATTCCTCATTTACGCCGCTTGGTACATATTCTATATCAAGCAATGGCACATCTGTAAAATATACATTAAAGACAATGTATGAGCCTGACGGAAGCATAGTTTATGCAAGATGGGCTACACATATTGTAGGAAATGTTTATTTCCATGCGATTGCAGTAGGAAGCCAGTCACACTATGCCTTAAACCCTTCAACTTATAGCAGGCTTGGTTCTCCTGCATCTGCCGGGTGTGTGCGTATGACAGTTGCAGATGCGAAGTGGATATATGATTATGCGTCAACAGGGACAAAAGTAACTATTGTACAGGGAAGTTCCTCAAAACCAGGGCCTTTAGGCAAAAATCCAATAATAAGGGTTGATTCCACAATACATTATGACCCTACAGACCCGGAAGTTCCTGTTTCAAGGAAAAAAGCGGACTACCAGGCAGGGCATATAAGCGGGTATATGACCAAAACAGGTAAAAAAGTCGGGTATTAATTAAATAATAAGATAAAAATAAGGGATTGCAGGTGCAGTTCCTTATTTTTATTAAAATTTCCTGCCGGCAGGTCTTGATTTTTTTATAAAATACTGTATAATACAGTAATAGATAATACATCTATAAATAAAAAGGAGGAAACTATGTCAGCTATTGATTTAATACTTCTGGGCTCAATTTACCAGGGTCCTAAAAGTGCATATGACCTGCAAAAGCAGGTGGAAGCAAGGAATTTATCCAGATGGG
This sequence comes from Lachnoclostridium sp. UBA7097, assembly GCA_002499945.1. GTDB lineage: Bacteria > Bacillota > Clostridia > Lachnospirales > Lachnospiraceae > Butyribacter. Next base: position 15,174 of record DKYP01000091.1, read on the forward strand.
TTAAAATTGGTTCATTTACAGCTTACAAAAAAGTATTCCAGTATGAAAAAAAGGGATATGTATCCAGTGAGGTTATAAAAAATGGAAATATGCCAGAAAAGACAATATATTCATTAACACCAGCCGGGGAAAAAGCATTTAAAGAGTCTATGTACAAATTTTCATCAGAAGAAACAAGGGTGTTTTTAGATTTCAATGCAGTTATTGTAAATATGGCATTATTAGATGAATATGAATTAAAAGAATGTTTATCCAATATAAAAAACAGCATACAGAATACAAAACAGCAGATTAAAGAATCATTACCAGAACATGCAGATATCCCGTTATTTGGGCGTACTATATTAGAACAGCAGTTTATGCTTTTAGAAACATTGGAGAAGTGGGAAGCAGGTTTTGAACAGGAATTAAACGGAATGGGGGAATAATCATGGAACTTATATATTTTATCATCTTAAACCTTGTTATTTATATGCCATTCCATCTTTTTGAAGAGGCAGCAGGGGATTTCCCTAAATGGATGTATACACATAAGTGGCTGCCTTATCATATGACACATGGGCACTGGATGGCAAATAATATATTTATTTATTACCCTTTACTTTTATTAGCAGTATTTTTATTTCTTATTAATGAAACCTTTGCCTGTTTTGGTACAGCTATACTTGTATGGGGGATTATTAACTTTGCTGACCATTTCTTTTATACAATTAAAGACAGGAAAGTTTCACCAGGTCTTATAACAGGCATACTTTTTCTGGTTAATTCCATATCGGGGTTGTCAGTATTTCTAAAATCAGGCAGCTTTTCAGTTCCAGGCATGGCAGCAGGTATAATTACAGGAATAATATTATTCAGCCTTCCTATGGGGCTGTGTATAGTTGTATACAACTTCTTTGAGAAAATTATTAAATAATTGTACCAGTCCATGTAATTATAATTGTTAAAATATTTACTTAACTGTTTCTATTGTTTTGTCAAAATTATCTGTATAATTCCATTATCTTTTATTGAATATTCTTGCCATATAGGCAGCCTGTACATGATATAATTAATGTGCCGGACTGCCAAAGAGTAAATTAGCTGGCAAATTCCAAATGTGTTTCCAATGAACAGCTGTTTAAATCCGCCGGCGTTTATATCCCGTATTTTGGGATATTATGCGCCGTTGCTGTATTGTTATGGTTTATCCAAGCGGAAGCGTGCTGTTCATGGAAAACTTTGGAATTGCCAGCCCATTTTTTGCCCAATTCCATTGTATTACCAAATATTGCAAAAACCTTTACAACAATGTTTGTTTTTTTCTATTTTTTTGGTATACTATAGATATATTAGCATATAGAAAGTTTTGGAGGTTATAATGGCAAAGATAAAACCATTTATGGCAGTAAGGCCAGATGAAAAGGTGGCAGGCAGGGTGGCAGCATTGCCATATGATGTTTATAACAGGCAGGAAGCAAAGGAAGCAGTTAAGGACAACCCCTTATCCTTTTTAAGGATAGACAGGGCTGAAACACAGTTCCCGGACAGTGTAGATACATATGCCCCTGAAGTCTATGCAAAGGCAAAAGAGATTTTTGAAGGCATGGTGGCTGACGGGACTTTTATTACAGATAATGACAGGTGTTATTATATTTACCAGCTTATAATGGACGGCAGGAAGCAGACAGGGATTGTTGCATGTGCAAGTATTGATGATTATATAAATAATGTTATCAAGAAACATGAGAATACACGTGAAGAGAAAGAACAGGACAGGATAAGGCATATAGACACATTAAGCGCACAGACAGGACCTATATTCCTTGCATACCGTTCCCAGAAATGTATCAATAATGTAGTTTCAAGGATTGTATCAGAGGACAGGCCGGTTTATAATTTTACCGCAGAGGACGGGATAGGGCATATAGTATGGAAGGTTTCAGATGAATGTGATATAACTGCAATACAGAACGCATTTGCAGCAATAAGTGACATCTATATAGCAGACGGGCACCACCGTGCGGCTTCTGCTGTTAAGGCAGGGCTTAAAAGGCGCGAAGAATGCCCGGATTATAATGGTACAGAGGAATTTAATTATTTCCTTTCTGTGCTTTTCCCGGATGAAAGCCTGGTAATTATGGACTATAACCGTTCAGTCAAGGATTTAAACGGGCTTTCAAAGGAAGGTTTTCTTGAAAAGGTAAAAGAAAATTTTAACCTTGAAGAAGCAAATGGCACAGTATACCCTTCAAAAAAAGGGGAAGTATCTATGTACCTGGATAAGAAATGGTATATACTTTCTGCAAAGGAGGAACTTTTTAAAGATAAGGACGCAGTGGCATCACTTGATGTTTCAATCCTTCAGGATTACCTGCTTGGGCCTGTGCTTGGGATAAAAGACCCCAGGACAGATTCAAGAATTGATTTTATTGGCGGCATAAGGGGGCTTAAAGAACTTGAAAGAAGGGCAGACAGTGATATGAAGGTATCTTTTGCAATGTATCCGGTACAGGTAAAAGAGTTATTTGACGTAGCAGATGCAGGGCTTTTAATGCCACCTAAGTCTACATGGTTTGAACCAAAACTTAGAAGCGGCCTGTTTATACACAGAATATAAAAGGGCATAAGGTTTTGGAAATTTAGCGCAGACAGCGCAGAAAAGAGGGGATTATGGATAAGAAATTATATGATTTAATGGACTGGGAAGCAATTGAAGGAATTGTGTATTCTGAAGAGGACCATCCTGGCAGGATACTTGGGGCACATAAAGTTAAAGGCGGGATACTTGTACACACATTCCTGCCGGATGCAACTTCTGTACAGGTTAAGCTAAAGGCAAGCGGCAAATGCTATGATATGGAAGAAGCTGATGAGGCAGGTGTGTTTGCTGTACTCCTTCCTGGCAAGAAAGCAGAGCCTTATACATTTATTGCAAAGTATGGTGAGTCTGCGCAGATTGAACTTGAAGACCCATATCTTTATACAGATATTATAGGTGAAAGTGATGCCGGGCGTTTTGAAAGCGGTATATATTATGATGTATATAATTGTTTTGGTGCACATCCTGTTGCAATAGATGGTTGTCTTGATAATGCAGAAGTAAGATGGGATGTTACAGAGGATACAGACAAGAATAAGAAGGAAAATACAATATATGGTGTGCATTTTGCAGTATGGGCACCGAATGCAATGCGTGTAAGTGTAGTTGGCAGCTTTAACTTCTGGGATGGCAGGCGCCACCAGATGTGCAGGGTTGGGGATTCAGGGATATTTTCATTGTTTGTGCCTGGGATTTCAGTTGGGAGTATTTATAAATACGAAATAAAGAAGGATTACCAGACAGTGTTTTTAAAAACAGACCCGTATGGCTTTGCATGTGAACAGCGTCCTGACAATGCCAGTGTTGTAGAAAACCTTGCCACATATAAGTGGAATGACAGGGAATGGCTTATGGCACGTAAGAAAAAGGACTACAGGAAAGAGCCGTTTTCAATATATGAGGTACATCTTGGCTCATGGCACAAGAAGAACCATGAGGGCAATGCTGCACCAGTATGTGATGAGGAATTTCTTAATTACCGTGAAATTGCACCACTTCTTGCAGGTTATGTAAAAGAAATGGGATATACACATATTGAACTGATGCCTGTTATGGAACACCCTCTTGACGAGTCATGGGGCTACCAGGTTACAGGTTATTATGCAGTTACTTCAAGATATGGCACACCACAGGATTTTATGTATTTTATGGACTATATGCACAAGAAAAATATTGGCGTAATACTTGACTGGGTTCCTGCACATTTTCCAAAAGATGCAAACGGGCTTGCAAGGTTTGACGGGACATGCACTTATGAAAACGCAGACCCGAGGCGTGGGGAACACCCGCATTGGGGGACATATATATTTGATTATGGAAAGCCTGAAGTTGATAATTTCCTGATTGCAAGTGCATTATTCTGGATTGATAAATACCATGCAGACGGCATAAGGATGGATGCAGTTGCTTCAATGCTTTACCTTGATTATGGCAAACAGGATGGCGAATGGCTGCCTAATATTTATGGCGGCAATGAGAACCTTGAAGCAATAGAACTCCTTAAAAGGCTTAGTGATGTTTTGCATAAAAGAAAAGATGGTGCACTTCTTATTGCAGAGGAGTCAACGGCATGGCCAAAAGTTACAGGCAGTACAGATGAGGACGGGCTTGGATTTGATTTTAAGTGGAATATGGGCTGGATGAATGATTTTACAGGCTATATGCAGACAGACCCGCTTTACAGGAAAGGAAGGCACGGGACTCTTTTATTCAGCATGGTTTATGCTTACAGTGAAAACTTTGTGCTTGTATTTTCACATGATGAAGTGGTGCATTTAAAAGCTTCAATGCTTATGAAGATGCCTGGTACAATGGAACAGAAATATGCAAACCTGCGTGCTGCTTATGGCTTTATGATGGCGCATCCTGGCAAAAAGCTTATGTTTATGGGACAGGAATTTGCACAGAAAGAGGAATGGAATGAAAAAGTAAGCCTTCCATGGGAAGAAGCAAAAGAGCCGGAACATAATTTATTCAGGGAATATACAAAGGCACTTAATAAATTTTACTTAAAACATCCTTCACTTTATGAAAGTGATTATGAAGAAGATTGTTTTGAATGGATAAGCAGCATGGATGCAGACCATAGTATAGTTACATTTACAAGAAAAACAAAAAATGACAGTGAGATGCTTTTATTCCTGTTTAATTTCACACCTGTTGTTTATGAAAACTTCAGGATGGGTGTGCCATTTGAGGGCAAATACAAGGAGATATTTAACAGTGATGATGCTATTTATGGCGGGACAGGCCATGTAAACAGACGCCAGAAGGTTTCAAAAGAAGTGTCATGGGATGGAAGGGATAATTCAATAATAATTGAAGTGCCTCCGCTTGGAATGAGTGTATGGAGCTGCCTGCCTGTATAGGAAATGAGGTTATAAATGGCTGTATTATCTAAAGTATATAATATATGCCTGCTTGCGGTGGGGGATATTACATCAATGGCAGGCAGTGAAATTAACCTTGAAGATGTAGGGAAAGTTATAAATTCTGAAGCTTCCAATGAGGAAAAGACTAATTTCATTATCCAGTATATCCTTGCACAGAGAGAGCCGATGCTTAATTTTTTAAAGACAATTATATTTGCCCTGGTAGTCTTTATAATTGGCAGGAAGGTCGTAAAAGCGCTTCTTAATATGACAAGCAAGGCAATGGAGCGCAAAGAAGTAGAATTAAGCATACAGAAGTTTGTTATGTCATTTGCAGGCCTTGCTTACAACACCCTGCTGGTATTTATTATTGCTGGCATACTTGGTGTTGGTGCAAGCTCAATAGTTGCAATGCTTGGCTCGGCGGGGCTTGCTATCGGGCTTGCATTGCAGGGCAGCCTGTCAAACCTTGCAGGCGGGGTGCTTATACTTCTTCTTAAGCCCTTTAAAGTAGGCGACTATATTATTACGTCAGGCGAGGAAGGCACAGTAACAGGCATAGATATTTTCTATACAAGGATACATACCACCGACAATAAAGTTATAGTTATACCAAATGGCACAATATCGAACTCTAATGTCACTAATACTTCAAACCAGGCGGAGAGAATGTTAATAGTGGATTTTATGGTGCCATACAGTGCTAAGACTCCGGAGGTTAGAAGCCTTATACTTGGAATACTCAGGAAAGAAGAGCATATATGCCAGGATAAGGATATGAGTGTGGTTATATGCAGCCTTAACCCGCTGCGTGTAAAGATGCAGGCTAAAGCCTGGGTGAAAAACAGTGAATACTGGAGTACAAAATTTGCCCTGCTGGAAAAGATTAAGGATACGCTTATGGAAAATGGAATTGATATTTCATAACAAGTGTTGTACAATTATACTTTAGGGATAAAATAATAAATGGAAGCTGGTGAGATAAGTGGTAAAGTATTATAAGACAGATGACAGGAAAATCCATGAGGAGAAAGGACCTGCGGACGGGGTGTGGATAGATATGTATAACCCCACAATATCAGAGGGTGAGGAGATAGCAGAAAAGCTTGGGATTGATATAAGCGACCTCCTTGCCCCGTTAGATGATGAGGAAAGTTCACGTATTGAGCTTGAGGATGGCTATACACTTATACTTGTGGATATCCCGGTGCTTGAAATACGGCATGATAAAGAAGCTTATACTACAATACCCCTTGGCATTATACTGGCAAGTGACATGATTATTACAGTATGTTCTGAGGAAACACCTATATTACAGGCTTTTGTAAACGGGCGTGTAAAGGAGTTCAGCACAAAGAAAAAACTCAGGTTTGTATACCAGATACTTTTCAGGATAGCTTCCCATTACCAGGCTAATTTAAGGATTATTGACAAGAAACGTACAGAGATAGAAGAACGTATAGATGATAATACAAAGGATGTTGATTTAGTTGATTTGCATACACTGGAATCTACCCTTGTATACTTTGCAACTTCACTCCGTGCCAATGCAGTTGTGCTTGACAGGCTTACAAGATATAAAAGGCTTGAACAATATCCTGATGACAAGGAACTGCTTGACGATGTAATTGTGGAGAACCAGCAGGCGGTCGAAATGACTACTATATACAGGGATATTATAAATGGTACAAGGGATTTAATGTCCTCTGTTATTGACAACAGGCTTAATAATATAATGAAAACTCTTGCAAGCATTACGCTTGTTATGGGTATCCCTACGCTTGTATCAGGCATATATGGAATGAATGTAAGCAATATACCGCTTGCCACCACACAGTATGGATTTGGCATTATATGCCTTTTTATTGTAATAATATGCATTATACTTCTGGTTATACTGCGCCATAAGCGCTTTTTATAGAAAAATGAAAGGACTTAAGTTTTTATGGAAGCATCAAAAGATACACCATGTTTTGGGTTTATAGGTTTTGGGCTTATTGGTGGTTCAATAGCACGTTCCCTGCGCCGCCAGTATCCTTCTTCACAGATTATGGCATATAATTATTACAGGACAAAGCCGCACCCGAAGCTTGAAATGGCAGCAGGAGAAGGTGTCCTTACAGGCATTAGTACGTCACTTGTGGACTTTTCAAGGTGTGATGTGGTATTTTTATGTGCGCCTGTACTTACTAATATTTTATATCTCAGGCAGGTTGCACCATATATACAGGGGGATTGTATTATTACAGATGTAGGAAGCGTTAAGGGGAATATACATAAGGCAGTAGAAGAACTGGGGCTTACCCGTAATTTTATTGGAGGCCACCCTATGGCGGGTTCAGAGAAAACAGGCTATAACAATTCAGATGAGGGACTGCTTAAAGACGCATATTATATACTTACACCAACAGATGATACGCCAGGGGAGTTTGTAAACTGGATGGCAGGTTTTGTACGGGCAGCAGGTTCATACTGTGAAATTATGGATTACAGGACACATGATATGGTGACGGCAGCAATAAGCCACTGCCCGCATATTATTTCTGCATCACTTGTAAACCTTGTGGCATCACATGATAAGGAAGGTATATATAAAAGGCTTGCAGCTGGTGGTTTTAAAGATATTACAAGGATTTCCTCTTCATCACCTGAGATGTGGCAGAATATTTGTCTTGCAAATCCTGGATATATAGCAGGATTTTTAGAGGAATATATAGGTATCCTTACAAATATTAAGGATGCTGTAACTGCAAATGATGGCACGGCGCTTACAGAGTTTTTTGAAAATGCAAGGCAATACAGGGACAGCTTATAAAACCGGGAAAGAAGGGTATATAAATGAATATTTTAGAAGGATTAAACCCTGAGCAGGAGGAGGCAGTAAAACATTTTAAAGGGCCTCTTCTTATACTTGCAGGTGCAGGTTCTGGCAAAACAAGGGTACTTACACACAGGATAGCATATCTTATAAGTGAATACCGTGTAAACCCGTGGAATATACTGGCGGTTACATTTACCAACAAGGCGGCAGGGGAGATGCGTGAGCGTGTTGATTCCATAGTATCCGGGAAGAACCCTCAGGATGTATGGGTAAGCACTTTCCATTCACTATGTGTACGTATACTGCGCAGGCATATTGAGGATATCGGATATACAAGAAGTTTTACAATTTATGACAGTGACGACCAGAAAACGCTTATGCGTGAGATAATTAAATACTTAAACCTTGACCCTAAGAAATATAAAGAACGTGCATTTTTAAGTGTTATTTCATCAGCAAAAGATGAACTGGTAACGCCAGAGCAGTATGAATTGCAGGCAATGGGGGATTTTAATAAAGAAATATATGCACGTGCATACCGTGAATATGACAAAAGGCTTAAAGATGCCAATGCACTTGACTTTGACGACCTGATTACTAAGACAATACAGCTTTTTAAAGAGAGCCCTGATGTGCTTTTACGCTACCAGAACCGTTTTAAATATATAATGGTTGATGAATACCAGGATACCAATACTGCACAGTTCCGGCTTATACATCTTCTTGCCAGTACAACAGGTGAGGACGGTTCTGTTGAGCATAACCTTTGCGTTGTGGGTGATGATGACCAGTCAATTTATAAATTCCGTGGTGCAAATATACATAATATACTTAATTTTGAACAATCATATCCAGGTACACGTGTAATAAAGCTTGAAGAGAATTACCGTTCCACCCAGAATATACTTAATGCTGCCAATGCTGTTATACAGAATAATTCAGTAAGGAAGGATAAAGCACTCTGGACAAGGAAAGAAGAAGGGGATTTAATTTACTTTAACCGTTTTAACAATGAATATGAAGAAGCATCAGAAATTGCAGATGCAATAAGTTATGCTGTTTCATCAGGACAGGCATCATACAGGGATTTCGCAATCCTTTACAGGACAAATGCACAGTCCCGTATATTTGAAGAAAAGCTTGTAACAGGCAATATACCTTATAAAATAATAGGTGCAGTTAATTTCTACCAGCGCAAGGAAATAAAAGACCTGCTTGCCTACCTGCGTACTATTGAAAACGGCATGGACGATATTTCTGTAAAACGTATAATAAATGTGCCAAAAAGGGGCATAGGGCTTACGACAATAGACCGTATTTCCATGTATTCCATAGATAATGGGATGAGTTTTTATGAAGCACTAAAAAGGTATGAGTATATAGACGGCATAAACAGGGGGGCGGCAAAACTCCAGTCATTTGTAAGCCTTATAGAATCGTTTAAACGCCATCTTACAGAGGAGGACTGCACACTTACAGGGCTTGTAAATGAAGTAATCGATGAAACAGGCTATGTCAGGCTTCTTGAAGAAGAAGATACAGAAGAATCACTTGGGCGTATTGAAAATATAGAAGAACTTTTAAATAAAGTTGCTGCATATGAAGAAAGTTGTACAGAAAAACCAACTCTTGGGGGCTTTCTTGAAGAAGTTGCACTTGTTGCAGATATTGATAATGTAGATGAAAGCAATGACCTTGTGCTTCTTATGACTCTCCATAGTGCAAAAGGCCTTGAATTCCCATATGTATATATTGTAGGGATGGAGGACGGGATATTTCCGGGATATGGTGCAATGGTTAGTGATGAACCAGAAGAAATGGAAGAGGAACGCAGGCTTTGTTATGTAGGCATTACAAGGGCAAAAGAAAAACTGTCATTAAGCTGTGCGGTGAGCCGTTTCCGCAATGGTGAACAACAATACAACCCGCCTTCACGTTTCCTGGATGAAATACCACGCTATCTGGTAAAACATACTGCCAGGCAGGGCAATTTTATTAATAATAATTATAATAGCAATAGCAATAGCTATAGCAATATTAATAGTAACAGCAATAGCAGTAGCAATGGCAATAGCTATGGCATTAATAAAAGCATTAAAACACAAAGCCAGAAAAATAAAGGCGGTACAGGGCAGCTTTTTGCAGGAAACCCGTTAATAAAAAAAGGATTTTCTTCATACCAGACGCCTGGCGCAAAATCTGGCAGTAAGAAAAACAGTACAGCAGAACCTGTAAAGCTTTCATATAAAGAGGGTGACAGGATAGCGCACACTAAATTTGGTGAAGGGACAGTTAAGGCGCTTAATGAAAAATCTGGGGATTTTGAAGTGTGTGTGGATTTTGACAATGGCTGTACACGCAAAATGATGGCTTCTTTTGCAAAATTAAAAAAGATATAGATATTATGTCTATTATATGATATACTTTTTAAGAGTTAAATTTATTATAAGAAAGGTGGAATAATATTATGCATGTAAACTCAAAAATTGAAGAATTATTAAATGCTGCCAAACTTAATGAGCTTTTACACAAAAAAGAGCTTGAAGAAAAGAATAAGAACACTATAGTTATTGTACTGGCAGTTATCGGTGCTGTTGCTGCTATTGCAGGTATTGCATATGCTGTATACAAGTACTTCACACCTGATTATCTCGAAGACTTTGACCCTGATGATTATTCAGACAGCTTTGACGATGATTTTATTGAATTTTCAGATAGTAAACCTGAAGCAGAAGACTAATTTTTTATATGGCATAGAATGGTTTTTAATATATGCCAGGCATCACTGGATACCGGAATGTATTTCATTCCGGTATTTTCAGCATAAACCAGTATAAAACTATATTAAATTTAATATAAACCAGATATTAAGTTTAATATAAATTAATATAAATATAAATGGAGGGCTTAAGATGAAACTTTGGGGAGGACGTTTTACAAAGGAAACAAACCAGCTTGTACAGGCATTTAATGCCTCTGTTTCTTTTGACCAGAAATTTTATAAAGAAGATATAGAGGGAAGCATTGCACATGTTATAATGCTTGCAAAACAGGGAATTATAACAGAAGATGACAAAGAAGCAATTATTACAGGCCTTAAGGGCATACTGGCAGATATTGAAGCAGGAAGGCTTGAAATAGATGATGAACATGAAGATATCCATAGTTTTGTAGAGGCACACCTGACAGAACGCATTGGTGAAGCAGGCAAAAAGCTTCATACAGGCAGAAGCCGGAATGACCAGGTAGCCCTTGACATGAAGCTTTATACACGCAAAGAGATACTGGAGATGGACGGGCTTCTTAAAGACCTTTTAAACAGCCTCCTTAAAATAATAAAAGGGAACACAGATACGATAATGCCTGGTTTTACACATCTTCAAAAAGCACAGCCTGTTACACTTGCACACCATATGGGTGCTTACTTTGAGATGTTTAAACGTGACAGGTCACGCCTTAAGGATATATTTGAAAGAATGAATTACTGCCCTCTTGGCGCAGGTGCACTTGCAGGTACTACATACCCGCTTGACAGGGATTTTACTGCAAAGCAGCTAGGCTTTAAAGGACCAGCATTAAACAGCATGGATGCAGTATCAGACAGGGACTACCTTATAGAGTTTTCTTCTGCAATGTCAATAATAATGATGCATTTAAGCCGTTTCTGCGAAGAAATAACAATCTGGAATTCTAATGAATACCAGTTTATAGAAATAGATGATGCTTATTCCACAGGCAGCAGTATAATGCCGCAGAAAAAGAACCCTGATATAGCAGAACTGGTAAGAGGCAAGACAGGGCGTGTATATGGCACACTGGTTTCACTTTTAACTACAATGAAAGGGCTGTCACTTGCATACAATAAAGATATGCAGGAGGACAAAGAACTTGTATTTGATGCAATAGACACAACAAAAGGCTGCATACTTTTATTTAATGGCATGTTAGACACCATGACATTTAACAAAGATAAAATGCGCAAAAGCGCCGAAGGCGGGTTTACAAATGCAACAGATGCTGCTGACTACCTTGTAAACCATGGTGTGCCATTCCGTGATGCACATGGAATAATAGGTGAGCTGGTGCTTTACTGCATAGGCAATAATAAAACATTAGGAGAGTTATCTTTAGATGAATACAGGAATATAAGCCCTGTATTTGAAGAAGATATATATAATGCAATAAGCATGGAAACATGCATAGGGAAAAGAAATACAACAGGAGCACCAGGGCAGCAGGCAATGGGGGAAGTAATAAAGATTTACGAAAAGTACCTGGACTCAAATGCTTCCAAGTATTGACTTTACACTTTTTACTTGTTAAAATTAATCCACTGGCATAACAGGACCGGCAAAAGCCTGTCCTTTAATTTTGCTATAATATACTGACGACCGTTAAGAT
>DKYP01000151.1 GCA_002499945.1 Lachnoclostridium sp. UBA7097
AAAATAAAGCTATTTACAATTTACCATATTATCCGTAAATTGCAAATAGCTTTTACAAAATTTTATAATTATCTTATATTTTTATTTTAATTTCTTATTTGCAGAAAATACACCCGTAGCTTTTTTGCCATTAACAGTTTTATAAGCCCTTACTTTATAAATGCCTTTTTTAGCATTCTTTATGGTATAGGATGTTTTTTTAGCACCCTTTACAGTTGCAATTTTCTTAAATTTAACTTTCTTATTTTTTGCAAAGTAAATTTCATATCCTGAAGCGCCGTTTACTTTCTTCCATGAAATTTTGCCGTTCTTCTTTATTTTGACACCTGTAACTTTAGCAGGGGCTTGGACTTCTGTTTTTGATGGGTTTGTATTATTATCTTTATCATTCTTAATATTATCTGCAGAAACATCTGTAAGTGCATAGCCGCCTTCCTCATATGTTAAAGCAGTTTCGTCTATCTTTGCAAACTGGATGTCATCAAAAACAATTTTGGAATCAATATCTGCTTTTCCTATGCTGTTGCAATAAATTGCAAATTTGGTAATATTGGAAGCATTAAATGTACCACCTGATTTACCTTTCATCTTACTGAATGGTATTGTTACATATTTTGCCTGTGTTGTCTTTACAAAGTCTGTAAGGTAAACTTCAAAATCCTCACCGTCTGATGTAAGCTGTATAACAAGCTTCTGCCCGTTTCCATCAGGTTTTACCCACATTGAAAGTGCATTATATTCACTGTAATCTGTTTCTGGAAGCCCCTTCATGCGCCCTGTATATACTTCTGCACCATCAGTTTTAAGCTTATAAGTGAATGCACCGCCATATGTACCGCCTGATTTATTTGTTTCATCAAGTACAAAAGATGAAGAAGCATCTGCGCCTGAATTTTCAGTGAAGTAACCATTTAAATAATCATTGTCACCATAGTATAATTCAAAATTCTCTATCTGGTGTTTTTCAAGGGTATCTTTATCTTTGCCAAAACTTATATTTGATAAAGTAATAATTTTTTCCCCATCTGCTACAATGCTTACAGTACCTATATCAGTTTTACCAAGTGCATCTAAAATATCTTTTGATATCCCTGCTTCATAATAACCAGATTCTGCCTTAGAAGCAGCAACCTCTTTTTCTGTAGCACCATTGCTTAAAACAAACTTTACACCAGAAGCATTATTAACAGCAGCTTTTAATGTAAATGCATCTTTAATTGCAGCCATTGGGAAAAGGTTTGCAAAATACCCGCTCTTTATGTTCTGCTCTTTATTTGTAACCTGTTTCTGGTCTGCATTTCCATAGAAATTTGTACCATTTGCAAATATACTTGAACCTTCATTATAGAAATCTATAAATTCATTTACAAGTTCCTGCCCCTGGGTATCATTATATTTGTAAGGAAGGTAAAAATTAGTGTCAGAGAAGTTAGCCCATATTAAAAAGTATGGCATACCTGTTTCTTTTGCAACATTATTTACCTTGCTGTACCAGTTTACACCTTTAATTGGATTGTTTTTAACCATAAGCCCGCCGTTTGATGTGCCATCTTCCCTTGTAATACGCACACCTGCTTCTGAAATAGCAGCAATCTTCCCTTTTGAGTCTGCAAGCTTCTTAATAATTTCACATGATGACCTTAAGTTATTTAAAAATGTATCCCCATATGTATCTGCATATGTCATATCATCATAATAATCAAATGCAAGGATATCAATATAATCATCACCTGGATATCTCTCATTGTACTTTTCTTCTGACTGCACCGGGCCGTTTGGTGAATATACATATATAAAGTTATGTACTCCTGCTGCCTTTAAATAATCTTCCATATAACGGTACATTGCCTTATATGTTTCCTGGCTTGTTGTAGCAGAACCCCACCAGAACCAGCCGCCGTCATTTTCATGGAATGGACGGAAAAGCACAGGGATATCACCAAGCCCTTTTGCATAATCAGCAATAATATCAAGATATGTTGTAAACTGTGCATTATACTTTCCGCCTGGCATTACTTCCTGTGCACAGTTATTCGCTAAATCCTGTGACTCCTGGAAATCACATTTAGAGAAATCATACTTTCTCTTTGCATCAGGAGTTGCTGTTATTTTTTCATTGCTCATATTAGGCATATGTACAGATAATGTAAGTATTGCACCTTCCGCAGCTGCTTCTTTTCCAATCCTGACGCACTCTTCTATTGCCTTGTCTACGTCTGTAATACCTGATTCTACACCAGTAAGTGAAAGGCTGTCTATACCAACAAGCCCGCTTATGCTTCCTGTTATATCCTTTGTATCAGAATAAACACCTTCCCTTGAAGTTACATGCTTATGTGTATCATTCTGGTGTCCAAATAATACCTGGTCTGCCTTGTCAAGTGCAAAGAGATATGAATACAATGACTTTGCAGAATCAATCGCATCTTTATCTGCAAGGCTTGTTTCATCTGGCATTGCGCTTATATCTGCCTTGCTTCCTTCACCTGGCACAGATGTAATATCAACAAAATCTGATGATTCATCATACTGTGACAACACAACATTATCCATATAAACATTTCCTTTAAAAGATGTGCTGACACCAACAATTCCAACGGTAAGTTCTGTTATTTTTGCTGTATTTGGGGAAAATGAAACTGTTACTGCTGCCTTTTTCATCCCATTTCCCAAATCAGAGATTTCAGAAATCCCTTCTTTATTAATAATCTCTGTATCTGAAGCCCCGTCCTTTGCAAATATTTTTGTCTTAAATCCGTCAAAAGCTTCCGGATAAATAATATCAAATGATAAAATATTATATGCGGATACATCCACCCCTTCTGCAAAGCTCTTCTTAACCTTTGCTTCACTCCATGTATAGCCTTCACATCCCGTATAATCAAGTGCGAGCTTTAACATATTGCTTTCATACGCTTTTTCAACTTCCCCTGTTACATCCTTTTCATACTGCCAGCCAGCCTCTTTTTCCCAGCCTGCATTTGTACCAGCTGCATCCGCTTCAAAATCACTTACTACAAGTGCATCCCTTTTTTCTGTAATCTGCTGTTCTGGTTTTCCTGCAAGTGCTACATTTGTAAATGTAACTTTTCCTTCAAAACCCTTTGCTACAATTACAAAATAAACACCCTTAAGTGCATCCGGGGTTTTATCCTTAAATTCAATAGTAATTGATGTCTTATAACCTTCCCCTTCCTTCTCAAAATTCTTTTGTTCAAGATAAGGTATATCCTGGCTGTCGTTCCAGTCCCAGCCATCACCAAGCTTTACAACACCCTGCAGCTTAAGGTAATCTCCTGCTTCTGCAAGGGATTTATACCCTGCTTCATCAAGAAAAACATCTGCTGTCATTGTAAAATTCTTTGTTATATTTACATCCTTTACACTTTCATCATAAGCAATAATTGGTTTATTATCCCCCCAGTCCTCTTCTGGAAGTTTTAATGCCCCTGTTTCAATCTTTGCTTCATTGGAATAAAATATATTTCCACTTTCTGCCGCCTGCACAAAATCCTGCCTTACCGGCACATTTACAGCAGAAAACACCATAGAAGATGCCATAGCAACAGCAATCCACTGCTTTTTCCAAAATCTTTTCCTCATAAATAAACCCTCCAATAATTTCTATCTTACTTAATACCTCTGGCTACAAAAAAACATTCTCCTCCTCTCTTTATAATTAATCTTATACACACATTAAAAAATATTAGTAATATTATACTAATACA
>DKYP01000098.1:0-3551 GCA_002499945.1 Lachnoclostridium sp. UBA7097
CACCAGACAAGAAGATGGAACCCTAAGATGGCAGAGTACATCTACACAGAACGTAATGGCATTTATATTATTGACTTACAGAAGTCAGTAGGCAAAGTTGATGAAGCATATAATGCTGTTAAAGATATTGTAATGAATGGCGGTACAATCCTTTTTGTCGGCACAAAGAAACAGGCACAGGATTCTATTAAGTCAGAGGCAGAGCGCTGTGGCATGTTCTATGTAAATGAAAGATGGCTTGGCGGCATGCTTACAAACTTCAAGACAATCCAGACACGTATCAAGAGGTTAAAAGCTATTGAAACAATGTCAGAAGATGGTACATTTGATGTACTCCCTAAGAAAGAAGTTATCGGCCTTAGGAAAGAATGGGATAAGCTTGAGAAGAACCTTGGCGGTATCAAGGAGATGAAGAAGCTTCCTGATGCTATATTTGTTGTTGACCCTAAGAAAGAAAGAATCTGTATCCAGGAAGCACATACATTAGGTATTCCTCTTATCGGGATTGCAGATACAAATTGTGACCCTGAAGAACTTGATTATGTAATCCCTGGCAATGATGATGCCATAAGGGCAGTCAAGCTTATTGTTTCTAAGATGGCTGATGCTGTTATCGAAGCTAACCAGGGCGTATCAATGGCTGACGGCGGGGATGATGAAGCTGTTAGCTAATAACCAGACTGATTAAATAAATATTGGAGGTAATGAAAATGGCAATTACAGCTTCACAGGTTAAAGAATTAAGGGAACTTTCTGGCGCTGGCATGATGGATTGCAAAAAGGCGCTTTCAAATACAGACGGCGATATGGACAAGGCTGTTGAATGGTTACGTGAAAACGGCCTTGCAAAGGCTGTTAAAAAGGCAGGACGTATTGCTGCAGAAGGTATTGTGGCAGTTGATGTTGATGCAGATGGCAAAAAAGCTTCTATTGTAGAAGTAAACAGTGAAACAGATTTTGTTGCCAAGAATGAAAAATTCCAGGCATATGTTGCAGAAGTTGCAGCACAGGCAAAAGCTTCTGGCGCAGCAGATATTAATGCGTTCCTTGCAGAGCCATGGGCAGCAGATACAAGCATGACAGTAGATGATAAATTAAAAGCAATGGTAGCTGTTATTGGTGAGAATATGAATATCCGCCGCTTTGACAAGATAACAACAGACGGCTTAATTGTTTCTTATATCCATGCAGGCGGGAAAATCGGTGTATTAGTAGAGGCTGCTACTGATTCTTCAAGCGATGGCGTAAAAGAATGTTTAAAGAATGTTGCAATGCAGGTTGCTGCTTTAAATCCAAAATATCTCTCATCAGATGATGTGGATGAAGAATACAAAGCACATGAAAAAGAAATACTTTTAAGCCAGGCAAAGAATGACCCTAAAAATGCAGGCAAGCCTGATGAGATTATTGAAAAGATGATAACAGGACGCCTTAATAAAGAGTTAAAAGAAGTATGCCTTTTAGAGCAGGAATATGTTAAAGCTGAAAATAAAGAAACTGTAAAAGCATATGTACAGAGTACAGCTAAAGCTGAAGGCTGCCAGATTGATATAAAGAAATTTATACGTTTTGAAACTGGCGAAGGAATTGAGAAAAAAGAAGAAGATTTTGCCGCAGAAGTTGCAGCACAGATGGGCATGTAAGCGGGAAGCCCGCATAGCAGGACAATTTAAAAAAATATAAGTCCCTGGAAGCTTTGTAACCACGCATTTCTAAGTGGTTATGAAGATTTCAGGGACTTTTTGTATCCGGCAGGAAATTGCCCTATGCCTTTTTTATGTTTTCTGTCAAAAGTTAAAGACTTGTTAAGAATTTCTATGCTATTATCAGGACATGGAGAAAATAAAACACAAGAAAAGAGGTAGACACTATGTTCTGGAGGATATTGAAAAAAGACATTAAACGCAAAAAGACCATGAACATTATTCTGCTGCTGTTTGTCATTTTATGTTCAATGTTTGCAGCAGCGGCAGTGAACAATATTATAGCTGTGACTGGCGGTATCGGGCATTACTTTGATGTGGCGGATGTCCCTGATGTCACCGTGCAGATGCAGTTCAGCGGGGAAAACAATCTTGAGGAAAAGCTTAGGGAGCTTGATTCTGTCAGGGAGATAAGGGCGGAGCATTGGCTGTGTGTATCCAGTTCAAAGTATTTCAGGCATAACGGAAAGGAACTCAATAATTTCACGAATGCTGCCTTTTTGATTTCCGATTGTGAAATGGCTGTCAACTATTTTGATGAGAACAATCATATTATCAAAAGCGTGGACAAGGGCTGCTTTTATGCCAGCGCTCCTTTTTTACAGGGCATTGATATAAAAGAGGGTGACGAGGTGGAACTGGATGTGGGTAGCAGCCACCTCACGCTTAAGTTTATGGGGCGGTTCAAAGGTGCGCTGTTCAGTATGGGAAACTCAAATTTCCCATATCTTATTATAAATTCTGCTGACTATGGCTGTCTTGACAAGGATGAAGCCACTCATATAGCGAATTACGGGCAGTTTTGTATAAATACACCAGAAGTTGGTGAGATAAAGGAACTTGCAAAGAACTATAGCGGTGTAGTTGCCAACACACGGGAAGAATGCAAGAGTATTTATCTTTATGATATGCTTTCGGCGTATATTTTAATGGTAATCAGCATTGTGCTGATGTTCACAGCTTTTGTGGTGCTGCGTTTCACAATAGGCTTTACAATCAGCGGGGAATTTCGTGAGATTGGTGTAATGAAGGCTGTGGGTATCGGCAATGGCAGTATAAGAATCCTGTATATTGTCAAGTATCTTGCCATTGCCGTGGCTGGTACACTGGCAGGATATTTCTTTTCTGTCCCTCTCGGGGATATGATGATGGAAACTATATCGGAAAACATAGTTCTTGGCAACGGTAGTGGCACTCTTATGGGACTTTTAAGCTCTGGGCTGGTAGTTATTATTATCCTGCTGTTCTGCTACGGCTGCACACGCAGCGTAAATAAGCTTTCACCGGTTGACGCAGTAAGAAACGGCCAGACGGGTGAGAGTTTCCGAAGAAAAAGCCTTTTGCACTTAGGACGTTCAAAGCTGCCACAGGTTGTATTTCTTCCGGCCAATGATGTGATTAGTTCACCAAAGCAGTTTTCTATAATGATAGTAGTGTTCACGTTCTGCATATTGCTGATGACGCTTATGTCAAATTTTGCATTGACGTTAAAAAGTGAAAAAATACTTCGTTTCTTCGATGTACCATCAAGTGAAGCGCATATCATGGATAGCGAAATACTTAGGGAGGTCATGGTAAACCAGGGTACGCATAAGCAGATTATCACAGATACTGAAAAACTCCTTGCTGATAACGGAATGCCTGGCAAATGCACAATAACAACAGGCACACAGTTTGAAACATCATACAAAGGCAAAACAGCAAATATCGTTTTTGCCGTTATAAAAGGCGGGACAAATGACACACTCCATACAGACAGGGGCAGTGCTCCGCAGAAGGCGGACGAAATTGCCGTAACGGCAGGTATACTTGGTGACTTAGGCGCAGAGATTGGCGACAGGGTAACGG
>DKYP01000098.1:3835-15606 GCA_002499945.1 Lachnoclostridium sp. UBA7097
GTAATAAATGAAAAAGAGTACGGGTTTATCATTACGGGAACATACTCCTCATTCGTCAGCGGTGCTTTTCTATATAAAGATTTTGACTTTGGAAATCTGCCGGCAAACAATATAATGGGTATACAGATACATTTTGACGGAAGTCCCGGCAAGGCGCAGATAAACAAAAACATTGAAAAGCTAAAAGACCTGCTAGACACTGATAAGGTGTATACGACTCCGGACTTCATTGAAAATTTTACAGGAATGTCTGGTACACTGAATGCAATCAAACAAATGATGATGGTTATTACTGTGGTTGTAACGGCATTGATTGTTATACTTATGGAGCGTTCGTTCATCTCAAAGGAAAAAAGCGAAATTGCACTTATGAAAGCAGTGGGGATTCCTGACAGCAGCATTATTGCACAGCATACACTGCGGTTTGTGATTGTATCAGTCATTGCCTGCATCATTTCTTCAGCGGTGCTTATGCCTGTAAGCAACGTAATGATGAATTGGGTATGTAACATGGTTGGTGATATATCAGGCTTGAAATGCGATTTTGACCCGGTAGAAATATTTGTAACCTGCCCGGCAATTCTTACCGGCGTGGCTGCCACCGGTTCATTCCTGGCCGCACTTTACACAAAAACAATCAAGGCTTGCGATACGGCAAGTATAGAATAAGGAGGAAAATATAATGAATACTGTTTTACAGGCAAAGGGACTTTGCAAGACATATATCGTGAACAAACATCAGAACAATGTGTTGAAAAACGTCAATCTTACGATTGGCGAAGGCGAAATGGCAGCGGTTATGGGACCCTCCGGCTCAGGCAAAAGCACGCTGCTCTACTGTGTTTCGGGAATGGACAAAGTGACCGCAGGTGAGGTGTT
The DNA here is from genome assembly GCA_002499945.1 of Lachnoclostridium sp. UBA7097. Taxonomy (GTDB): domain Bacteria; phylum Bacillota; class Clostridia; order Lachnospirales; family Lachnospiraceae; genus Butyribacter. Next base: position 4,715 of record DKYP01000098.1, read on the forward strand.
CTTTAATGGCAGGGAAACGGCAAAGCTTGGTGACAAGGAGCTTGCAAGGCTCAGGCTTGATGAAATGGGTTTTATTTTCCAGCAGATGTACATGATGAAAAATCTTTCGTTGCTTGATAATATTATTTTTCCTGCTGTAAAGTCGAAAAAGAATATGGAGAGCCGCAGGCAGGCCGAAGAGCGCGGCAGGGCGCTTATGCGGAGGCTTGGCATTGATGATGTGTGCGGCAATGACATTAACGAGGTGTCGGGCGGACAGCTCCAGAGGGCTTGTATATGCCGCAGTATGATAAATAATCCTAAAATGATTTTTGCTGATGAGCCGACAGGCGCCCTCAACCGTGCAAGTTCTGATGAGGTTATGGATGAACTGCTCTCCCTTAACCGTGATGGTACAACTATTATGTGTGTGACCCACGACCCCAAAGTTGCCGCCAAATGCAGCAGGGTTCTTTATATTGTGGACGGCGGTATCGCTGGTGAAAAAGAAATGGGACATTTTAGTGGCGGTGGCAAGGAGCTCCGTGACCGGGAAAGAGAGCTGAACAACTGGCTTATGGAACAGGGCTGGTAATACTTGCAGAATCTTAGCTGGCATGGTATAAAACTTGTAATTTGGGTCTGCGGGTATTGGAAAGGCATGGGTATTTTTATGATTGATATTCTTATAGTAGAGGACGATAAGGAACTAGCTGGCCTGCTGGCTGACTTCCTGCGTGATGAAGGCTATATTGTGTCAGGCGTGGGCAGCGGGGAGCGTGCCGTGCAGCTCTTTGAACAGTATGGCGCAAGGCTTGTGGTGCTTGACATCAATCTCCCTGATATGAATGGCTTTGCGGTCTGCTCTAAGCTCCGGGAAAATGCGGATACTCCTATACTGGTTGTAAGTTCAAGGACGGGCAAGGAGGATAAGCTTAATGGATTTGGGCTTGGTGCTGATGATTATATAGAAAAGCCCTATGACATTGATATTCTTACTGCTAAAATCAAGGGAATATTTAAACGGCGTTACCAGCGTGATACATTGTCGGCGGACGGTGTGGTACTCAATCTTGCAGATAAAACAGCGGTTATTGACGGAAAGCCCGTAGAACTGCCTGCAAAGGAATTTGACTTGCTGGCACTCCTGGTTGGGAACCAAGGCAAAGCCCTGAAAAAAGAGTACCTGTTCAATACTGTCTGGGGCAGTGGCAGCGGTTCGGAACTGCAAACACTCCATGTGCATATTAACCGCCTCCGCCAGAAGCTTGGTGATAATCCTAAGAATGCAAAGCGCCTGCTGACCATCTGGGGTGTGGGGTATAAATTTGTATGAGTGCTTTCAAAAAATTATGTACCATAGTAATAATTGTATTTCTTCTGCTGGTGGCAGTATTGGATATATTTATTGTAGGAGTACAAAACAATAATGAAGGCATTTACCGTGTTGAAGCTAAACGGCTTGCAGATGAGATAGAGGAAACAGGCAACTATAAGCTTGAAAAATATCCCCATATTACGGGCGTGTTCAAAGCTGGTGATGGCGGGCTGTATATCTCTGATAACCATTACCTGATTATAGAAGCAGGCGGTACGCTTTACCGTGTGGAATATATTACCGGAAACGGGCAGCACAGCATTATTGTGGCAATAAACTGTGTATTTGGTGCGCTGTTCCTGCTGGTGGCTGGCCTTTTGTATTATATCTGTCGGCATATTATTGTGCCATTCGGCAGGTTAATCAATGTTCCACAGGAACTTGCAAAGGGCAACCTTGCTGTCCAGATACCAGAGGAAAAAAGCCGTTTCTTCGGAAAATTCACATGGGGTATAAATCTTTTGCGTGAAAGTATCGAGGACAGCCGCAAAAAAGAAATCACTATGCAGAGGGACAAAAAACTCCTGCTGCTCTCCCTTTCCCACGACATCAAAACGCCTTTATCGGCAATTAAGCTTAATTCAAAGGCACTTGCCAGGGGATTGTACAAGGATGTGGAAAAACAACGTGCTGCTGCCGTAAGTATCAATACCCGTGCAGATGAAATAGAACATTTTGTAAGCGAAATCACAAAGGCGGCAAGCGAGGACTTTATGAGCTTTGAGGTTACACAGGGGGAAGCTTTCTTAAGCGTTATCATCACAAAGATAAATGGGAGATATTTTTCCCAGCTTGCCATGTCGGGAACGGAGTTTGTGGTACAGAAATATGATGACTGTATTCTTTCATGTGACCCCTGCCGTCTTGCGGAGTGCCTGCAAAACCTGGTTGAAAATGCAGTTAAATACGGTGACGGCAGACGAATTGGGATTAGCTTTGATAAAATGGATGGCTGTGAACTTATCACAGTATCAAATACAGGCTGTACCCTTGAAGCAAAAGAACTGCCACAGATATTTGAAAGCTTCCACCGTGGAAATAATGCAGATAATGTGCAGGGCAACGGGCTTGGACTTTTCATATGCCGCAAACTGATGTGGCTTATGAATGGGGATATATATGCTGATATCCGTGATGGATGTTTCTATATAACGCTTGTTGTTAAAATGGCGTAAATGATAATTTATATTAAAAAACCAGTATACAGAAAAACTAACGTGCTTTTCCGCATACTGGTTTTTAGTAAATCACACCGTCCTGTAATTTTTATTTATCTTTTTACTGTTACATTTTGGGAATGAACTATAATCCCATACATGTGTTTTCCGCATTTCCTTATCTGTTTTCAGAAAGAAATCCATAAATACTATTTTATTATTAAAGCTTCCATTTACTACAGGGTCATCATATGTACAGTCAATATGGTACCATTTATTTTTAATCTTTACCATATTCCAGGCATGATAGCCTCCTGTAACCATCCTGCATTTTATTCCATAGTGTTCCATTATTATTATAAATGCTTTGGAATACCCGTCACATACTGCAATTCCCCTGTTAAAAGCGCCTTCTGCTGTATGGCTTACAGCTGGCACTGTACCTGTTTTGTAAAGTGTCTTGTCATATTTTACATTCTGTACCAGCCATGCATGTGCAGCATAAATCTTTTCATAATCCGTCATTTCTTTTTTTACATATTTTGAATAGATTACTTTAAGGCAGTTCTTTTTATTTCTTTTCAGGACCTTTACCTTGCATTTCAATGCCTGTCCTGCTGTTTCTGCTATAACTGTTGTGCTGCCTGCTTTTAAAGCTGTAATCTTACCATTCTTGTTTACCCTGGCAATTTTGTTATCCATGCTCTCCCACTTTGCTTTAGACGGTGCACTATATACATAAATCCTGTTCTGGCTGCCTTCTATGTCAATGGATTTTTTATCTGAAAGATGGGTTTTCTTTGTGTCCGTAAAAAGTATCCCGTTTTTTAATGCAAATTTCCCTGCCTTGGAATCTTCTGGTGTTACAATAGTAAACCTGTCTTTGTTAAACCCGTAAAAAGCATTTTCACCAAATTTTGTTACCTGTACTGGTATTACTATCTGGTACATAGAGGTGCAGAAAGCAAATGCACCGCTGCCTATTTCTGTTATATTGCTTCCAAGGACAACACTTCTAATAATCCTGTTATCATAAAATGCATTATCTGCAACAGAAGTTACTGCACCACCATTATATTCATCTGGAATAATAACGTCCCTGCCATCCCCGGTATATGAAACTACTTTATACTCATTTATTCCGATGGCATTAATAACTTCTTCATATACAAGTCCGTTTCCATCTGTAAATACACCACCAGTAATTGTACTGGTGGTATCATTATTTTCTGTAAATTCTGCACATATCGCCTGTTTATTGTTTATAAATATTATTATAAATAATGTAAACAGTAATATTACTTTCTTGGTTTTTACATTCATATTTATGACAATCCTGTTATTAACCCATTACCATTAACATCTATCCTTTCAGCAGCAGGATGCAGCGGAAGCCCTGGCATTGTCATTACTGTACCTGTTATTGCAACTATAAAGCCGGCACCTGCTGACACATACGCTTCACGTATATTAACACTGAAGCCTGAAGGCCTGCCAAGTTTAGTTGCATCATCTGAAAGTGAATACTGGTTCTTTGCCATGCAGACAGGAAGGTTTCCATAACCAAGCTTTTCAAGGCGGTCTATTGCTTTAGTGGCAGCAGCGTCATATGTTACGCCATCTGCACCATATATTTCTTTTGCAATTATTTCTATCTTATCCTTTATAGGAAGGTTTTCATCATAAATTGGTGCATAGTGGCTTTCCTTTGTGCTAAGTGTATTTAAAACCTTTTCTGCAAGCTCTATGCCGCCATCCCCGCCATGTTCCCATACTTCTGAAAGTGCAAATTCACATCCTTTTTCTTCACAGTATTTCTTTACAAATGCAAGTTCTTCATCTGTATCTGTTACAAAACGGTTAAGGGCAACAACGCATGGAATATTGTATTTAGCTATATTTTCTATGTGTTTGCCAAGGTTTTCAATTCCTTTGCCAAGTGCTTCAAGGTTCTCTTCCCCTAGTTTGTCTTTAGGTATGCCGCCATTGTATTTAAGGGCACGTACTGTGGCAACAAGCACAGCAGCATCCGGCTTAAGCCCTGCCATACGGCATTTAATGTCAAGGAACTTTTCAGCACCAAGGTCTGCGCCAAAACCTGCTTCTGTAATTACATAATCTGCAAGCTTAAGTGCTGTTTTTGTTGCACGTACACTGTTACAGCCATGTGCTATATTGGCAAAAGGGCCTCCATGTACAAGTGCAGGTGTATTTTCCACGGTCTGTACCAGGTTAGGCTTTATTGCATCTTTAAGAAGTGCCGCCATTGCGCCGGTTGCATTTAATTCTTTTGCAGTAATAGGCTCTCCATCATAGTTATATGCAACAATAATCCTTCCAAGCCTTTCCTTTAAATCCTTTATATTGTCTGCAAGGCAGAGTATTGCCATAATCTCTGATGCAACTGTAATTATAAAATGGTCCTCACGGACAACGCCGTCAACCGGCCTTCCAAGGCCTATGACAATATTTCTTAGAACCCTGTCATTCATATCAACACAGCGTTTCCATACCACCTGGCCAGGGTCAATCCTCAATTTATTGCCCTGTTGTATATGGTTGTCAAGCATGGCAGCCAGAAGGTTATTGGCAGATGTTATTGCATGGAAATCACCTGTAAAATGCAGGTTTAAATCCTCCATTGGCACTACCTGTGCATAACCGCCGCCTGCAGCACCGCCTTTTATTCCGAAGCAAGGCCCGAGGGATGGCTCACGTAGGGCTATTACTGCTTTTTTGCCAAGTTTTGCCATAGCTTCGCCTATGCCTACAGTAGTAGTAGTCTTTCCTTCCCCTGCGGGTGTCGGGTTTATTGCAGTTACAAGCACAAGCTTGCCATCTTTATTGTCTTTAACCCTCTCCCACAATCCGTCTGACAGCTTAGCCTTATATTTTCCATAAAATTCAAGTTCATCTTCATCAATACCAAGCTTTCCTGCAATATCACGGATATGGAGCATTTCTGCTTCCTGTGCAATTTCAATATCAGTTTTCATTAATACCTCCTTGCTGCCTTTAACTGGCATATAATTTTTATATAAATGAGCTTGCCCACTTTATATAATCTGCTGCAATATTATAGTTTGTACATTCATAAAGCATACGTGAACCTGCCATCTCTTCAATTTCATTAAAAACAAATTTGCCATCTTTAGTAAGTATAAAATCAATGCCAGCCATGCCAATTTTATTTCCGCCAAGTGCTTCCACAAATTTCATGACATAGCTTTTCTGTGAAGACATAAGTTTATATTCAGAAGCACTTCCGCCTAATGAATGGTTTGCACGGAAATCGTCTTTTCCATTTCTTAATATTGCTGCATATATTTCCCCTCCGACAATATATACACGTACATCACAACTGTTACTTTCAATTCTCTCCTGTACAATACAGTCATGGCCTTTAAGCTTTTCTACGATTTCTTTAACTTTATCTGTATTTTTTGCACCATTTTCAAGAAGGAATACTTCATCCCCTCCATGCCCGTCCACGGATTTAATAACCACATCATTAGAAGCATCACCTGCAAGGTTACTTACAAGCCTTCCCAGATATTCATTATCAAGCAGTGAAGAAAGGTCAGATTTCCCTACAAACCATGTATTAGCTGCCCATTTATTGCTTTTAACTTCATATGTAAGATGCTCTGAGAGATATCTTACAGATTCATACTTATTATTTCCAATATGGACTAAATAAGCAGGGTTAAAAACTGCTATGCCTTTATTTTCATAATGCCTGCTTACCCTGTAATCCCTTGTCCTGTTAATAACTACATCCGGCTCAGCATGTTCTAAATGCTCTTCATAGGGCACATATTCAAAACTAATGTCATGCTTGTTGCCCTCCTCCTTAAGTTTCTCAATAAATCCGGCATTTTTTTCTGCCTCATTGCTTTGGTATATTATATATCCTTTCATATCCATCCCCCAATCATCCGGCTTGCACCAGCTATTTAAAATTATTGTGCTTAAAACTAATATTGTGTATTATAACATAAACATATCTGTATGGCAATTCAATGCCTGCCTGAATCACGTCTTTTTCATAAATTGGCTAAAGGACGTGCCTGTCCACGGCTTCCAGTATATACGAAATAATTTTATCAGCCACATTTATTCCAGTACATTCATATATATTCTTAAAGTGTGCATTGGAATTAACTTCACATAGCACCCCTGCCCTGCCGCCATTACCTGTAAACAGCAAATCCACGCCACCAAAATCCAGCCCCAGTGCTTCTGCTGCACACAATGCAATCCTGCATTCTTCTTCTGACGGGCTGTAAGGTTCCATATCTGCACCAATTGTTATATTTGCCCTGAAATCACCATTAATGGAATGCCTGTACATTGCTGCCACTACTTCCCCGCCAGCTATTTCAATCCTTACATCCCTTCCACTGCTTTCTTTAATAAATTTCTGGTAGATATGTGGTGTGCCGCCAAGCTTTAACACTATTTCCACAAGCTGTTCCCTTGTCTTTGCAAGGTATACCTGCATCCCGAATGAACCATAACATTCTTTAACTACAAGTGGCAGCGAAAGCTCTTCTATAACTTTATCAAGAAAGTTAGTATTAGTATAACCAATATTTGCATATGTCATAGGTGCCGTTATTGTAGGTATAAGTGGTATTTTAAGTTCTTCTGGCTTAGTGCGGTTCCATTCCCACAGTTTCTGGTATGTAAGGGATTTATCATCACAGGCAGCTATTGAATCTACCGGGTTGCTTACAATTATTCCTTTTTTATGGCAGGTTTTTTCTAACTGCCTTCCAAGCCTTATATCCTTATCCCAGTATAGGAGAAATGAACTGCCATCAAGCATTGAAGAAATCCTTTCCTCCCCACTGCTGCCATAGGAACATAGTATATCTGCATTTTCAATAACAGAAAGGCTTGCACCATATTTTCTGGCAGAATTTTCAAGATATCTGTAATGCTCCATAAACTTTTCTGTCTTAAGAAATGAGTTTATAAGGATATGTCCTTTAATACTGCCCATCCTGTACTCCTTCCAGCCCGTTTGCTTCTGCATAGTTCTGTAGCGTTTCTTCTATTTCACTTTCAGAAACTGGCCCCGCATTGCCAGTAAGTAAATCAAAATCATTCATTGTCATAAGTATTTTACGTGGTTTTGTGCCTTCTGCCGGTCCTACAACGCCTGCTTTATGGAGCTGGTCTATAATCCTGCCTGCCCTGTTAAAGCCTATTGAGAATTTCCTTTGTAACTGCCCTGCTGCCGCCCTTTTTGATTCTATTACAAACCTTCCTGCTTCTTCAAAGTACTCATCCCTGTCAGATTTAGGTTCTTTTGGTTCTGGTGCACTTGTTTCTGTTTCAACTATCTCAGTTACATTTTCATTATAATCCGGCTCTTCATTATTATTACGCAGAAATTCCACCACATCACTAACTTCTTTATCTGATATAAATGCACCCTGTACACGCACAGGTTCTGAATAACCTGACGGGAAGAAAAGCATATCACCTTTTCCAATAAGTTTCTCAGCACCGTTTTTATCAAGGATTGTACGTGAATCGATTGATGATGATACAGAAAATGCTATTCTTGAAGGGATATTTGCTTTAATAAGCCCTGTAATTACATTAACAGAAGGACGCTGTGTTGCAAGTACAAGATGTATCCCTGCTGCCCTTGCAAGCTGTGCAATCCTGCATACAGCATCTTCAACTTCCTTAGAAGCAACCATCATAAGGTCTGCAAACTCATCTACTATTATTACAAGTGATGGCATTTTAGCATACCCTGCCACTTCCGGGTCTTGTACATTTTTTATCTTCTTATTATATCCTGTAATATTACGCACGCCGAGTTCTTTAAACTTATTATACCTGTCCATCATTTCACGTACTGCCCAGTTAAGTGCTGCAGATGCTTCCTGCGGGTCTGTTACAACAGGGCAGAAAAGGTGTGGTATCCCATTGTAAACACTAAGTTCTACTACTTTCGGGTCAATCATAATTATTTTGACATCTTTCGGGTCAGCTTTATATAAAATACTCATAATAAGTGTATTGATGCATACTGATTTACCTGAACCAGTAGCACCAGCAATAAGAAGATGCGGCATTTTAGCAATATCTGTTATAATAGTTTTGCCGCCAATATCCTTCCCGACTGCAAATGTAACAGGTGATTTTGAATTTATAAATTCTTCACTCTCAATAAGTTCCCGGAATCCTACTGAGCCAGGTTCAGGGTTTGGAATCTCAATTCCTACTGCCGACTTGCCAGGTATAGGTGCTTCAATTCTTATGCTTTTTGCTGCAAGGTTTAATTTAAGGTCATCTGCAAGGTTTGTAATCTTATTTACCCTTACACCCTGTTCAGGGAAAAGTTCATATCTTGTAACAGTAGGCCCACAGGTTACTGCACCCATCTTTACATCTACATTGAAGCTTTTAAGGGTTTCCTGTAGTTTAACCGCTGTATTGCGCAAATCATCATCAGTCATGCCATTAGATGACTTCTCCGGAATATGCAGAAGCCCTGGCTCAGGGAATACATATTCTGGTTCTGGCAGTTCTGCTAATGCCGCTTCTTTGCTGTCATTTAATGCATTAAATGTATTAGAAGCAGAAATATAATTGTCACCGCCTATCCTTCCATGGTTAGTAGTGGTTTCTGGTCTTTTATAAGAAGGTACAGCGGCAGGTTCTGGTTCTTTTATTGTTTCTGTAAGTATTTCATCTGTATCTCCGGTTATATCTTCTATATCATCTGTTTCTTCTTCCGGCTCTTCAATTACATCTTCTGTTATATACTCCTGTATTGCTTCTTTCTGTATTATCTCTTCTTGTATTATTTCTTCTTCTGGCTCTTCTGTATATATGCTTTTTTCTGCTGTTTCCGTAACCCTGTCTGGTATATTAATATTCTCTTGTATATCTTCTGGCATTTCTATTGGGGTTTCTGTATATTCTGGAATAACAGGTTCTGCTGTTACAGGGCTTGTCCTGGTATTTGTATTACTTTCTGGTGCATGTACCAGTACAATATCATCAAATCCATCTTCTACGTTTGTTTCACTAGAAAATCCTGTTTCTTCAATGTCTTTAATTGGAAATAATGTTTCTTGTGTGGTTTCCTGTACAATATTTCTTTTCCTGCCAAATTTTTTGTTTAATTCATCACGGAAAACAGGAATATCATTTACGTATTTTTCTTGGTTTTCTTTAACTTCCTTCTTTTCTTCCCTGGTAATAACAGGAATTTCTGTACTGGCAGTTTTGATTACAGGAGGCACTATGGTTTCTTTAGGTTTTTCAGGCATAGTTTTCTTCTTTTCTGCTTTCCTGCCAGTATTTCCGCCAGTTTTTGCGCCTGGATTTTCTATGGTAATCTCTTCCATAGGGCTTCTTCCAAGTGCTTCTTTACGCTTATTCTCCTCTATTTCGTCAAGAACCATGTTCATTTGCATAAGGTTTACTGTCTGCATTGGAGGGCCGGGCTTCCTCTCCTGCCTGCGTTTTACAGCGGGCTGTGGTATTACACGGTATGATGGTTCTTTATAATTATAACCCTCTTTACTGCTTATTTCCTCATATGTACTTTCCATTTCCTGTTTATAAGCATTCCTTTTGCGGAGTGCTGCCATAAATTCCATGCCATGGAAAATAAACAGGCATAAGATAAACAGTGCTGTCATTATTATAACTGCACAGGTTTCCCCTGTAATTTTAGAAAACAGGCTGCTTATAAACCTTCCAAGCAGGCCAGGGTTTCCTTTGCCGTTTTTTATTACATCACCCAGGGTAAGGTCCATACATTCAAAATACTTTTTGTGCATGACATGGTTGCTTGTATAGTATTCTGAAATTATCTCCTGCCCGGACAGTAAATCCGAAATGCCAAGCAAAAGCCATAATGCAGCTATAAAACTGCCTGTTTTTCTTGGTACACGGCGGTCGCCCTGGTTTACAAGCCCGAATATATACCCGGTAATTATCCCTGCTGGCAGAATCCATGCACACCATCCAAAAATCCCTAAAAACAGGCCTCCAAGAATTTTTCCTACAATTCCTCCAAGCCCTGAATAGCTAAAATATAAAAATACCGCAAATATAGCCATTACAATAAGTGTTATTGCTGTTTCAAATGCCATCCTGTCTTTATATTCATTAACATCCTGGACTTTCCGCTGGTTTATCCTCTCTTTATCATCTTTAGTTTTCCTGCCTGCTTGTGCAGAAGATTTCTTTGTACCCTGGCTTCTGCCCGTTTTTTTATTAGCAGCTGCCGCAGCCTTTTGTCCGCTTCCTGCCCTTGTAGTAGAACTTTTTGCCGCCGCCATCCTGACAACTCTCCTTTTCCATGATTTTTCAACCTATACTCACGAACGATTAGATTT
>DKYP01000166.1:0-4979 GCA_002499945.1 Lachnoclostridium sp. UBA7097
CAGGCATACTTCCAGTATGACTCCAAGAAAACAGGTGGTGTAACTATTTCACATCTCCGTTTTGGTGACAACCCTATTAAGAGCCCATATTACATTAACCAGGCTGACTTTGTGGCATGCCATAACCCTTCTTATGTAGTAAACGGCTTTAAGATGGTACAGGATGTTAAGCCAGGCGGTGTATTTATGATTAACTGCCAGTGGTCTGATGATGAACTTGATTCTAAGTTAGACGCAGGCGCTAAGAAATATATTGCTGACAACAATATACAGCTTTACACAATTAACGCTATTGACAAAGCTATTGAAATCGGAATGGGCAAGCGTACTAATACAATCCTCCAGTCTGCATTCTTTAAGCTTGCTGATGTCATGCCTATTGATGAAGCTGTTGATTATATGAAACAGGCAGCTAAGAAGTCATACAGCAAAAAGGGTGATGCAGTAGTTGAGATGAACTACAAAGCTATTGATGCTGGTGTAGATGCTGTGCATAAGGTAGAAATTCCTGATTCATGGAAGAACCCTGCTCCTGATGCACCTGCAAAAGAACTTTCAGGACGTCCGGAAGTTGTCAAGATGGTTAAAGACCTTATGGAGCCAATCTCCAAGATGGATGGTGACAGCCTTCCTGTATCTGCATTTATTGCTAATCCTGACGGACAGTTTGAAACAGGTGCTTCTGCATATGAGAAGCGTGGTACAGCTGTAACAGTTCCTACATGGGATCCTGAGAAGTGTGTACAGTGTAATAACTGCGCATTTGTATGCTCACATGCTACAATACGTCCGTTCCTTCTTACAGAGGAAGAAGTTAATGCTGCACCTTCTAATATTAAGACAGCAGATGATAAGTCTAAAAAGACAAGCTATAAGTTTACAATGAGTGTATCACCTCTTGACTGTATGGGATGTGGTGAATGTATAACAGTATGTCCTGCTGAAGGTGCTATTAAGATGGTTCCACAGGCAGAAGAGTCTGATGAACAGCCAGTATTTGATTACCTTGTTGCTAATGTTGGCAAGAAAGACAGCGGTTTTGCTGATACAACACCAAAGGGAAGCCAGTATAACCAGCCACTCCTTGAGTTCTCAGGAAGCTGCGCAGGCTGTGCAGAGACATCATATGCACGCCTTATAACACAGCTCTTTGGTGAGCAGATGTATATTTCAAATGCAACAGGATGTTCTTCAATCTGGGGCAACCCTGCAGCAACATCACCATATACAGTAAACAAGGATTCCAAGAAAGGACCTGCATGGTCTAACTCACTGTTTGAAGATAATGCAGAACATGGTCTTGGTATGCATATAGGCCAGAAGTACCTGCGTGACCAGGCTATTGAGTCTGTAAAGGCATGTGCAGCTTCTGATAAAGCTTCAGCAGAATTAAAAGCAGCAGCAGACAAGTTTATTGAAACAAAGGACGACACAAAAGCTAATACACCTGCAACAGAAGCCCTTATACCTGAACTTGAAAAAGCAGCAGCAGCTGGATGCCCTGACGCAAAGGCAGCACTTGACAAGAAAGATTACCTTGCTAAGAAGTCCGTATGGATATTCGGTGGTGACGGCTGGGCATATGATATCGGCTTCGGTGGTCTTGACCATGTACTTGCATCAGGTGAGAATGTAAATGTTATGGTATTTGATACAGAAATGTATTCTAATACAGGCGGACAGGCTTCTAAGGCTTCAAATATCGGTGAAGTATGCCAGTTCGCAGCAGCAGGCAAGGAAATCGGCAAGAAGAGCCTTGCTGAAATTGCAATGAGCTATGGTTATGTATATGTGGCACAGATTGCCCTTGGTGCAAACCCTGCACAGGCAGTTAAGGCTATAGCAGAAGCAGAAGCTTACAACGGACCTTCACTTATAATAGGTTATGCTCCTTGTGAACTCCACGGTATTGCTAAGGGCGGCATGAACCACTGCCAGGATGAGATGAAGAAAGCTGTTAAAGCTGGATACTGGAACTTATTCTCATTCAATCCTGCACTTAAAGCAGAAGGCAAGAATCCATTTACCCTTACATCTAAAGAGGGTGACGGTTCATACCAGGAATTCCTTAATAATGAGTCACGTTATACACGTCTTATTAAGCCATTCCCAGAGCGTGCTGAGAAACTCTTTAAAGAGTCAGAGGAAGCTGCAAAAGCACGTTATGAGCATTTACAGAGGTTAGTAGAACTCTATAAATAATAAATTTGCATAAATTATGGATTATGGGATGCTGCCATATATAAAATATGGCAGCGTTTTTATATGCCCTGTAGATATTATTGGCATAAATCCAGAAAAAATACATTAATATAGAAATTTTTTAAAAATATGAATCAATTGATGCCTGGCTGCCAAGAATTTCCCGTGAAGCATATAAAACCATATCCTTTTTATTATTTACAGACCATTTAACAAGGGTAATATTACGTTTTTCTATTTCTATAGCAGTTATCCCGGCAGGGTGGACACAGCTCCCGGTATTACAGTATGGTGAAGCTTTAGAACCAGTCATTGGATGGTGCGTATGCCCAGTAACCAGTATATGTCTGTTCCTTAATGCCCAGTCTGACAGTATTTTCTCAGATTTTTTCTTTCTTGTATTATTCTTTGCAGCACTTGTAGGGTCCGGGACACCAATGCTTTCTAAAGGACGCCAGATATAGCGTACCATAAAACATGACAGACGCCAGAATGTGCTGTTTAGCAGGTCTGCCTGGTGTCCATGTGTCATATAGATATCATGCCCTTTAAGCTTATCTTCTAAAATAATACCTGGATAAAACGTGATATCAGGAAAAAGCGGCCTGTCACAAAATGTTTTATCACAATAAAAAGAGAAAAAATGTCTTTTAGGAAACCCTGGGCTTTTTTTAACTATATCATGGTTTCCATAGACTGCAAAAAAGCAGTTGCGCCTGTAAAACAGGGAAAGCATTTCAAAACTCTGCCGGTGGTTTTCTTTAATGCATTGCATAGAACGGTTCTCCCATAATTCATCCGCATCACCAAGTTCAATATAGGTAAATCCTTTCTGCAGGTAGTAACGCAGGGCAGCAAGATAAAGAAATTCATTATGAAGGAAATTATCATTTGCCCTGCCAGTGCCACGGTGGCAGTCACTAAATACAACATATTTTGAACCTGGATATAGTGGAAGATGGAGGGCATTGTCAAATGTCTTCTGGATACGGTTTTCAAATCCCATTCTTAAGCTTTTCCTTTCTTCGCGGTTTATGGAATTTCTGTTTCCTGTTTTTCTTCATGCAAAGCATATGCCTGAATATGAAAGGCAGGAAATAATATAAATATAAAATCTTGTCAATCGTGCATTTAAAAGGCCTTGTAACCCACATGTATAATTTACAGAAAAGCCTGTTTTTAAATTGCGCCCATCTTGCCGCAAAGCATCTTTTGCAGCATGGCTGTGCAGAAAATGGCCTGGCAAATATAAAAGATACTGTCATATCACATACCGAAATACCGCATTTTATATAACCAGTCTGTACCAGGCTGTTAAGGAAACAGTACATCATTTTTTCACTTTTAAATGTAATTGAAACACACAGTACAAGGTCTTCCGGTTTTACACACCTGCCAGGGCAGAAACCTGTAAGCCACCAATGCGGCTGGCATGCATTAAACAATGTACTTCCTTTATAATATGCTGTCATTCCAACCGGCATTAACTCTTTGTCACTAACACTGTGGAAAAGTGCTTTATCATATTCCCACGGGCTTAAAATCCTGTCAGCACAGTATATGCCAATTTCAGCTCCGGCACTTATTCCATACTGTCCCTTCCAGAATTCAAACATCCATGTACGGTTATCATAATTAAAATAAACAGGCTCACATTCAAATACCATTGAGAAATGTACAGCTGTTTTATCATATAAAGAACAGTATCCAAATTTCCTCTGCCATGCATCAGGCCTTGAAGTAATAATATCCTGTGAAGGAGAGTAACAGAAGCCAAACGGTTCCATAATCTTGTTCAGAAGGCATACTTTCTGTTCAAGCTGCATTTCACAAAGTTTATGGATTATCCTCCTTTTTCTTAAATAGAAAATAAAAGAGAAAAGTATACATATGAAAATTAATATCCCAAATAAAAGGTA
Source organism: Lachnoclostridium sp. UBA7097 (assembly GCA_002499945.1). GTDB lineage: Bacteria > Bacillota > Clostridia > Lachnospirales > Lachnospiraceae > Butyribacter. The sequence goes on from DKYP01000166.1 coordinate 4,122, forward strand.
CATAATAAAAATCCTCCTTAAAGTATTTGATATATTATATGAAAGAAAAAATTTTTGTGTACGCCTGCGAAAGGTATTGACACTGGTTAATACCAATAGTAAAATATATTTAATTAGTGGACAGGCAGTTATATTTAAGTAACTATCAGGCGTTAAATATGGCTGTTTTAATTTGTGCTTTCTTTTGCTTTACTATTGTAACGATACAGTGATACTATAAGCATTTCAGGAGGTATGTTTAAATGGGGGAAATACGGTTACATGAAGGTGAATTAAATGTAATGGAGCTTTTATGGTCTAATAAGGCACTGGCGGCAAGGGATATCGCCAAAATTATTAAAGAGTATATAGGATGGGAGAAGAATACTACATATACCGTGATTAAGCGGCTTATTGATAAAGGTGCCATTACAAGGGAAGACCCGGGGTTTATATGCAGGGCAAATATTTCTAAAAAGAAAATCCAGAATATAGAAACCCAGGTTTTATTAAACCAGCTGTATAATGGTTCAGTATCTAACTTTATATCTGTATACCTTGCAGAACAGCAGCTGTCGGGTACAGATATTGAAGAACTCAGGAAGATTATAGCAGCGCAGATATCATCTTAACAGCAGAAGACATCCCGGATTTTGATTTCCTGCTTGCAGGGTTTCCATGCCAGCCTTTTAGTACAGCTGGCAAAGGGTTTGGCTTTGCAGATAATTCCCGCTGTCAACAGCAGTTCTTGGGGACATGAAAATATGGGAGAGCAGTAATTTTTTGCAGATATATATATTTATATCTCTTGGATAAATTCCAGTTTATCAAATAGATGTTGCAAAAATGAAAATAATAGTTTATAATATAAATACCAGC
>DKYP01000166.1:5256-17565 GCA_002499945.1 Lachnoclostridium sp. UBA7097
ACATGCAATTTTTATTAAATTACAAGGAGAATTTTTATTATGGGTGCATCAAATAATGAAACTTACCACCAGCAGAATTTTGAACAGAATACACAAAAATTAAGAAACCTGTTAAATGAAATGCCAAGGTTCTGCAAAGATTATTTCCGCGGGATTGAGCCTTCAACATCTGTAAGGACACGTGTTGGCTATGCATATGACCTGAGGACGTTTTTCAGGTTTCTTGTATCTGAAAATCCGGCCTTAAATGCCACAAATATAAATGATATCAAGCTTGAGCAGCTTGAACAGCTTGAGCCTGTAGATATTGAAGAATACATGGAATATCTTAAATTATACTATTATGATGGTAAAAAATATACTAACAGCAAACAAGGATTACACCGTAAAATGGCTTCCCTGCGCAGTTTCTATATATATTACCAGAAAAGAAAACTGATTAAAAATAACCCTGTGGATGTTGTTGATATGCCCAAATTGCATGAGCATGAAATAATACGTCTTGATGAAGATGAGGTTGATGAACTTTTAAAACTTGTCGAAAATGGCGGCAAAAACCTTACAGGCATTAAAAAAACTTACTATGAAAAAAACAAATTAAGGAATATTGCCATATTTACCCTCTTCCTTGGCACTGGCATACGTGTTTCTGAGTGTGTTGGCTTAAATATTGAGGATGTTGACTTCAGGCAGAACCGTATAAGGATTATACGCAAAGGCGGCAAGGAAGAATATGTTTACTTTGGTGATGAGGTTGCTGAAGCCCTGGGAAATTATATAGAACTTTCAAGATGTGCAATAGAAGCCAAAAAAGGACATGAACATGCCCTTTTCTACTCTATACAAAGACGGCGCATCAGTATACAGGCTGTTGAAAACCTTGTAAAAGAATATGCCAGCCAGATTACTACATTTAAACATATAACACCACATAAGCTAAGAAGTACATATGGCACAGCACTTTACCACCAGACAGGTGATATATACCTTGTGGCAGATGTGCTTGGGCATAATGATGTAAATACTACTAAAAAACATTATGCTGCAATTAATGATGATAAAAAACGCAGCGCTGCAGGTGCTGTGACTTTACATAAAAGATAATGCCAGTTTACTCTCCTTTTACTGCCATACATTCACACCAGCCCTAATGCACTTTTTGCAAGCCTGTCTGCCATATCATTGTATTTATCACCCGAGTGTCCTTTTACTTTTACAAATTTAATGTTTATCTGGCTTTTTATGCTGTCATAGTATGCTTTGTATGCCTTTGTGCCTTCTTTATTTGTTTTCCATTCACCAAGGCACCATTTTGCAATGCCTTCATAGTCATGGTATATTATAATTTCTTCCAGCCCTTCTTTAACAGCATACTGCATGGCAGCTTTAGCACCTTCTATTTCACCTGCGACATTGTGCATGCCTGCAAGTTCTTTATCATTATCTTCCCCTGAAAAACAGATTTCCCTGCCATCACGCAGGACAACTACACCATATGCATACCTGCCGCCATAGAAACTGCCGTCTACATAGGCTTTTACTATATTGCTGCTGCTTTTGCTGTCTGCCTGTGTGTCTCCTGAATAAAATTCCTGTGCCTCTTTTTCAGTTTTAAAGCTTTTATAGACTGCCCCGCTAAAGCCATCAACCTGTGCCTTGCATTCATCCCATGTCCTGTATATGCCATTTTTTCTTCCGTTACGTACAACATAATATTTACTTGCCATTATTCCTCCTGTCCATGCCTGCTGCATTGTTCTTCAAGTGTTTTAAACAGCATCCCCACATCAACAGGTTTTGAAAGGAAAGCTGTCATTCCCGCTTTAAACAGTTTCTCCCTGTCTTCATGGAATACATTAGCTGTCATTGCTATAACGGGTACTTTCCTGGCATCTTTCCTGTCAAGCCCCCTTATTGCTTTTGTTGCTTCTATCCCGTCCATAAATGGCATACATATATCCATAAGGACTGCATCAAAGTGCCATATATCTGATGATGCAAATATATCAAGCCCTTCTTTGCCATTTTCTGCACACACTGTATTTATATTGGAATTTTCAAGGATAAGCTTTATAAGGTCTGTATTAACAGGATGGTCTTCACATAACAATATTGTTTTGCCAGCGAGCTTTTCTTTGCTGCTTTTACTGGTATCTTCTGTTTTATCTGGAATTTCTTCTGACTTTTGGACGGGCAGGTATACGGTAAACTGTGTACCTTTATTTTCCTCAGTTTCAAGTTCAATAAAACCATGCATCATATCTACAAGGCTCTTAACAATGGAAAGTCCAAGCCCCGTACCCTCCATTCTTTTTACAGTCCTTGTTACATCCTGCGAATATGGTTCAAATGCTTTCTCTGCAAAACTGCTGCTCATGCCAGAACCATTGTCACGTACTATAATTTTACAGTTGCATCCATTTATAATTCCAGGCAGGCATTCAATAATAAATTCAACTTTCCCGCCTTCCTGTGTAAATTTTATTGCATTTGAAAGAAGGTTTAAAAATATCTGTTTAAACCTTAAACTGTCTACATATACCATGCCATTGTAAGCACATTTTGATGTATCTATAATAAGCTGTATGCCCTTTTTATCTGCCTCTGCCTGTATTGAATTAACAATACTTTTTAAAATCCCCTTCCATTCTGCATATTCATAAACAAGGGTCATTTTATGGCTCTCTATTTTACTTAAATCAAGCGTGGAATTAATAAGCTGGACTAAAAACTCCCCTGATGTTTTTATTTTCCCGAGATACTCATTTTTCTCTTCTATGCTGCTGCTCTCTATTGCAAGGTTTGTAAACCCTATTACCCCGTTAAGCGGTGTCCTCATATCATGGCTCATATTTGATAAGAAAACTGTTTTGGCTTCGTTCGCCCTCTCCGCATCTTTAAGGGCATCTGAAAGCATTTTTTCTTTTTTCTGCTCTTCCCGTACGGTATCTGTAACATCTTTCTTGGCTATAATTACAAGGTTATGTTCCCTGTCAAGCCATCGTATGCTTATCTTGTAACGCCTGTCTGTACCATTAACAGTCCTGCCATAATAAACTACATATTCTGGTGAAATTAAAAGTTTTTCCCTTATTATTTCAGAGTCCAGGCTTTCTAAAAATTCATCCCTTTTGTCTTCTACGACACCTGGTATATTATAGAAAATCTTGCGCATTGTGGTACTGTATTCACCATTGCGCCCATATCTTCCCCCGGTCAGGTACATATCGGGCTCTGATGTGCTACAGCAGAAATACCTGTTTTTTTCTATGTCTACACAAAGTATTGATATATATTCTGTTGAAGCAATGTTATGGTAAGCTGTCTTTGTAAGGACTTCTGTTGTTATATCCTCTTCTATTACAAAAACCAGTATATCATTTGTATATGGGTTCTCTTTCATTGTGATATTAAACCTTACAAAAAGAGTGCCTGTCTTGTCATCAAGGCTGAATGGCACTTCAATAGTAAATGTCCTTTTGCCAGCCCTGAACAATGAAAACATTTTTTCCTTGTCAAAAAGGTTAAAAAATGAATCCCTTGTTTTTTCATTTCTTATAAGGTACTCTGTTTTCTCATAACATTCATCAAGTGACATGCCTGTTTTAAACAGCCCTGACAAAGTTTCGCCTTCCATAAATTCAACACAGTTTTTATTTAAATTATAGCGTATTATACATGTATAATTGTCATAAAATGTACTAAGCCTTATAACTTCTTCATTATAAAGCCTGTTTAAATTCATGGCTGTTTCCTTGCCAATCCTTCTGCTTTCTGCAAGTTCTTCTTCGATTTTTTTCTGTTTTGTTATATCAACAAATGTACAGCAGGCATAAATTTCCCCATTTTCATTATTTAATGGCATGCAGCTTCCATAAAGCCATATATACACACCTTTAATATGATGCCATCTGCGGAAAGTACATTCGGAACATTTACCCTCATCAAATGCAAGGTTAAATGCATTCCTTACCTTCTCCTTGTCATCCGGGTATACAATATCAAATACATTAATCTTTTTTATTTCTTCAAATTCCATGCTTTCACAACCCGCCAGTTTTATAACAGACGGGGTTGCCGATACCAGTGCAACCCCGTCTGTTTTTCTCTGGTAGATAGCGCTTCCACATGCAATACCTGTACCAGATTCATCTAATAACATAATTTATTCCCTGTGCATTGAGAAAGAAGACATATCATAGTTTTTAAGGTTTTCTGTTATGCTTCTTCCATCTGCTGTTTCTATCATATCTTCCCTGCTCTTTTTAAACTTAGGGTATACGCCATATGAACTTGGACCGCCTACACAGCCGTTTTCACATGCCATGCCCTCTATAAAGTCCTCTTTAAGCCTGTTTACCTTAAGCTGTAACAGTGCTTTCTTACATTCTGCAGTACCGCTTACCTTGCAGACTGAAAGTGCTGAACCATCACGCCCTGTTTCATTAAGGTATTCTACTACTGATGCTGTAACACCACCTGCATTGCCATATCTCTTGCCAAACTTGCTTGCTTCCTGGTATCCGTCCACATCATCAAAATGTTCTGTATCAACTGCAAGCATTATTGCATGGAGTTCACTAAATGCCAGTACAGCATCTGCATTTCCTTCTATCTTCTGGTCAACAACTTCTGATTTCTTAGCTATGCAAGGACCTATAAATACTGTGTAAGCATCAGGTTCTTTTGCCTTAATCATTCTTGATACAGCACACATAGGTGAAACTGTTGTTGAAATAAGGTCTGCTGATTCTGGGAAATGCTTTCTTATCATATTTACAAATGCAGGACAGCATGATGTTGTCTTTTTCTCACCTTTTTCGTGTGCTTCCCACCACTCTTCTGCTTCACTTGAAGTAGTCATGTCGCCGCCAAGGCCTACTTCTACCATATCTGTAAAGCCTGTTGCTATAAGTGCCTTGCGCCAGCTTGCCATTGTAATGCCATTCTCAAACTGCCCCTCTATTGCAGGTGCAACAAGTGCATAAACAGGCCTGTCTGACTTAATTGCATTAATTACATCTACAATATATGTCTTAGAGCCTATTGCCCCGAAAGGACATTTATGTATGCACTGGCCACATTTAATGCATTTCTCATCATCAATTACAGAAATGCCATGCTCATCATACGTAATTGCATCGACAGGACAGCTTGACTTGCAAGGCCTCTTTAAATGCACAATAACATGGAAAGGACATGCTTTTGCACACATGCCGCACTCACGGCAATGGTTAGGGTCAATCCTTGGATGCTTTCCGTCCATTTTAATAGCATTAAATTTACATGAATTCATACATGACTTGCCTAAACAGTTCTGGCAGTTATCAGTAATAATGTAACTTGCTATAGGACAGTCAGCACAGGCAGATGGTATTACCTGTATTACATTGCCATCATCTTTTTCACCAGGGGCTTTACCCTCTGCAAGCCTTACACGCTGCCTTATAATTTCACGCTCTTTATAAATACAGCAACGGAACTGTGGTTCAGGGCCTGGTATAATCCTGTAAGGGATATTGTCCCTCTCCTCTTCAAGCTTCCCTTCAAAAGCAAGCTTCGCAACCATATTTAAAACATCATGTTTTAATGTAATAATTCCTTCATCAGCAAACATATGCTTTCCTCCTCTTTATAAATACATAAAATAACCTGGTTGTAGTATATACTATATAAACAATTTTCTCAATACCCGTTTTCTGCCAAAAGTTATTTTGTCCTATTCCATTACCATCCTTACTGCACCGTACATTCCAGCATCATTGCCCAGTTCTGCAAGACGGAACTCTTTGCCTTTTAATGCAAAAAGTGCTACATTTTTCTCATATTCTCCACTTATTACATCTATAACAACCTGCCCGTTTTTAGATACGCCGCCACCTATTACAAATGCCTGTGTATCAACAACTGCTGCCACATTGGCAAGTCCAAGCCCAAGATACTCTGCAAATCTTTTTACTACCTGCTTTGCAAGATTGTCATCTGCTTTATATGCATCAAATATTTCCCTGCCTGTAATCTTTTCTGTTTCAAACTGCCTTAAGTATGATTCTTCTTCTGTTTCACTAACAAGCTTCCTTGCATGGCGCATTATTGCAGTTGCAGAGGAATACTGTTCAAGGCAGCCATGCCCGCCGCAGCCGCATGTAGCTGTTTCATGCGGGTTCACTTTAAGATGCCCTATTTCACCGGCAGCACCATTAGAGCCTGTAAGTATTTTTCCATTCTGGATAACACCACCGCCAACACCTGTGCCAAGTGTTACCATAACTATGCTGTCAAAACCACGTCCGCCGCCACGCCACTGTTCACCAAGTGCCGCTACATTTGCATCATTGCCTGCTTTAACTTTTGAAATCCCTGTAAGACGTCCAAGTTCATCTGTAACAGATAAAACCCCCCACCCGAGGTTTGCACATTTAAGTACCCTGCCATCTTCTGTTACAGGGCCAGGCACACCTATGCCAATCCCTTCTATTTCCTCTATGGCAATGTTTTTTTCACTGTTCTTGTCTTTAACTGATGCTGCTATATCAGGCAGTATCTGTGAACCATTATCCTCTTTTCTTGTAACAATTTCCCACTTGTCAATTATATTGCCTTCATTGTCAAAAAGCCCCATTTTTACTGTAGTACCGCCTAAGTCAATTCCATAAATATACTTTCCCATCATTGTCCCCTTTCATTTTACACATCCAGTAAGTTCATTTATATCTTTAACACCATTCTTTTCCATAAATGTTTTTATTCCATCTATTATTTCTTCTGTAACAGCAGGGTTATGGAAATTAGCTGTACCAACAGCTACCACCGTGGCACCTGCCATTATAAATTCAAGTGCATCATCTGCAGAACTTATGCCTCCCATTCCAAGCACAGGTATTTTTACTGCATGTGCTGCCTGGTATACCATCCTTACTGCAACAGGTTTTATTGCAGGGCCTGACATGCCGCCTGTCTTATTGGCAAGTGCAAATGTCCTTTTATTAATATCTATCTTCATGCCTGTAAGTGTATTAATTAATGAAACTGCATCTGCCCCGCCTGCTTCAGCTGCCCTTGCCATTTCCGCAATATCTGTTACATTCGGGCTTAACTTCATAATTACAGGCTGTTTTGCACATTGTTTTACCTTGTCCGTCACCTGCCTGGCAAGCTCAGGATTCTGCCCGAAAGCTATACCACCCGCCTTTACATTCGGGCAGGATATATTAATCTCTAAAAGGTCAATACCAGTGTCTGCAAGCCTTTGTACAACCTCTATATATTCTTCAACAGTCCTGCCACATACATTCACAATAATTTTAGTATCATACTGTTTTAAAAATGGTATGTCCCTTTCAATAAAAAGGTCTATACCCGGGTTCTGCAGGCCTATTGCATTAAGCATCCCGCCATAGGTTTCACAGATACGTGGTGTCTGGTTTCCCTGCCATGGTACACTTGACACTCCCTTTGTAGTTACTGCACCAAGTTTGTTTAAATCCACAAAATCCTTATATTCTGCTCCTGAACCAAATGTGCCTGAAGCTGTTGTTACAGGATTCTTCATTTCTACTCCTGCAAAATTAACTGAAAGATTCATTTTCTACCTCTATAATAATCCCCTAAAACTCAATTTCCATTGCATCAAACACAGGACCATCCTTGCAAATCCTTTTATTATTTACATTAGTATGTGCATCTTTTTCCCTGGAAGTGCACACACAGCCAAGACATGCACCTATCCCGCATGCCATCCTTTCCTCTAAGGATACATAAGCCTTTATTCCGTTTTCCGCTGCAAATGCCCTGACGCCACGTAACATTGGCAAAGGCCCGCATGAATATATAATATCTGCTTTAATCCCATAATGTTTAACTGCATCAATTACATTACCTTTTACACCAGCACTGCCATCTTCTGTTGAAACATAAACATCTGCATATGGCAAAAATTCTTCTTTTAAAAACAAGTTGCCATCCCTGTAGCCAAGCACTGCTGCCACATCACCTTTAATACCTGCCGCAAGACAAAGCATAGGGGGTATTCCTATCCCGCCGCCTATAAGAAGCACCTTTTTCCCGGTAGTTTCTTTAATATCAAAACCATTGCCAAGGGGTGCAATAACACCAATACTGTCCCCTGCTGCCATATGGGAAAATTCTTCTGTCCCCTTCCCGGCAATGCGGTACACAACCCTTAACATATTATCAGGTGCATTTATTCCGCATATGCTTATTGGCCTTGGCAAAAGCCTGCTGCCATCATTGCTGTACATGGATATAAACTGTCCTGGCACTGCTTTTCTTGCAATACCTGTACCATCCGGGAATTTAAGCCACATGCTGTAAATGCCATCTGCAAGTTTTACCTGGCTTGTAATATATGCCAGGCACTTTCTGTTATCAGACATATAAACCTCCCATGCCGCCTCCGGCGGCTCAATTTCTTGAAATATTATTTCTTGCTTACAAAACACTGTTAATATTTTCTATCATATCAATAACAGCCTGCCTTGATGCATCTGCATAATTCTGTCCGCCAAATTTCTGGTACTTCTCCTGTTTATAAGCAGCAATAATCCCTCTTGATGAATTAACAATTGCACCAAGCCCGTCCTCATTAAAATATGCCTTTAAATCCTTCGCAGTGCCGCCCTGTGCACCATAGCCCGGCACAAGTATATAATTATGTGGAAGTATTTTCCTCAGTGCCTTCCCCATTTCAGGATAAGTTGCACCAATTACGCAGCCCACATTGCTGTAAGTCCCGTCCATGCACTGTGCACCCCATTCTGCAACCTTCCTTGCAACAAGTTCATATAAAGGCGTCCCTTCAAAAACCTTGTCCTGGAACTCACCACTTGAAGGATTGGATGTTTTAACAAGTATAAATATTCCCTTGTCCTCTTCATTGCAGACATCTAAAAATGGGGTTATGCCATCACTTCCAAAATATGGGTTTACAGTAATAAAGTCTTCATCAAAACCACAGCAGATGCTGCTTCCAACCTGTACCCTGCCAAGGTGGCCTGTTGCATACGCAGCTGATGTAGAACCTATATCACCACGTTTAACATCGCCAATTACTATAAGGCCTTTCTCCTTGCAATAACTAACTGTTTTCTGGAATATTGCAACCCCTGGGACACCAAACTGTTCATACATTGCAATTTGTGGCTTTACAGCTGGCACAAGGTCATATATTGCATCAATAATGCCTTTATTAAACTGCCATATTGCTTCGGCGGCACCCTCCATGGTTTCACCAAAATACTCAAATGCTTTTTTTTGTATATGTTCCGGGACATAAGAAAGCATTGGGTCAAGACCTGCTACAACAGGTGCGTTTTTCTTTGTAATTTCATCAATTAATTTCTGAACCAATTATTCTTCTCCTTCTATAAAAATTTCGGGCTAATCAAAATTAGCCTGGCTGGCAATTCCAAAGTGGTTTCCACAGCCAGCACGCATATTTAAACCCCAGTAATTTATATACAGTAAACTACCTCACCGTCCACGAATGTTTTTTCAACCCTTCCATAGACTTTCATTCCATTAAATGGCGTATTTTTCCCTTTGGATTCAAATTTGCTGCTGTCAATTTCATATTCTGTATCCAGGTCTGCTATAACCAAATCTGCCAGTTTCCCTTCTGCCAGGTTTCCTTTATCTATCCCTATAACTTTTGCAGGATTTACGCTCATCTTGCGGACAAGTTCCGGCAGTGTAAGATACCCTCCTTTTACAAGGACTGTGTATCCAAGTGCAAATGAGGTTTCAAGCCCCACAATTCCAAATGGTGCTTTTAACATGCTTTGTGCCTTTTCTTCTGCACCATGTGGTGCATGGTCTGTGGATATTACATCCATAATACCATCTTTTAGCCCGTTCTTTAATGCTTCTACGTCTGCCCTGCTTCTGAGTGGCGGGTTCATTTTAAACCTTCCGTCATCTTCTGTAATTTCATCATCAGACATTGTAAAATGGTGCGGGCAGGCTTCAGCTGTAACCGGAAGCCCCTGTTTTTTTGCCATTTCCACCAGTAAAACACTGTCTGCTGTAGAACAATGGCACAAGTGCAGCCTGCACCCTGCTTCTTTTGCCATAAGTATATCCCTTGCTACAATTACATCTTCAGCAGCATTAATTATACCTGGAAGCCCTAGTTCTTCTGATTTTGCGCCATAGTTCATTACACCGCCGTCCACAAGCCCTGTATCTTCACAGTGTGAGAATACTGGCATACCTGCCCTGACGGCTTCATGCAGCGCCTGCCTGAAAATCCATGAATCCATTACTGATTTGCCATCTTCACTTATGGCAACAGCCCCTGCTTCTTTCATCCCTTCAATATCTGCAATATCCACGCCTTCCTGGCCTAAGGTTATTGCCCCTATTGGCAGTATATGGACAGGTGCATCTTTTGCCCTTTCAAGTAAATCTTTTACCATTACCGGGGTATCAATAACAGGCTTTGTATTTGGCATAGGGCATATAGTCGTAACACCGCCCCTTGCCGCTGCTTTTGCCCCTGTAAGCACAGTTTCTTTATATTCAAATCCTGGTTCCCTTAAATGCACATGCAAATCAATAAAACCTGGCATTATAACTTTGCCAGAAGCATCAATTACTTCTGTGCTGCTGTCCTTTTCACTGATATTTTCTGCTACTTTACAGACCGTCCTGCCCTGTATTAAAATATCCATTTTGCCGTCAATTCCATTTGCAGGGTCTATAAGATGCCCGTTTTTAATTAAATATTTACCCATTCCACTCTCCATTCCTGCATACAGGCAGTAACATTCTTTATATGCAGAGGGCACCTGCTAAAACCTTAACAGATGCACCTCATAATATAATTAGTATAACTCTGCTTTTTCCAAATCTTCAAGCATTGGTTTGTTATTGATGTATTTATCAAAATCCATGCCCTCAATCCATTCTGCGCCGTTTAATTCCTCTGAAAGAATAATATCATCCTCATCTGTCAGGCACAGGTAAGCAAGCCCTAAACTGCATTCCTTGCCAAGGACAAATGTCCATGTGTACAAAATCCTGTCTACCATTGCAGTAATGCCTGTCTGCTCATGTATTGCCCTTATTACGGCAGTGTCAGGTGATTCCCCGAATTCTGTTTCAGCATCAATAAATTCCCACCTGTACGGGTCGGATATATTGTCATCAAACCATTTCTTTACAACAAGGAATTTATCATCTTTCTGGACAATGCCTTTAACTAAAATCCTGTATTTTTCCATATAATCCCCCATGCAATATATTTATTTAGCAGTAATATATCCTTTTGCCTTAAGAAGTTCTGCTGTAAGGACACCGCCGCCTGCTGCACCACGGACTGTATTATGTGATAATCCAACAAATTTATAATCAAATACTGTATCTTCACGCAGGCGTCCCAGTGATATGCCAAAACCATTCTCATAATTAACATCAAGTGTTACCTGCGGGCGGTTTTCCTCGTCAAGATATTGTATAAAGTTCTTTGGTGCATTTGGAAGGTTTAATTCCTGTGGAAGCCCTTTAAATTCCCTCCATATTTTGATAATCTGTTCTTCAGACGGTTTGTTTCCTTCTTCAAAGTCCATAAATACTGCTGCTGTATGGCCATCCAGTACAGGCACACGTATGCACTGTGTTGTAATAACAGGTGATGAAGCTTTTATAATTCCACCATTCTCAATATGCCCCCATATACGTAATGGTTCCTGTTCGCTCTTTTCTTCTTCCCCGCCGATAAACGGGATAATATTCCCTTCCATTTCAGGCCATTCTTTAAATGTCTTGCCTGCGCCTGAAATTGCCTGGTATGTTGTTGCAACTACTGTCTTTGGCATAAAACCTGCTTTTTTCAGTGCATGTAGTGCAGGTGTGTAGCTTTGTATAGAGCAGTTCGGCTTAACAACAATAAATCCCCTTTCTGTGCCAAGGCGTTTCTTCTGGCTGCTTATAACCTCTAAATGCTCCGGGTTAAGTTCAGGTACAACCATAGGGACATCAGGTGTCCACCTGTGGGCGCTGTTGTTAGAAACAACTGGAGTTTCTGCTTTAGCGTATTCTTCTTCTATTCTTTTAATCTCATCTTTAGACATATCTACTGCACTAAAAACAAAATCTGCCTCTGAAGCTACACCTTTAACATCACTGACATCTTTTACAATAATATCCTTAACTGCTTCTGGCATAGGTGTCTGCATCTTCCAGCGGCCGCCTGCTGCTTCTTCATACCTTTTCCCTGCACTTCTCGGGCTTGCTGCTATAACAGTTACTTCAAACCACGGATGGTTCTCTAATAATGAAATAAATCTC
>DKYP01000166.1:17871-18098 GCA_002499945.1 Lachnoclostridium sp. UBA7097
TTCTCTAATAATGAAATAAATCTCTGCCCCACCATTCCAGTACCACCAAGGATACCAGCTCTTAATTTTTTATCCATGTCATCCTCCATAGTCTTATCTCACCGTAAGTACGGCTCTATTTATACCACTTATGTTCCATCAGGACACAGTATATTGTTTATAAATTTTACACTATATTGCTCTATAAGTCAAACTAAAATACCATAAACTTCAATTAGTCTTTTGGA
>DKYP01000104.1:0-11447 GCA_002499945.1 Lachnoclostridium sp. UBA7097
CTGGTGTATCCTGCCCGGTGCTGCCATCATATACATTTCACCATCAATTAATTCTGCCCTTTGCCCCTCTGGCAAAGCATATATATCATCTATTGTATAATAATCTAAACTTCTTGCCGCATCCATATTACGCCCTCCTTTTTATATTTTTTATTATACCAGATTATTATGTTATTTCAATCCATTACCATCATGGATTTCACATTCTTTATTTTAAAATATTTTAACTTAATGGCATTGCTTCCAAGCGTTTATTTTGCGTTGCAATGCACTAAACAGTATATTGTTTGCCTGTATTATATTTTATGTATATAATTTTTATATAATAAAAGCCAGAAAGGAATGGGAGATTTTTATGAATGAAAATTTAGGAAGTATTATCTGCCAGCGCAGGCAGGCTAAAAAACTTACACAGGAAGAGTTTGCTTCAAGGCTTGGTGTTACCCCGCAGGCAATAAGTAAATGGGAGCGTGGGAACGGTCTGCCTGATATTTCATTTATCAGTGGCATATGCAGTATTCTTGGCATAAGTGCGGATACATTGCTTGGAATCCAAAGCAGTATTGCCGAAAATTCTGATATTACCGCTGAAAATGAAATTAAAAACAATCTGGCAGCAGAACCACTTGTACTTGAATTTGGGGAACATTTTATTCCATGCATTGTTACAGGTTTAAAAGAAGGTTATTTGAAAGATTTTATTAATGAAAAACGGGTGGAACTTGCCAGCCGGACTGGCATGTTAATGCCTTTGTTAAGATTTAAGGATAACTTAGAACTTGGTAAAAATTCATACCGTATCCTGTCATATGACAAAGAACTTTTTGCATGCAATGTGGATAATATTGATAATGATACTTATAAACTGTTAATTACACAAGTAATGGAAACCTGCCAGGATAATTACCACACAATTATTAATAAACATATTGTAAAATTAATGGTTGGTAATATAAAGGAAAAATTCCCTGGGGCAGCTGACGGGCTTGTTCCTGAAAAAATTTCTTATCTCCAGCTGGAAAGAAAATTACAGGAAATTATAAAACATGGTGGTACAATAAGGGACTTAATCCATATTCTTGAAGAAATGGAGGAAGATTATTTTAAGAAAACTTGCTCTTGCAGCCTATATCCTGATATTGTATAATAGGACATGCAAAAATATAAACCAGTAGAAAGGTATGGTTATTAATATGGATTTTAATAAAGCACATGATAAACTTGCAAAGTATGGACAGGAGCATGTTTTAAAATACTATAATGAATTAAGCCAGGAAAGCAAGGATGCACTTCTTGGGCAGATTGCCGGTACTGATTTTTCAGTAACAGCAAATGTCACTGGCGGCATAAAGGAAAGCCCACGTGGTGTTATTACTCCAATCAAGGTAATGACACTTGATGAAATTAATGCAGGCAGGGAAAATTTTGTAAAGGCAGGGCTTGAAATAATACGTGCCGGCAAGGCTGGTGCTGTCCTTCTTGCAGGCGGCATGGGGACACGCCTTGGTTCTGATAACCCAAAAGGGATGTATGATATAGGAATTACAAAGCCTGTATATATCTTCCAGCGCATTATAAGAAACCTGCTTGATGTTGTTGATATGGCTGGCACATGGATACATCTTTTTATTATGACAAGTGATAAAAACCATAAGGCTACAACTGCATTTTTTAAGGAGAAAGATTATTTCACATATAACCCGGATTATATACACTTTTTTAAACAGGATATGGCACCTGCTGCCACATACAGCGGAAAAGTTTATATGGAAGCCAAAGACAAGATAGCAACTTCACCAAATGGCAACGGTGGCTGGTATTCTTCAATGCAGAATGCAGGGATTACAGATTTTATCCATAAGGCGGGGATTGAATGGCTGAATGTATTTGCCGTTGATAATGTATTGCAGCGTATTGCTGACCCCTGTTTTATAGGCGCTGTAGCACAAAAAAACTGTGCTGTGGGTGCTAAGGTGGTACGCAAATCCGACCCTGATGAAAAGGTTGGTGTAATGTGCCTTGAGGACGGGCGTCCTTCTATTGTTGAATATTATGAGCAGACAGAACAGCTACGCAATACAAAGGATGAAAATGGTGAGCCTGCATATAATTTTGGCGTAATTTTAAATTATCTTTTCCATGAAAAAGAACTTGAAGAAATATGTAATAATGAACTTCCTCTCCATATTGTTGAGAAGAAAATACCTTATATGGATGAAAATGGCAGTTTTATAAACCCGGAAGAACCAAATGGCTATAAGTTTGAAACCCTTATACTTGATATGATACACATGCTCGACACATGCCTTCCGTTTGAAGTTGAAAGAAACAAGGAGTTTGCACCAATTAAAAATAAAACTGGTATAGATTCAATAGAAAGCGCAAGAAAGCTTTTAGAAGAAAATGGCATAAGTTTATAATTAAAACCCGCTGTTACAGTAGTTTATAATACTGTAACAGCGGGCTTTTTATAGTTTATATATTCCCTGAAAGCTTTTCATTAAAATACTCATCTGCCACCATTTCAATATAGGAAACATCAAGATGTTTATAAGCATCTGAAAGTGTACTGCCAATTTTTGATATTACAATTAATTCATTTTCCTCATCTGTTACACTGTTATCTTTCCAGCTTTTAAGCAGTTCACTTGTAATATTTTCTTCAAGCCAGAGTTTCAATTCTTTTGTAAGGTTTTCTTCTTCTGCTATCTGTCCTTTAATCTTTTTAGACTTTATAATAGATGCAAAACCGCCGGCAACAAAAAATACAAACATGCATAATAAAAGAACCAGCACAATTTCATTATATGTGAGCGGGATAATTTCAAACCAGCATAATATAAGATATATAATCCCAATAAATCCAAATATAATAAATGTAATTCCTGAATTTTTTACATCTTTATATTCATCCGCTTTCTTAGTATAAGTTTTGGAAGAGTTATTTAAAATTCCTTCTGGTGTTTCTTTAATTGCATCTTTATTTTTATCTTCACTCGCATCTTCTGCTTTATCCTGTTCTTCCTGCAAAGCCATCATAAATCCACGCATAAGCTTTTCTGCCTGCTTTACCTGGCTTTGTGGCACAGTTATTACATAAACCCCTTCTTCTTCCTGTTCCATAGCTCTTTCAATACCTGAAAAGTGCAGGTATTCCAGAAGCTTTTCTGCCTCGTCTTTATCCTTTAGCCTGCATAAACATTCTGTTACAAAATCATCTTCTGTCCCCTCTTCCAGCACAGAGCCGCATTCAGGGCAGACTGTAATCCCTTCCTGGTATTCTGTCTTACAAACCGGACACCACATATTTTCCCTCCTGAACCACCAGATACAATAAAACAGGGTTATGTCCGCCAGAACTATAACCCCATTATTATAACATCTGAATCCTTAATTATCTTATTGCCTCTTTAACTTTGGCTGCCTTGCCAACCCTGTTACGGAGATAGAATAATTTAGCACGCCTTACTTTACCTTTGCGTACTACTTCAATCCTGTCAATAATTGGTGAATGTAACGGCCATGTCTTTTCAACGCCTACACCATTGGAGAACTTCCTTACTGTAAATGTTTCCCTTACACCGCCATTCTGCCTTTTAATGACTGTACCCTCAAATACCTGGATACGTTCCCTTGTTCCTTCAATAACTTTGGCATATACTTTCACTGTATCACCAATACCAAATTCAGTAATTTCCTGCTTTAACTGTGCAGCTTCAATTTCCTTAATAATGTCATTCATCTGTGTGAACCTCCTTATTTATCTTGATGTTCTTAATACTTATGTGCAACGCAGCCGTAACAGAGGAACATCTCCTATACACAACATTCTGTATTCTACCACATACTATAATTTATTGCAAGCATTTTATCTTGCCTGCTGTTGTTTTAACAGTTCAAAAAATTCTTCTTTTGGCATAGGCTTTGCATAATAATAGCCCTGCACCTGGTCACACCCGATACTTTCAAGAAGCTCTATCTGGTCTTTGGTTTCTACGCCCTCTGCAAGAAGTCCGATGTCAAGCTTTCCAGCCATTGAAACCACCTGTTCAAGCAAAAGCCTTCCTTTCTCTGAAACCATCATATTCTCTATAAATTTCTTATCAAGCTTTATAACATCAAAAGGTGTTTCAAGCAGGATATTTAAAGAAGAATAGCCACTTCCAAAATCATCCATAAGAAGTGTAAAACCTTCTTCTTTTAACTGCAGCGCTTTAAGGCTTATCTGCTGGTCATCCGCTGTTTCTGTTATTTCCAGTTCAAGCAGTTCTTTTGGTATTCCATTTTCTTCTATCATTCCAGAAAGCGTCTTTATACATTCATCATCACGCAGGTGCACCCTTGACACGTTTACAGAAACCGGGCAGGTATTAATTCCTTCATCCATGCATTTCTTTATAAAATGGCATGCTTCTTCCCATATATAATAATCCACTTTCCTGACAAAACCATTTTCTTCAATAACAGGAATAAACTGGTCAGGATAAATCATGCCCCGTTCAGGATGGCGCCACCTTACAAGTGCTTCTGCGCCTATAATTTCATTTTTGGCAATACTATATTTAGGCTGCAGGTACATCAGGAACTGTTTTTCTGTAATGGCAGCCTGCATATTTTCTTCAATAAACTTCCTGTTATAAAGTGAATCCTTAAACTGCTCTTTATAAAATATAATATTTTTTAATACATTATTTTTAGCAGCTTTTCTTGCCATAGCCGCCCTGTCCTCCATCTGGCGCATTTCCATCTTCCTGTCCTCTACTGTATACACGCCATAAGACATCTGTAATTTAACATTTTTAAAATAATTGGTCTTTTCGTCAAATTCCTGTATAAAACTTATAAGTTCTTCTTCACTGTCATATTCTGTTACTATCATAAATACATCACTGCGCAGGTTTATATAGAACTGTTCGTCATTACAGCTTTCTTTTAACTGCCTTATAATAAAATCTAAAACCTCATCACCGAACTTTTCGCCATATAAATCATTTACAATCTTAAACTTACGTATATCAAACTGTATAAATCCAATTTCTTTTGAAGATGAATATAGAAGGTTATTTACATTCCTCCTGAAACGGCGCAGCTTGCCAATGCCTTTAAGAAGCTCCTGCATTTCATTATCCTCAGGTATATCTTCCAAATCTATGCTGCTCTCTGTTATATATTTAACATGCTCGCTTAGCATATCTTCAAGTATATCAATACTTACCTCTATTGCCCTCGGGCATTTTTTAAGGATAAGCCCCTCTTTGCGTATACTGGCCATTCCTTGTGGCTCTGATATATCTTTTCCTAAAATATCACGGCAGTTTATATCCCCATTCATCTTTCCGGTAAAACGCTTTATAAATTCATCAGTCTTTTTATTTACATATATTTCTAGTTCCCTGTCCTGGGAATCATAAAAACCAACTGCCATTCCAATAACAAGCATTGCAGCAGTAATACAGCCACATATACCTCCCTGGCGCATGCCACCGCCAAAGCATGTGCTTATCTTAAATGCCGTCTTTAAATCTAACCCCACATCACCGGCAAAAGCCCCGAATAATGCCTGTGAACAATGGTACTGCTGTTGCAGCAGATGTGCTGCTTTTTCCTTATGTGTCAATAAAACACCCCATTTCTAATTTCATATGCCAGAAATACTGGCGGTCCTTACTACTGTTACCCCTGTATATTTATTCTAACATATAAATATTATAATGTGAAGTAATTAAAAAGACAGATGGACGTACAAACCGCCACTATCTGTTAGTGACGGCCGTTTCTTCTTATCTTTATAAATTTGTTAATTGTATTATTGTAATAAACTAAGTATTCCCTGTCTTGACTGGTTTGCTTGTGCAAGTACAGACTGGCCAGCCTGCTGTAAAATACTGCCTGTACTGAAATCCAGCATCTCTTCTGCCATGTCAAGGTCACGTATGCGGGATTCTGAAGCAGAGAGATTTTCTGCCATATTATCAGCATTTAACATTGCGTGTTCAAGGCGGTTTGTTATTGCACCATAGTATGAACGGATTTCAGAAACTTTATCAATAACACGGTCTAAATGTGTAAGGCTGTCCTGTGCATTAAATGCAGAAATATTATCTGGATTCATACATTTCATGCTCTCTGTTGACAAATCCCATAAACGGATTGGTATAAGCTGGTTTGAATTAGCACCTGCTTGTATATCAATATACTTTGCCTTATAAAGCCTTGATGTAGTAGTACTTTTAGTAGTGGTAGTTTTAGTTGTTTCAGTTTTGTCTGTTTCAGTAAGTTTATAAGGAGTCTTCTTCAATTCAATAGGACCATACTTTACAGAACCAATTGAAATACCCCCTCCTTCTGCTATTTCTTTATTATTCCACCAGAAACCGGCGCCTGTATGGTATATTCCTGTTTTATCTGCAACTACTTTACTATCATCAAATGCGTCATATAAATCCGCAATATCAGTTATCATAAATTTGTCAGCTCCAGTAGGCGTTATTCCTATCTTTGCATCTTCATTTTCTAATTCATAAGTATTATTTACATTAACAGTTTCTGTGCTGACAGTATGGTCATATGTATTCATAACATCAAATGCAAGCCGGAGGTCTATTGTATGTTTTGTATCGGCACTGGTATTTCTTGCTTTGTATGAGATGTCATATGCTTTTCCATCATCTACAAGCTTAATTACCTGGTCAATTTCAATATCCCCAAGAGCCCCGCCTTTATATGTAGTAGTAGCAGTTTTTTCATCATCACTTACTACTGTTGAACCCCTGCCACTATTATATAAATCAACATTTACCAGTTTTCCATCTATTTTTACTCCTAGCTGGGACATTGCACAGGATAAATCTAAGTCCCGTGCCACGTTCTGTACATTTATATAACCATTTGAACCTGTCATATCGCCAGGATTTCTTAATGTGGTATATTTAGAATCTGCTGCCAGTGATTCATATTTTCTTTCTATTGTTCTCTTTGTTTCAGTAACAGTTGAAACTTCCAAATATTCAGAAACTTCAGAAGTAAATGGATGAAGAGGGTCATCTGGGTCATATACATCCTTTTCATACTCAGAATATGAAGTATGGAAATCTAAAACATTTGAAGAAGTATAGACATTGCTGCTGTCAGCTGGAGGGGTACTGTCTTTAGGCAGCCATATAACGGATTCCCTTGTCTTGTTATCGGTCTTTGTAGAAGTATCTGTATTTATATTTTCTACAGGTGCAGTATCACCAATATAAGTATAATTTCCCTTAAATATTTTAATTGTATTAAATTCTGTCTGTTCATATATACGGTCTAATTCACTGGTTAATGCTTTAATTTCTTTTTCTATGGCTTCCCTGTCTTCCTTGCAATAGGTATCATTCGCAGCTTGTACCATTAACTCACGTTCCCTTTGCATAATGGAGTGTACTTCCATTAACCCGCCATCAGCAGTATTAACCAGGGAATTACCATCTTGTATATTTTCTGAAGCCTGGTTTAAACCACGTATCTGCCCACGCATCTTTTCTGAAATAGACAGACCTGCAGCATCATCAGCAGACCTGTTAATCCTGTAACCAGAAGAAAGTTTCTCAGTTGATTTACCCTTTCTTGAATTAGTTATATTTAAATTCCTCTGTGCATTAAATGCTTCCATATTATGTGCAATTATCATATCTGACCTCCCTGTCTGATATTATATAACATCAACAAATAAAAACTGTCCACACTGGTTCGTTTGTAAAACCAGATGAAATTACTATACTAATTATTTATCGGCATTATCTAAGTATTTATTAACCAGTAAAAATACAAAATATTAGCAAAAATATAATAGTTCTGATAAATCCATACTTTGTATTGAATGAAATTTCAGGATTGCAAATTACATTAACGTTTTAAAAGGTGCATTTTATCTGCAAGCACTGATATCTTTCTTCCCATAGGAAATTCATAAAGTTCATGCCTGTTTAAACCCTGCAGTTTAAGGACAAGTACAAAATATACAAAGACAGCTGCTGCTACAGCTGGCAGTATGGCAATATATATTTTATGTGTTATTATAAAGAAAAGGTAGTATACAGCAAGTGTTATAATCCCCATTACAAATGAAGCTATAAGCGGTACGCAGAAAGTCCTTGTAACCTCCTGGCCATACCCCAGGTATTTCTTTAATGACCTGCCATTTAAAACGCATACAAGTACAGGATATGTTACATTGCCTGCTACTAGTGCAAATACCCCCATATCCGTCCACATAAGAAGCCCTGCAACTATGCCTATATGGATTCCAAGGGATATAAGTGAATGTATGACAGGAAGCCCCATTTTATCTATACTTTGCAGTACACCGTTTGTCACAGTGGAAAGTGCATAAAATATTATGCAGACTGAACCTGTTATAAGCATAAGCCCGCCTGTCTTATAATCAGAAGACGGGAACAGAAGCCTTATTATTGGTTCTGCAAGCACTGAAAGCCCCATTGCTGATGGAAATGCTATAATCATGTTAAATTTAACTGCCATTGATACTTTATCTTTTACACTGTCTGTTTCACCTGCGGCAAATGATGTTACAAGGCTTGGTATCATTGAAGATGCTATTGCAGTAGATACGGCTACAGGCACGTTTACAAGAAGCCTGTACTTTGTGCTGTAGATTCCCTGCATTGTGCTTACTACTTTGTCTGAAACCCCTTTCATCCCCATAATTGCGTTAAAAAGTGTCACATCCACAATCCCGCTTAACTGGTAAACTGTCTGGCTAAGTATTATGGGTATAACAGTAATTGCAATTATCCTGAAGGACTGTGAAGCAGATATGGTTTTGGATGTCTTGTCCCTTGCTTCCTGCTTGCTCATAACAGGATGGTAGACTAAATATATAAATGCCAGTATTACAAGCGCTACTATTGCACCTGCGCATGTGCCAAGCGTACCACCTGCTGCACCCCATGCCGGCAGCTTGTCCGAGGCACTGTGCGCACGCATAAAAAAGTATGCAGCAGTAACGCTTACAAATGCATTGACAACCTGTTCAAATATTTGTGAAACCGCTGTGGGAAGCATTGTTTTCCTGCCCTGGAAAAGCCCCCTTAATGTACCCATTACAGCCACTATAAATATAGTAGGTGCAAGTATCTTTAAAGGGATTGCAACACCATTATATTTAGAAAAAAACTGGTGTTCAAGCCACTCTGCACCAAAATAGACGAACAGTGCTGCGCTGCCGCCTGTAATTACAGACACAAGCATTGAATACCTGAAAATCTTATATGCATTTTTATACCTTTTCTGTGCACATCTTGCAGATACCATTTTAGATACTGCCATAGGCATGCCATACGAAGATATTATAAGAAGAATATTATAAATCTCATATGCCGCAGAATATATTCCATTGCCCTCATCACCTATTATATTTGCCATAGGTATACGGTAAATCATGCCGATTACCCTTACCATTATAGATGCTACGGCCAGTATACTGCCCTGTTTCAGAAACCCGGCTGCAGTGTTTTCTTTTGAAGAACCCATCCTGATGTCCTCCTTCTAATCCCTTGTTATCCCAAGTGCATTTAATATTTCTTCCTGTTTGTCTTCCATTACCTTCCTCTCTTCTTCTGCCATATGGTCATATCCCATAAGGTGGAGCATACTGTGCGCTGTAAGGAAGCAGATTTCCCTTTTTAATGAATGGCCATACTGCTTTGCCTGTTCATCTGCACGTTCCAGCGATATAACAATATCCCCAAGAAGCAATTCGCCACTTCCAGGATTAAAATATGATACTGCCGCCCCGTCCTCTTCAAGCATTGAAAAATCTGCCGGCGGTACATATTCTGCCATTGGGAATGAAAGGACATCCGTGGGCACATCAAGCCCCCTGAAATCCCTGTTAAGCACCCGTATTCCATTATCATCTGTAAATGTAATATTTACTTCACATTCATATGGGCAGTTTTCAAGTTCTATAGATTTTGCAACAACTTTTTTTAACAGTTTCCCATAATCAAAACCTATTTCATAATCTGTTTCCTTCTCCATTAGTATTGTCATACCAAAACCGTGCCTTTCCTTATAGATAATTTCCCTTTTTAAACCTCTTCTTTAAAAGCATTATTAATATAAAAATCCATAAGCTTTTCTATCTGCTCTTTCCCCATCCCTGAATTATCAAGTTTTTCTTTCATGGCTTTTGAATTAAATACACTCTTTATAAGCCTTTCATCTGGTACCTGTTCCCTTTTGCCTGTCCTCCTAAGATATTCATCCGTTGAAATAATGCCATCACTGACCATTACAAGCACTGCTTCTGGTGATAACGGCCCGCCGGATGTGCACCCGTGCTGTTTTATTATATACGTAAGCTGTAACGGAAAAGCATACTCTGAGGCAATTTTTTCGCAGGCCTCTTTATAATCTTCATTTTCATAAATCCTTCCTGCCTCATGGTAAAGCCCGCCTGCCATTGCAAGGTTTTTGTTATACCCTGCAGATTCTGCTGCCCTGCATGACAATTTCCCAGTCCTTACTGAATGTATATATAAAGCTTCTGAATAATGTTTTATCCTCTGCATAAGCATATGGTCTGTACCGGCAAGGGCAGCAAGTGTTTTCTGGTCATGTCCAGGCAAGCTGGCCCTTTTATTGCGGGAATCCTGCTTTTTAATACAGTATGTAACCCATGAAACAGATAAAAGCACGATATCCCCTGCAATACACCGTGCCAGGAATGCCCTGCCAGCCCATATTTCCTTTATATTGCCGCCGTTTAAAACCATTGCCAGTACAAGTGTCAATGAAATAAAAATAACTGCTGCATATAAAAACAGACGCCTTTTCTTAATCTCTGGAACAATAAGTGCAAGAAGTATACCAAGCACAGCATAAAAAACCACTATCCTGTTGTTCTTTACAGCATCTGCTGAAAGTATTAAATACTGTAACATAAGGAGCAGATGGCATGATACTGCATGTCCCATACCTTCCATAACGGCTATGGCGGCTGTCCCTGCCATCCATACAGTACCAATATCTGTAACTGCCGTAAATGCCACAAGCAGGTTTGATACTGCAAAGCTTATAAGAAAGGCTTTCTGTGATGGTACAGCCTTTACCATCCTGCTGTCTTTAAGCCCGTAATAATATACAAATACCATTATGCCTGTTATTGAAACTACAATATTCCTTAAAATATCAATATAACCTGTACCGCATAAAACACTGCCAAGAATTGTGCCTGATATTACTTCAATATAAACCCAGAACCTGAACGCAATATTTTTCTTGCGGTTTTTTATCTTTCCCATATTTGTACCACTCATATTTTCTTTATGTTTTTTATTTATTTCTATACCCCTTCTTTATCAATTCTGGATGCTTTTCCCAAATTGATAAAACATTAATATACTGACGGCCGTTAAGGTTTTCCAATTTCTGAACAGCCCATATTG
>DKYP01000104.1:11704-15492 GCA_002499945.1 Lachnoclostridium sp. UBA7097
TCTGAACAGCCCATATTGCATAAGTGGGCAATATGTGCTGTCCAGAAAGGAAAATCTAATCGTTCGTGAGTATAAATGTTTTAAAGGAACTTTAAAACTTTCTTTTCCTATGCCTGTTTTCCGTTTCCCTTGCATCCCTTGCCTCTTTCTTTCTCTGCTGTTTCTTCTCATAATCATCATAGGCCATTACAATCTGCTGTACAAGCGGATGGCGCACAACATCTTTATTTGTAAGGTGCGAAATGCCTATATCCTCTACTTTGCCAAGGACTGCAAGCGCATGTTCAAGACCTGAAACTGCATCGGCTGGCAAATCCTTCTGTGTAAGGTCGCCTGTAACAATTACCTTTGAGCCAAAACCAATCCTTGTCAGGAACATTTTCATCTGTGCAGGCGTTGTGTTCTGTGCCTCATCAAGTATTATAAATGAATTATCAAGTGTACGCCCCCTCATATATGCAAGCGGCGCAACCTCTATAAGCCCTTTCTCTACATTGCGCAGATAGCTGTCAGCACCCATAATCTGGTATAGTGCATCATAAAGCGGCCGGAGGTAAGGGTCAACCTTGCTCTGTAAATCGCCAGGCAGGAATCCAAGTTTCTCACCCGCTTCTATTGCAGGCCTTGTAAGAATAATCCTGCTTACATCATCACGCCTGAAAGCTTCTATTGCCATTGCCATAGCAAGATAAGTCTTGCCTGTACCTGCAGGCCCTACCCCAAATACTATCATTTTCTTCCGTATCAAATCAATATATTGCTTCTGTCCTGCCGTCTTAGGCTTTACAGGCTTCCCCTGCACTGTGCGGCATACAATATCTGAATCAATCTCTACAAGTTCGCCTTCCCTGTGCTCTACTGCAAGTGAAAGTATATAATTTACATTCTGCTCTGTAATGACATTACCACGCTTTGAAAGCTCCATAAGCTGCATCAATATGCTTTCTGCCTGTTTTACACCTGCCTCACCACCCACAAGCTTAACTGCACCATTCCTTGCAACCATTGTGACATTTAAAGATTTCTCAATCTTTTTAATATTTATATCAAAACTCCCAAATATATTTCTTTCATGTTCCACTGGTATCTCTATTACTGTTTCCATTATTGCCATTTTTCTTCATCCCTTTTTTATTATTTAATTTATTGTAAATAACCTGTTCTTTTTGTACCTTTACATCAGAACTGGCAATATAACGCCCTCCCGCCTTCTGGACAGAAAGCCTTGCATCTATAACTTTATACCCGTTCCCTTCCTGCTCTTTAAGATAATAACCAAACCTTTCATTTAAAAATTCCTCTGCCTCTTTTTCTGAATACGTGGCATCAGTATACTTTATCTCTGCAAAGCACTGCCGCCAGAAATATACAGGAAACCTCTGTGATAATTCTTTAAATATTTGTCCGCCTTCACGAATTATATCATACTTTTGGTAAGTTTCCAAATTATTTAATGGATTATAGAAAAAAACATCTGCATCAGACACAATAATATTATATAAATATTTCTCCCTGCCTGTATATTCTTTCTTAGAATACCTTTCTAAAAGTTCATCTTTATATTTTTTAACACTTTCAATAACAACTTTCCCTTCTGCCCTTACACGCCTTTTCCTTATAAATTCATTATTATCCCCTGTAATTTTATCAATCCCTGAAATAAGCACTTTATTCTTTTTAACTTTATCCCCTGCCCTTACCTTAGCTGTACCACGGCTTGTAACAATGGATACCACAGTGCCTGCATCCTCTGCCACAAGGTTTGCCGGCGTTTCATCCTCCTGTTTCTCCTGCACAAGCTGTGCTTCTTTAAGTTTTATTAAAATCCTGCTGCCACGCAGTTCCACAGAAACCCAGCTTATATCTTCAAAACTGTGCCTTAAATCCTCCCTTATTGCATTACATTCCACATCACTTGCAGCCATGCCGCCATATACATTACGGCTGTCAAGGTATTTTAACAGGCTTTCCCTGGTATGTAATGACTGTCCTTCTATTGAAATCCCCCATATGCGGCTTGAAAGAAAGAAAAGCAGGCATGTAAACACGCCCACACCAACGAAAAAACTAAGGCGGCGGCGCATCATATCAAGCACAAACGGAAAGCCTGACCTTTCTTTAACAACAGCCCATACCCTGCACTTCCTTGCAATAGGGCGCAGTCTGTAGAAATCTTTAAGAAAAATCCTGCAATACAGCACCTCTTCACTGTCATTATAGCTTATAAGCCACAATTCAATACCATGGTTGCGGCAGAGATTTACAAAACGCCTGCTTCCATACCCTGTTACACGTATTAACAGATATCCCTTAAACCATCCTGCCACTTTATGTACCATACTTTAACCCCCTTAGTGGTATTCTATAGAGCTTATATTGCCTGTTATGCACATACCGTCCTCCCTGAAATATGCAATTACAAGTTTTTCGCCAATTATATGTATCCTGCATGTCTTTGTCTGTATCCTTACAATGTGGTCTGTATATTCAATAATGCTTCTGTAATTTTCAACGCAAAACCTGTGTGTGCCATATCCTGTAAGGACTGGTGCTTTTGCAATAACATCTTCTGTCATATTCAGTTTCCTTGAAATCCGCTCTGCTATAACCGGTTCGCCCATAGATGGCTTTACCGCAGGTTTCTTGCTGTGTTTATGTACAGATGGCTTATTCCTGTCCCTTCTAAGCATCTGTTACCCTCCTGGCAATTTAAGGCTTCTTATTATTTTATGCAAAAATATAAATAGTAGTTACGGTTGTTTTGTATTTTTTTGTGGTCCGGATGGCAGGCAGCAGGCGGGCCGGGGATGCAAGTTTATCCTGCATGTAGTTACATTCCCTTGCTATCTTTAAAAATTATGGTATAATTACCATTAAAGCTTCCAAATATTTGCAACAGTCATTCTATTATATTATAGAAAGGAATACAATAATTATGCATGAAAAGTACAATAAAGAGATACTAAACCTAATCCGGAGCATGCAAAATATAGATTATATAAGCCCTGAAGATATACCTGGCATTGACTTGTATATGGACCAGGTCACAACCTTTATGGATGAACATTTAAAATCCTCCAAACGGTTTGATGATGATAAAATACTTACCAAGACCATGATTAACAACTATACTAAAAACAATCTCCTTCCCCCTCCTGATAAGAAGAAATACACAAAAGAACATATGCTTCTTCTTATTTTTATATATTACTTTAAAAACTTCCTTGCTATAAATGATATTAAAAGTGTACTAGACCCCGTAACAAAGAAATTTTTTAAATCAGAAAACGGGCGCAACCTTGACAGCCTGTATAAAGAAATCGTGGAACTTGCACAGGAAAATGTGGATTCACAGCTGCGCGACATTATACGTAAGTTAAAGAAATCCAATGAAATATATGCTGGCATAAAAGATGCAGAAGAACAGAAAATACTGTCCAAATTTGCATTTATATGCATGTTAAGCTTTGATGTGTGGGTTAAAAAGAATATTATTGAAAATATAATTGATGATACATTTGGTAAGAAGAAAAACTAATAATCCAGCTTATTAACAAAATGCACAGGAAAAAACCTGTGCATTTATAATAATCCCGTAATACTGCATATCTATTCCTCCAGGACTTTCTGAAAAAAATCCTCCGTCGGACCTTCAAGACCTTATCTTTTTTTGGAGTTCCCCATTTTTTGCTGTAAAAAATACCATTAGTGGGCTGGCAATTCCAAAATATTTCCAACAACAGCACGCTTCCGCTTGGACGGGTACACGCAACGGCGCATAAAAGGGC
>DKYP01000010.1 GCA_002499945.1 Lachnoclostridium sp. UBA7097
GGTATACAGCCTGTAAGCGGTGAAACACAACTGAATATGGAAAAGGAAAAGCCGGATAATGACCGCAGCAGCGGGGAAAGTTCATTATCCGGCTCTTTTTTGGAGAATCTGGACTTTGCAGAGAAAGCGGTAGAGATACAGAAAGGGATTTTGTGTTCTGATGATTTCCTTATCCATAAAAGACCGGAAATTGCGGGATATTTTGCAATGGAGCAGGATACAAGGATGCAGACAGAGTATCTGAAAAATTCGTTCCGCATGGAAGAATTTACGGAGCTTGACATTGGGGATATGCGGGCGGGATACCGTGCGGATGAGGACGGTCTGACCATGTGGAAGGGGCATTACCTTACCCGTGAAGCGGAAGCAAGGATTTCATGGGAGGATGCCCGTTTCTTTGTCAATTCCTATATCGAAGATGGCGTATATTTGCTTCCGGGGGAAAAGGCGGAGCAGATCGACACAAGCGGGATGTACCAGCAGCTTGACCTCTTTTCCATGTTTACGGAGCAGGTAGGAAATATATAAAAGGTACACATAATTACACAAAAACAATACTGACAATATTGTTATCTCTGTCAATGTGTATTTCCTTGATTATCGACCGCCAAAGGGTGCGTTTTTCTTCACGGCTAAGTGTTCTATAAACTTCTCCAAAATTATCTCCAATCATAGTTTCTATTGCTTCAAAATCTGGTGGTTCTTCTCTCACCTGGTTTAATGCCTGGTTTAATGCTGCTGTATATGTCTGGTAATCTTTCCGGTAATCTTCTAAGTCTATAAGGTCATTTACATACAATTCTTTGAGCTTTTTTAGCTTGCGTTTGATTGCCGCCTTGTCTACACTTGATGCATCTTGTTTCTTTTTAGCAGCTCTCATCTCCCATTCGATTTTGCATTTTCTAAATTCCGTGGATATGTTGTCAAGAAGCCATTGTTCAACATAATCTTCCCTGGCTGCCTTGTTGTGGCTGCATCTGCCACGCTGTGCATATTGGTTGCAGCGGTAATAATGTTGGGTTACTTTTTTGTAAGTGGCTACAAGCCCTATTAAATTATGCCTGCATTCAGCACATTTTAATATAGATGTAAACAAATAAATTCTGCCAGATGGAGCGGAATAAGCATTGCGTTTTGACAGATTTTGTATACATCCAAACTGTTCTTTGCTAATGATAGGTGGACAGAAATTGCCGTTATATCTGCCATTCCTATCATATACACCTATATATAATTTTTCAGAAATTATACGTTTTATAGTCATCTGGCTCCAGTTAATACCATATTTTTCCCTGGCATATTTTACAGTGCTGTACTGGCTTACGGATTTTTCGTAGTAATTAAAAATATCCCGCACGATAGCAGCTTGTTCTTCGACAATCTCTAACTGCTTTTTATCGTTTATTCTGTAACCAAATGGACAATTGCCGGAAATGACTGTGCCATGTGCTATTTTGCTGTCAAAGATAACTTCTATCCGTTCCCCGCCTATATCTGCTTCATTCTGTGCTATGGATAGTTTAACATTTATGTACAGCCGCCCGTTTGCGGTAGATGTGTCATATTCTTCATCAGTTGTTTTCCAGTTGCAATTATGTGCATCCAGAATTTCCATGATTTTGTAATAATCCGCTACGGACCTGAACCAGCGGTCTAAACGGCAAAACAACAGTACATCCACCTCATCACGCTTAACGGCTTCAATCATTTTTTGAAACCCAGCCCGCTTACGCATATTTTTTCTTGCGGTCTTAGCAGCGTCAATGAATACCCCTGCAATAATCCAGCCTTTTTCCTTTGCATATGCTTCTAGCCGTTCCTGTTGTGCTTCCAGTGACAGTCCCTTTATTTTTTGTTCCTCTCCTGATACCCGGACATATAACGCAGCACGTACAAGCTGGCTATTTGTATTATTTTCTTTTTTTCTCATAAAATCACCCACATTTCTATTTTTTGTCTGCAAATGATATAATAAATATTGCAGACAATATTCAATCTGGTACATGATATTCCATACTTTATTGTGGCAGCAGTACCCTAAAGCTGCTGCCTTATTAGTATTTAGCGTTGACATTTAGCTTTCTGTATATATCTTTTTAATTTCCTCTACTGGAAGACCAGTTATTTGGGAAATATTACTAGAGGGCATACCAAAAGCAATAAGGTTTTTGACAGTATTATATTTTTCTTTTTTCCTGCCTTCTTCAATGCCTTCTTTTCTGCCCCTTTCTTCCGCTTCAAACATCATCTGGTTATGGTCTCTTATAGCTTTTTCCCTTGCTTCATATTCCAGACGTTTCTGTTTATCCTGGCTAATCATATGCCATATTCAGACATTAGCTGTTGTTGGAAATTTTTGTCATTTGTAGCACGTTCTAAATCGGCATAACGTTTGTTCTGTAGCAAAATAGTATTTAGTTTATTTATACGTTCTACACCAAGTTCTACACCAAGTTCTACGCCACGTTCTATACCACGTTCTTCCGCTTCAAACATCATCTGGTTATAGTCCCTGATAGCTTTTTCCCTTGCTTCATATTCTAAACGCTTTTGTTTATCCTGGCTGATTAATTGAAGCTGTTCATATGCACTTTCAATATATGGATTTTTTGTTGCTAACATTTCAAACTCCTCCTTCCGTTCAGAACTAATGAACCTTGCCCACAGTTCCAGGTTACTGCTGTTTTCCTTTATGTCTTCTGGAAGCTTTGGCAGTTCCAGGACATGAAATTCCATTTTATCTGTCAAAATAGTATGTCTTGTATCTTCCATTATATGGAAACAGGAATAGTATTCTTTTGTATCCGTAAAAAGTATAAAATCCAAGATGCTTATACTTACACATTTCTTGAATACATTATATTTTTGTCCCTGCTGTATTTGTCCTGTATACATTTTGGAAATGTAAAACAAAGAACGGTCTGCCCACACCTTTAGTTCGGCAAGCTGTATTTCAATATCAATTTCAGTATCATCATTTAACAAAATCCTTACATCTAAAATTCCCTGTTTATCTTCCTCATGCTCTTTCTGCAGATAGGTATTTAAAATTTTGGTTTCCTTGATATCTTCTGGCTTTATCTTTAGTACTGCTGATAAAAAGCCAATTCTTGCATTTTCGTTCATCATAATTTCTTTAAATGCAAAATCAATTTTTGGTTTCATTAAAAATTGTGACATAGTTTCCTCACCTTCGTTGCTTGCTTGTTAATAGCGTGAATAGAAATATAATATAGATATTTTATAGTAATTTCTTCTTGAAAAAATATAGTAAGATGTTATTATACATTGGCAACAGTAATATTAAAACTGTTGCCATTTAGAAAATTTTTATGTTACTTTTTATCTTGGTGATATAAACTTAGAGCCATCAAGAATACGGTTGCCTGTTTTTCGTATAACTGATTTACTTTTTATTTTGATAGTACCTTTTTTCTTTGATATTTTATATCCATTAGTTTTGGTATTTTTTTTCAATTTTCCATAAATGAAAGTCTTATTCTTTTTATTGCAAAAAAGACCAGTACCAATATTAAAATCAACAACTAAATAATCAAAAGCTGCCATATTATTAATATAATACTTATATAGCTGTTTTAAAGATTTATCATCACATAAGAATTCAGATGTAAGGACACGTAAATATTTGCTGCCTGTTGGCGTACCATTTGATGTAAGTAATGGACGTTCTTGCGTACTATCGGCAAATGGATTAGATACTTTTTTCGCCTGGCTCAAAGCTGGCGTGCAAATTATAATACAAGTTAAGATAAGTAACATAGAACGTAGTTTAATACTTTTTTTCATGTGTTTTTCCTCCTAAATTTACCATTCTTTTCACAAAACCTGGCAATGTCTAAATTTTGCCAGGCTTTTTACTGGTTAGCTGCTTTTTCGGCGTTGTTATCAGAATTTATGGTGTTTACGGTAGTATTCGAGACATATTGTTCCGTTTTCTTCGCAGTCTTTGAGCGACTTTTTATATACGCTGCTTCTGCTTCTTCTAAAGGTGTTGGTTTGACGGGTTCGTCTTTGTCTTTGTTTCTGCTTTTTGCAAATATCGAACTGAAATGTTGTATCAAGTTTTGACGCACATCAGGCTCAAGTTCAAAATATGCTTTCATAATTTCAAGTTCTAACTCTGTGCCATTATGCTGCCTTACAAAATCATCAAGTCTGAAAGTATCAGGTTCAATAATCATAGGCTCTACACCGTTAAGTATCCATTCTTCGCTGACAGAAAATTCTTTACATATTAACTTAATAAGCGAAAGCTTTTGTTCTGGACGTGCGAGTGCATTTAATTCGATATTTTTTATTACATCACGGCTTACACCTAATCGCTCGCCAAATGCAGTTTGAGATAAACGAAGATACTCTTTTCTTAGATATCTTATTCTTTCGTGCATTTCCATTAAACATTATCCTCCTTTCTTAGATAGTATAATTTTAGTATACCATTTTTAGGGTGTGCAAGTCAACCCAAAAAAAATAATGAGTGTCAATAAATGGGTTGACAATCACAAAAAATATGTATATAATGTGAATATCAACACAAAATAACAATAGGAGGTGGAGAACAATGGCAGATATAAAAGAAGCAAATATTGTGCTTATAAAAGAACGCAAATCAGAAGTAATAAAATTGCTTAGTCTTTTGAACGGATTCAATGAGAAAGAATTAGAAGCTTTGTTAATGTTTATACAAGGCATTAAGTTTTCAAAACAGTTGGAGAATCAATCAAAAAAGTAAATCTTGAATATCAGGAGGTGAGAAATAATAATGACTAAAGAAAAAACACAAACAACAATCCGCCTCCCAACAGAATTAAAAGAAACATTGCAAAAAGAGGCGGACAATAAAGGTATCAGCTTAAATGCATATATTTTGTTGCTTATTGATATAGGTCGTCAGTATCAACATTTATAGTTCCATGTTCCGTTTCGTATTTTTCTACATATGATTTGAGAATATGAACAGCTTCCTGGTTGTATGAGCGTGAATCTTTAGAAGCAAGATATTTTAGTTTCAAGTATAGTTCATCTTCCATTCTTAGACCACGCATAGGAACTGATGAAGGCATATTAATCACTCCTCTCATTTAGGTGTTATCATAATGTTATCATAATGTATTCTAAAATAATATATCCAAAGTGTTGACAAAGTGTATTCACTTTGATATATTAAAAGTGATATCGAAGTGAATACACCAGAAAGGATATATATGCAAATATTAATTCGTGGAACAGCAGAAATGAAACAGATTTTACAGGAAGAAGCAAAACGAATAGGAATTACCTTAAATGCGCTAATTCTGCAAATTTTATGGAACTGGATTAAGGAAAACAAGCAGACAGGATAATGGAGATTGAAAATGAAAGAAGAAAATAACACTGGTAATATAACAAAAAACATTTCCATGTATGTATCAGATAACAATATAAATCTTTCTGAATTAGCAAGAAAAAGCGGAATAACATATTCCATACTTTATTCTAGCCTTGGGCACAAAAACAGAACCAGGGAATTAAGAGCAACAGAACTAGTCAGGATTTGTTCTGTCCTAAATGTAAATCCTATGGATTTTGCAGATTAGATTGTAAGGGCAAAAAATAAAACTACTTTGACAATATGGCAGGATGCTGGGTGTTCGTGGACAGATTATTAGGGCTACCTCCCTCACTGTCTATGCGTTGCACTTTCAAGACACTATAAGTGGTAACAATGTCTAGCTTAGCTCAATGTTGTCCGTTCTTGCACAACGGAGTTTCGTTGAATTAGCCCAGTTATCGGTGTCAGTTACCTTACAGAGGGGCAAATAGTATTACCCATCTTTAATATAGTTGTAAAGGCT
This sequence comes from Lachnoclostridium sp. UBA7097, assembly GCA_002499945.1. Lineage (GTDB taxonomy): Bacteria > Bacillota > Clostridia > Lachnospirales > Lachnospiraceae > Butyribacter. Next base: position 5,856 of record DKYP01000010.1, read on the forward strand.
GGTGTCATGTTTGCTAAATTTTCAGTTATTGGTTTGTTAATTTCCGTTAATGTAGCAGATACATTATTTTCCATATTTATCATTCCTTGCTGCCTTTTAACTGCTTTACTTATAGTGTCAAAATTTTTCAGTTATGTTATCATACAGCTTTTTATCCGTATATCTGTATGTTGCCATACAGTTCAGCATATTTCTTCATCCTGCATATTGTCAATTAAATTTTATCACAGTGCTAAAAATATTTCAAGGAAAGATAAAATCAAAGATTGGCACTATATGAAATTTATGGATTTGAAATCGAAGAAGCTAGGTGATTACATTATAAAGGTACAATATGGAAAGCAAGAGTAAAAAAGCAGAACCAAAAGCCATATGGGGCAGCGGGGTAACACTTGCAATAGGAAAAAACATGAATATCAGGAGGTGAGAAATAATAATGACTATAGTAGAAGGAGTTATGCAAAGCCCAACCATACATGAGGTGGCATTAACAAGAACAAGCATAACAAATATTTGCGAAGCTATTTTTGCAGTTTTATTGAATGAGCTTCCGAAAGAAGCTCATTCAATAGATGTTTTTGATTTTCTTTTATCCGAAACCAAAGACATGATTCATAGTAAGCCTATTAAATTACAATAATCTTTTATTAATGTCCTGTAGGGCATAAGAAATAATTTTTACTGGTTCTTCTTTTGAAGGTTATGTTGCATTTATCAATGGTATGGAGTTCCAGAAGAAGTTAGATAAAGCTAATCAGTCAGATAGTTATGCATCTTAATAAAATCGGTAACACAGTAACATAAATAAAACTTAAAAAATAACTAAAAACAGTGACAACAATACCAAATGGAGGCGGTCATATGGAATCAAAAAAAGAAAAAGTAGAAACAAAAATATATGGGACATTCCCCATGCAACGGTTTTTAGACACACTGTCTATGATTGTATCAAACAAATACAACGCAGACATTACTGCAAAAATAGTAATTCCAGATGAAGAACAGCAGCAACATCAAGATAAAGAAGCTGTGTGAAAATTAAAACCAGACCAAAAGCCAGATGGGCAGCTAAAACAAATGGTATAGACCAGGCAATATAGAATCGAGGTAAACTATGACTAAAACAACAGAAGTAAATATACCAGAAGAAAAAACTTGCAAAAGTATTAAAAAGTCTTTGCATTTTAACAGTGGAGAAACACTTTCAATAGAACTGCATATAGAAAATGTTTCTCCACGGATATCTAAAGATACAATAATACCAATGTTTGATGCATTATTTGACAGTATTATCAAGGCAATATAAGAGCAATGATATTTAAGAAAGAAGGTGGTTCACGCTGAATAATGTAGTCAATGCGATAGCTTCAATATTGATAATAATAAGTATTGTTTGTATGCTATATCAGATAATGATGGAAAAAAAGAAAGACCAACAAGACCCTGTAAAAATAAATTTCCTGCAAGTGCGGTTAGACAATTATGCGATTATGCTAATGATTATGGCATTGTCAATACAAATTGCTGGTATCTATAATATTTTGGAATCTATTAAATAATTCTTTTAGCTGATATGTACAAGCAGAACCAAAAGCCAGATGGGGCAGCAGGATAACACTTGCGTAGCGGGTTCAAATCCCGCTTGGTTCAATCGGGAAAGTAACTTCCCAAAATAGATACTGTAAAAATGGCACTGTTAGGAAAGGAGGCAGAAATTAATGGATAATAGCAAGTTTTTCAAAGAATTTTTTACTTGTCCGTCATGTGGGAAAGCATTATGTGAGAAAAGCAAGTTTGCCGATTTTGATGATAATTATTGCGTAAATTGTGGCACAGAAATAATCAGTGCCAGAAATCTGGCACTGGAAGAAATAATTAATGCTAGAAAACAGACACTTTGAGTTTTGCGGATTCAGATAAAATTAATGACCAAGTGCTTTCTGAACTTTTTGCCAATAAGTTGTTGCAGAGTGGCATTTTCCACAATACTTTTGTGTTGGATTAGTCAAAGGAACATTATAAGATGTGCAACTTGGATTGCTACAGCAGTTGTCTGAAACATGTGACTTATTAGAGCCACATTCAACACAAAAAAGGTCATCATCAAGGTTTTCTGTATTGCATTTGTCACATATCCACATAAATATTTCTCCTTTCTATGTACTCGGCTGTTGCAGCAGCCTATACATAAATTATAAAAGGAAACTAAATCAAAAACAAGAGTAAAGAATCGGACTGGAAGCTATTGGGGCAGCAAGCTGACATTTGCAGAGCGGGTTCAATTCCCGCTTGGTTCAATCGGGGAAACCCTAAAAATAAATACTGCAAGGGAGGTGGAGAAGGTGGAAGTAACAAAGCAGGTGTGGCAGTCGGCAGTACAGACCATAGACTTTGAAAAAGTTCTTGTGGTGATGGAGGGATTGTCAAAGGGTTTTATTCCTGGAGGCAAAAAAAGAAAGTTCATGCTTGATTATGACAGCGAAGAACGGACTGTATATTTTACATTTTTCAAAATCAATGAGGAAGTGGAAGACAAAAGCCAGCTTGAAACAATGGAAATGATAAAGTTTCATGGTTGGATTAAGTCTTTTGATGATTTGAAAAGTACAGGATTAGAACAGACAACAGCTTTTTCGGTACGTAGGGAATCAATAGAAAAAATGCTGAAAAACGTGCCGTGTCTGGCTGAAAAGATACGGTTAGAAAAGAAAGTGCGGGTCATAGCAGATTACGACCCGCAGCAGAAAGAAGTTGTATTCAGGCATTATGAAGTGAAAGAAAAACCAGTCTGAAATACGTGTACATTGACAGCCTTTAGGGAAGACAGGAGAGTTTCCAAAGTCTTCCGGGGAAGTCCAGATAACTTTTGCAGCTTCAGTTTTTCCATTGTTGATGACACGGAGAGCCATTTCGGAATAGTCATTCATTAACTGAAAGGCTTCTTCACGCTTATTTTCGTCAATGGTTGTAAGGTCAACAAGAAACATAGCCATAATTGCACCCCCTTTACTTATGTATTGCAGCCCTGCACGGCTGCAAAGTCATTATATCAAAAGTAAAGGGAGCTGAAAAGCTGGACCAAAAGCCATATGGGGCAGCAAGCTGACATTTGCAGAGTGGGTTCAATTCCCACTCGGTTCAATCAGGGAAGTAAACCTTAGAAAATAGACACTGCAAAACTGCAGTGCCGGAAAGAAGAAAAGCAGTGAAAAAGTTTAAAGAAAAATTTGAGTGTGTTGCATTAAGGTATGCTGAATATGTAGGAGCAAAACTGATATCTTCTGTAAACATGATACCACCAGGACATGGACAAGAAACATATTTTACAGAACCAAAAAAAGCAGCAGAAGAGTACATAAAGGAAATACAAATACTGTGCCAAATAGCAGAAACATTGCAAAATTTGAATGCAGATGTGATTGGACTGGATGCGAAGGAAATATACAACCTGCAGCCAACAGACGAAGAACTGGAAGCATTTAGAACAACAACAGTGTGCTATATGCAGGAAGATGAAAAAACTGGAGCATTAGAAATAACCCCGGCTGGTAATAAAGAAAAAATTATTCTGGCTGATGAAGGACAGATAAAATCATTTCTGTATGTTGTAGGAAGTTTTATAAAAAAAGGATAGATAAAACAGATGGAAAACAATAAGAAAAAGAGCTTCCAGACACAAATAAGGCTTCCAGCGAAAATATATTGCCTATATCGGACAGGAAGCCAGCAGAATTAGAACACTAAAAAACACATTTCTTATTATTTTACTTGAACAGGGTAGAAAACTGTGGGAAGCAGGTGTTACTCATCTTCGGGAATTACAATAGCAGTATTTTCTTTTTCGTATGCTTCAACACCTTTTCGTATGAAGTATTCAATCTGGCTGTTAGTATTCCTGCTTTCAAGTTTAGCAATAGTCTTTGTTTTCTGATAAATAGTTTTGTCAACTCTGATTTGGGTGGCAATTCTGTTTGGTATAGCTGCAGGCATAAAAACACACCTCCTTTTAGTTGCATTTTAACACTAAAAAGCACCGTTTGTAAAGGTTCTATTTAGTTGCTAATAGATATTGACAAACAATACAATGTGGATTATATTATATCTAGCATCTAATAGATACTAAATAATAACTATTAGCAAATAAAGATAAAAACTGAATACTGTATGAGGGGTGCAGCGCCCTCATGTAAATAAAAACGCTAGGTCTGGCAGGGCCGACGCTATAAAATCTGCCCGGTGTGGCACGCCTCTGTCCGTTGCCATGCCGTCAGGGGAGTGGAGTGCGCAAATCCCCGTAAAACAAACTCTGCACGGGGGATTCAGCCAGGAGAGGGACATCTGGAAGCACTGGACTGGCAGGTGCGTATCAGTTCCAGATGGCTGCTTCAGGCAGCACCAGGCAGAGCAGGGCATAAACGGGCTACCCCAAAGGATACTCAGGGATAACACAAAAATGCTTCTGGACAGGGTTCTTCATTTCCAAAATCGGGGAACTCTGTCCAGAAACATCCGGGACCCAAGAAGCCTAGGGATAGATTAAAAACCATAAAATATTATGCTATACACAGTTTATTAACAAAGTTATCCACAATATCAGACAGATAAAATAAAAAATATAATAATTAAAGTTATCAACATAGTTATCAACAGGTTATTAACATAGATGGTTTATATAAATGATAAATTTTATAAATGGATAACAAAAAGATTTAATTGTCCTTAACGTTGTCAGAGGCATTAAGGGCATTGGGCATGGTTTCGTGTGCAAGCCATGCCAGTTGTTTAGCTTTCATTTACTTTCTCATAACCCAATTTTTTTATATATACCAGATGCACACAAAATCCCTGGTGGTTAATTCTGCCAGGGGGATAAAAAAGGTATTAAGTTACCACACGGGATAGACACGGTATGTACTGGTTATGGGGTTTGCTATGGCAAAGGAGGGTTTATGGCACGTACAAAGATAATACCGCAGGAAGGCTTGTTAAGTGACCTGGAATATACCAGTGTGATAGTAAGCTATTCAAATGGAATTGACAGCACTGGGGCATTGTACTGGGCAGTAAAGAATTTCCCGAAAGAAAAGATTTACCTTCTTTACTGTGACACTGGCTGTGAATATCCAGAAAATATATCACTTTTTTATAAAACTGCAGCGTTTATAGGCATTAAACCAGTGCTGCTTGCTGATGCCAGGGGCTTTTTGGGACTTCTTCTGGATGAAAGGTTAAAGTTCCCGGATATGAAAAACCGCTGGTGCACTGCTTACCTGAAAACAGCAGTGACAGACAAGTGGATAAGACGGAACAGGGAATATCTGGGTACTAGATGTCTTTTTGTATCTGGTGAACGCAGGGATGAAAGCAGGGGGAGGGCAAAACTGCCAGAACTTGAATACCACAGTACAACACTTAAAACAAAAAGGGTAACAGATTTTACATGCCACTGGTACAGGCCGTGCCTGGATTATGAAAAAGGGAAAATGTTTGAACAGGGCAGGGAACTTAAGCTGGAACCGCACCCGTGTTATGGGTATGTGGGAAGGTGCAGCTGTATGTTCTGTATGTTTATGCCAGACAGGCACGCTGCAGAGAACATTAAAAGATACCCTGGAATGGCAGCAGAATATGTCCGGGCAGAAATTAAAATACAGCATACGTGGAAGAAAGCTAAAAGTCTGCAGACAGTATTTAATGAGTGTATGGATATAGATGATATAGGCATGGATATCAGGCAGGAATACAGGCAGTTAAGCTTGTTTTGATATGGGAGCACAAAGGGACAGGATGCTGTAAAAACATTATCAGTTTCCAGGCAGCAGCGGAAGTTGCCGTGTTACAGGCTGGCATGGAAGGCGGGATACCAGAAAAAGGGGGAAGAACCACATGGACAATAAATTTTGCGGTTATTGCAGGTATTACCAGCATGAAAAAAATGGCAGGTACACCTGCAGGAACAAAAAGTCAGGAGTATTTAATGCAAACCCTGCCCCGTTCCAGGGATGCAGCTGTTTTTCAGAGGATAAGAAGCACAGTGGAATAACAAGTACATCAAAAAATGTGAAGTGTACATCAAAAAACGTGAAGCACTCTGGATAAATTTTAAATTTTATGTAGCAAGCTGGTGTTTGTATAACAAAAACAGACCAGTTATAGGAGAAAAGCAAAATGGCGGAAAAAAGAAATCCAGTAATAAAGTGTAATAAGTGCCGCAGGTTAATGGGCAGGGCAGAACCAAAATGGACAAAGGCAGGAGATATTGAATATTACTATCTGCAATGCCCGTATTGCAAGACGGTTTATGTCATATCAGCAACAGATACAGCACTAAGGCACGATATAAAACGGTTTAAAGACATGACAGCAAAGTCGCAGGGCAGGCAGCCAACAAAAAAAGAGATACAGGAAGCACAGGAACTATTGCGGGCGAACGTGGCACGAAACAGGGAAATAAAGGCACAATATCCGCTTGAAACCAAGTTGTAAGGAGGCAGCAGATGAAATACAGGGGTCTGGCTTTTGATAAGGAAAAACAGGCGTATAAATGGGTGTATGGTATGCCCTCATATGGTTTTGAAACAGAAGAAATTGCAGAGATAGGAACGCCAGATGGTGGGTTTTATGACATTGACCCAGAAACGCTTGGGGAAGAAACGGAATACACGGACAAGCATGGCAAACAGATGTATACAGGCGATATTACAACCCTGTTAGTTGACGGAGAGGTAAGAGAGTTTGTCGTAGACCGCGCAACAGTAGACAGGGAATACAACACATTGCCAGGATTTGAGGGCAGTACAGTAAAAGTAAGGTTATCAGGCGTTGTTATATTCCGCTGGATATCCCCGGACGGAATCATACACCAGCTTTTGCCGTGCGTGAACCCTGCGGGAACAGATGACACATCTTCCATGGAAATCATAGATACAGCAGCAGAAAGGGCAATACGTGAAAATAAGGGCAAAGGCTAAAACCAGTAACACGCCATACCCTGTATGGGTACAGGGCGGATATCTTACAGAACCGCCAGTAAGACCATCAGACGGACTAAAACGTCCCACAGGCTGTTATATAGACACAGGCGGGTATCCGGGCGCAAATGTATTTGAAATAAGCATAGAAACATTTTGTATGGATACAGGAGCAGTTGACCGCTGTGGGTGCAGTATATTTGAAAACGACATACTGCTTTACGAAACAGGACAGGAAATAAGTTATATTATTGTGCAGGATACAGAAACAGCAGTTGACATAATAAGCGGTGAAATAATAAGGATTAATAATCTGCAGACGGAGGATATAAAGGTAATCGGAAATATTATAGATTTTCCTGGTTTTATAGGCGGGATGGCATACTGTGTTGATGCAGGGATTGGAATACCATACCTGCCCGTACTGGATACACAGGAAACACCATATCCGTATTTTAAATTGACATGTCTTAAATGTGGACGTTCTTTTCTTAGCTGTACATATATGGCAAGACACAGGAATTGTGGCGGGCATCTGGCAGCAGATTTTACAACCAAAGTACACAAAAAAGAGAAATGAAAAAAATATGTGTTTGCATACAGACAGTATAAACATATATTCTTTCATCATCACAATATGGAATGCAAGTTCAAATTATACTATGAAATATGCTTAAGGCCAATAAAGAAAGCCAGAAAAACCGTGCTTAAGGCTTAAAATGCAGCACGTTTTGGGGCTTGTATGGGGTATTAACATCTGGGGCATTGCCTGTAATATGTACTTATATAAACAGGTTATTTATATTTATAATTACATAGATATATTTAATAAATTATTATGTTTTATATGTTTATGGTATAAGGGGAATGAAAACATGAGAAAAAATAAAACCTTTGTAAGAGAGAAAAAAATATATTGCGGAGAGGAATACCTGGAGGTTGACATAGTACATATAACCAATATACCAGAAACAGGAAAAAAGAAAAAGGGAAAGAGCAGCCTTAAACAGAAAAACCTGAATGACAAAAGAAGCAAAAGGCGGTTTGTCCAGATAGCCAATACTAATTTTGGCCCAGGTGATTTACATATATCAGCAACATACAATGAAAGACATTTTCCTGTATCACTAAAAGAAGCAGAAAAGAATGTACATAATTTTTTAGACAGAATAAAAAGGAAGATGAAAAAAGAAACAGGACAGGATTTAAGGTATATGCTTGTAACAGAATATACCCCGGAAGGTGAAGATTGGAAACAGCTGGCCTTAGATGGCATAGAAGATAAAAACACCAAAGCAGTAAGAATACACCATCACATTATCATAAACGGAGGGTTAAGCCGTGATGGCCTGGAACTGATGTGGAGTAAGACAAGGATTAACTGGAAAAAAGCCAATGACCCAGAATACAGGAAAAGTGTAGATTATTTAGGCTTTGTAAATTGTGACAGATTACAGCCTGATGAGAATGGCATAGAGGGGCTGGTTAATTATATCAATAAACGTAAAAAAGGATGCAAGAAGTGGAGTACTTCCATGAACCTCAAAAAACCAAAGGAAAAGAAGAATGACAGCAGGTACAGCTACAAAAAAGTGTGTACATTGGCAAGGACACCAGAGGATAAAGAATACTGGAGAAAAATGTATAAAGGGTATGAACCTACAAAGATAGATTTTCAGTATAACGATTATACAGGATGGAGCGTGTATCTGAAAATGCGGAAAGTAAGGGACAGGGCAAAGTGATTATAGAATTATATGGCAGTGAAACGTCACAAGGACATACACCTGTATGCACAGACAGAAAGGATTAGAAAAAATGATATAACAAAAAAGATAGCATACAACAAAGACGGTACACCAAAAAGTATGGTAACGGTTTTAAAAGAATTACAGAAGGAAGCTGCAAAGGATGGAAAATAATAAATTTGTGCCCGGACCGGACACAGAAAGAGAGTTAAGGGCATGGCAGATGGCAAGGGATATGCCAATAGATATAGAGAAGATAAGGCAGCAGTACAAAAACAGGCAGAACAACGCACAGGGGCAGCACTTTGAAAGGGAAATCTTAGCTGGATGCAGAATGTATAAGCAGCAAGGAATAGCAGCTATAGACAAAACACCTGAACCGTTCAGGGTATCAAAGAAGAATAAAAACGGAGTGTTTACAGGACGTTTTAGTGCTCCAGCACAACCCGATTTTCAAGGGACTTTACACGGTGGGCGGTCAATTGTATTTGAAGCGAAAAGGACAGGCAAAGACAGGATAAATAGAAATGTGCTGACAGATACGCAAATGGACGTATTGGAAAAGCACAACAGATTAGGGGCGTTGTGTGGGGTATGTGTCAATATTAAAGATGATTTTTTCTTTATACCGTGGAATGTATGGCGGGATATGAAAGAAATGTACGGCAGACAGTACCTAAAGGCAGATGATATAAAGGAATACAGGGTACAGTTTGACGGTGCGGTACATTTCTTGGATAAGGCGGTTTATTTTAAGCAGACGGCAGCAGTCGGCAAAACAGACGCTATGTTAGATAATATCATTTTCAAACTGTAGGAGGTAGCAGACCATGAGGAAAATATACATCAGCAGAAAAATAACAGGCGATAGCGGATACATAGAAAAGTTTAAGGCAGCGGAAAAGGAAATAAGGCAGCAGTACAAAGGGTGCGAGGTAATCAACCCGGCAGTAATCTTACAGACAATGCCGGAAAGCACGACACACGAAGAATACATGAAAGCAAGCCTTTGCCTACTGGATATGTGCGATTCTATATATCTGCTGCCCGATTGGAAAGAAAGCAAGGGGGCAAAGTTTGAATTTTGTTGGGCAAGCAACAGGGGGTATAAGCTAATGGGGTGCTTTTTATGAACATAAACGGATTAGCCGGGGCAGGGATACCGTATCTAAACATGATGAAAAAGACAATGCCAAAGGAAGAACCAAAGAAAAAGAAAGTCAAGAGCCACAGGCTGACAGAGATTGACCCGAAAACCAAAAAGCCACGCCTTAAAAAAGGCGTAAGCACGGACAGGGCGGTTGAAGTCTTGTTTATGTTTGAAAATGCGGACGTAACACCTAATCAGATTGAGGATATGAAACAGACCATAGAGAATCAGAGGCAGCGTATTTTGAAACAGGAGGATTGGTAGAAAGGAAAGGGATGGTAATATGCCAGCAAAGAACGCTGAAAAGATAGTACAGGCAGCAGTATATATAGATGGCAAGCCAATAAAGAGGATACAGGAAGAGGCATTAAAGGGTGTTTGCGTCTGTGGGGATTGTTTAAAAAGGGCAGCAGTTGACTCGGAACAGATAAAAAAGCTAAGGCAGATAAATAATGTATTGAGAATTACAGAAGATACAGACGGAAAAATAAAAGAGTGTGTACAAAGTCTGGCAGAGATATTACAGGACTTGGAAAGGGGCAAGCGTGGCAAGGAAGAAAGGAAAAGTAACACCATTCAGACAGGAAACAAAGATAACCTATAACAAGTACAAGTCGGACAGGAAAGCACGGCGGTCAGGTATCAAGACGGAAGAACCGCCAAAGAGGGAAGAAAAGAAGCCAGTATCAAGGATGGCAGTATTAAGTGAAAGTGTACACAGGGCAAGAGAAGCAATACAGCTTATTACACCGCCAGGAATGACATACAAAGAATACATGATGTTCCTGAAAGAAAGACAGTACGGACTTCAAGGTAAAACAAAAACTATTAACAGGAGGCAAGGGAAATGAAAACTATTGCAGTTATTAACATGAAGGGCGGCTGTGCTAAAACTACCACAGTTGTAAATATGGGTTACATATTATCTAAAGAGTATAGTAAAAAAGTATTGCTTATTGATAATGATAAACAGGGTAACTTGTCAAAGACATGTGGCGTATGGGGCTATGACAATCCAAGCCTTGCGGATATCCTGGCAGGGCAGGAAGAAATAGGACGTGTGATACAGCCAGTAGAAAAAATGCCTGATATGGCAGTTATTCCTGCAAATATGCACTTATTGACAGCCAACCTTGCAGTAATCAAGGACGAAGAAAGGGAACAGGCAACCATATTGTCGAATGAACTGGAAAAGGTAAAAGAAGGGTTTGATTACTGTATTATTGATTGTCCACCAGATATTAATATATCTGTCATAAATGCCCTTGTGGCAGCAGATGAAGTTATCATACCAGTCAAGATTGATGGTTATGCTTTTGATGGTATGGATGAGTTAGAAGAACAGATAAATAATGCAAAAGAATTAAATCCAAAATTAAAATTTAAAGGCTGCCTTGTAACCATGTACTATAACAGTGATGTATGCATACAAGGGGAAACATGGTTACAAAACCAGCATTATCCGGTATTTAAAACACATATCAGACGGACAGAAAAGGCAGACGAAGCAACATTTACAGATGAAAGCCTTATTGAATATTCTCCACGTTCCGGGGCAGCCAGGGACTATAAAACATTTGTAAAAGAATACCTGGAGGGATAATATGGCACATAAAAACAGTGAGGGATACCGTGACCCTACAGCATGGGAAGCTATTAGGACAGTTACCAGAGAGGAAAAGAAACAACATGAGGCAGCAGTGGCTAACCTTATTGTCATGTTAAAACAAGTTATTAGTCTTGCAGGGTTTGAACTGGTTGGACACATCATATTAAAGGACAAGGAAACAGGAAAGGTATACAAATAAAATTGTGCCCGGTTCGGACACAAAAAAACAGAGGTGGTTTGTAATGGCAGAAAAAAAGGAAAAGTTTAACATTGCCAGTCTGCTTAACACAAAATCCAGAGGGGCAGCACAGGCAGAAGAAGCGGCACAGGAAACAGGAAGTGCTTTTGATGTGGCCATGCTTGATGTGGATGATTTAATACCATGCAATGGTAATTTCTATTCCACAGACAATATTGACGAACTGGCAGCAGCTATTGAGTTGTCTGGATGCATTGAACAGAATTTAGTAGTTAAACCAGAAGTGCATGGTAAATATGAGATAATAGCTGGACACCGCAGACGGTTAGCAGTTTTACAATTAATAGGGGAAGGCAAGGAAGAATACAGAAAAGTACCATGCCGTATCAAGAAAGAATCAGACGGAATAAGAGACCGTTTAAGCCTTATCTTTACCAATGCAACGGCAAGGCAGCTTACAGATTGGGAAAAAGTAAAACAGGCAGAGGAATTAAAAGAAGTACTGACAGAGTACAAAAAGGCTTTGCAGGAAGAAAACAAGGATAAGCCAAAGGAAGAGCGGGAAAGAATCGGGCGTATCCGTGAAATCGTGGCCGGGATGCTTAATATGTCCACTACACAGGTAGGACGCATGGAAGCGATTAGTAATAATCTGTCACAGGATTTTAAAAAGGAACTGGAAAAAGGCAATATCAATATATCAACCGCACATGAATTAAGCCGGCTTGATGAAGAAGGGCAGAAAAAAGCATATGAAAAGTACGAAGAAAAGGGCGGGTTGCATATAAAAGATGTAAAGCCGGAAGAAAAGGAAGAAATCACGGACGAACAGGCAGAAAAGGCACAGGAAGCAATAAAGGACGCTGTCAAAGGCGAAGTAAACCATGCAGTATTCAAAGTAAAGAACAATGTAGCAGAAGTTGAAAAAGTATTAAGAAAATACTTTGGCATGTCTTTTCAAGGCGGAAAGCTTGATGGTGGAATATATATATACCGTTTCCAAGCGGATGGAATAGCAATCATTTATACTGCGACATGGGAAAAATTCCTGGTTAATTATCCAGACCTTGCCAAAATCGTGGTACTTATGATTGAAAGCAGCCAGTTGTCTTATGATAATACCACGGAAGACATACAAGAAGAGAAAACAGCTGAAGCAGTCAGTGAACCGGAGGTAGCGGAATTAAAACAAAAGGCAGCAGAACCAAAGCCTAAAGAAGAGGAAACCAAACCTTTACCAGGGCATCAGGATATAAATAATTATTATCAAGAAGATGTATCTGAACCACAGCAAGAGGGATTAGATTTTACAACATGGATAAGGGAAAAATATAAAACGGCACAGTATACCATGATACAGAATGAAATAAGGGCAGTTGTAGCATTAGTGCCAGGGATAGAAGACAGAATAACAAACGCCTTATCTGTATGGGTTACGAGAAAAACGGCAGAATATCAGCAGTATTTACAGGGTTAGGCGGTGTGTTATGGACCAGTTTGAGTATAAGGAAGGTATTTTATTTGCAGGCGGGCAGGAGGCAGCAGATAGTACAAGGGCGGTTATAGCTGCCCTGTCCGCCTGTACTGGAAACAATATAAAAACAACATGCGATTTATTAAACCAGCTATTGCAATCTTTTGATATATTAGTGAATGGCTTACAGGACGTTTTACAGGCGTTAAGAGAAGTATTCGCAGAAGTATCACAAGATATTTGCGAACCCTGTAGGCACAGGGGGACTCAGCACGGCAGCAGTATTAAACAGATAACGCCAAAACAGGCAAAAACAAATATCAAATGGCAGGAAAAATACAGACCGCCATAACAGGAGGATTACATGCTATGACAAATTCAGAAGTGGAAGCAGTTTTAAAATTTTACAAGTGGATTGACATTGATATAAAAATAATGAATGAGTGGATAAAGCAATATGAGGCTGGATATAACCCGTTAGGTGCTGTAAAGTATGATAGTATGCCACATGGCAGTAAACAAGGCGACAATACAGCTGTGGTTGCTATGGGGCTGGCAGAGGAAGACACAAAAGAAAACATAGAAATCTTAAAAATGCGTATCAAGGAATTAAAGGAGATAAGGACACAGATTTTTAAAGAAATTTCTTCGCTGATGGCAATACATAAAGTGATTATATATAATTTGTATCTTCGTGGACAGAAATGGAATCTTGTAGCAAAAAGGATAGGGTACAGTGTGCGCCAGGCTAAAAATATAAGATGCAATGCTTTAAATATTCTTGGTGAAAAGCTGGAAGAAAACAAATACCTGTCACAGAGTGGCATAATAAAAGAAATTTTAAAATAAAAATTGCCCGCCATTGCCCGGTTTTTGTAGTATAATACTAATATGGAAAATAATAAGACGGCAGCAGGATGTTACCAACAGTTCTGCTGCCGCTTTTTGTATAACTTTAAAAAAATATATATGTGGTAATTCTAAAGCAGTACAGTCCTGTGAAATGCAAAAACAAACAAAGGAAGTGATAACATGCCACGAAAAAAAGATGAAAACAGGGAAAAAGCGGAACAGATTTTTTTAGATTCTAATGGAACAGCAAAGAATCCTGAAATAGCAAAAGTGCTGGGCATAGAGCCGGCAAAGATAGCAAAATGGAAATACATTGATAAGTGGAAAGAAGCACTTAAAAATAAACCTAAAAAACAAGGCGCGCAAAAAGGCAATAAAAATGCTAAAGGACATGGTGCGCCTAAAAGAAATAAAAATGCACAAACACATGGTGCATATTCTACAGTGTATTTTGACGAACTGACAAAAGAAGAAAAGAAGCTGATAGAATCGGTTACACTTGATACAAGGGACAATATGCTAAGGGAGTTACAAACCCTTATAGCAAAGGAAAATGACCTGAAGAAAAGGATAGCAGGGCTTAACAGTAACGGCACAGGGGAATTATTTACCGACCGTGTAGTTGTAATGCGTACACCTAAAAAGGCAGAAGACAGTGGCCCATATGGTGCATACACAACAGGAAATACAAAGGATGGCACTAAGCCGTTGGATGTGGCTATGGAAACAACTATTAAGTCATCAGCATTTGAAAGGGCAATGAAGCTGGAGGCAGAACTAAATAAGACACAGGGACGCATAATAAAGTTACTGGACTCTGTCAAGTCTTATGAGCTGGAACAAAAAAGGATATGCCTGGAAGAAAGACGCTATGCACTGATGAAGCAGAAAGCAAGCGGTGTGTATGACATAGACCCGGATACAGGCGAGATAGACGATACATACACAGGGAATGAAGGTTAAAAAAGCAGCAGAAAGAAGACAGACGCACGGCAGATGGCAGCGGCCAAAAGGTACTGTGGGCCGCTCCAAAATGGTGCGGCACCCGTGACCCCAAAACCTGCCTGGTTTCCAGGGTAAAAAAACGGCTTCCAGAATGCCGGAAATTTTTTAAGGGGGTAGGATTTTTTTGAAACTTTATGACAAAAATGCAGTTGCAAAATTTCTTGACATGACCCCTAAGAATATTGAGCGGCTGACAGGCAAGGGGATATTAAAGACCATAGGTGAAACAAAATTGTATTCACTTACAGAAGCTAACCATGCATACATAAGATATCTCAGGGACAGAAACCAGGAAACAGGAGAGGCAGCAGACTTAAACGAAGAGAAAGCAAAGCTGACAAAGGCAAAGCGTATTAAAGAGGAACTGGATTTAGCTTTAAAGCGTGGAGAATTGCATAAAGCAGAAGATGTAAAAAAAATAATGTCTGCAATGCTGGTAAATTTTAAAAGCCGCCTTAGTGCCATCCCTGCAGAAGAAGCAGACAAATTATCAACAATGACTGATAAGGCAGAAATTTTTTTATATCTTAACGGAAAAATAAAAGAAGCACTTGCAGAGTTATCTGATTTTGAGGAAATTTTCAAGGAAGAAATAAAAGAAGATGAAGAAAGAAACGATTAGCCTTTTTAAAGAAATATTCAAAGTATTAGAACCACCGCCGGACCTTACATTATCACAATGGGCTGATAAGTACCGCCGTCTTTCTGCTGAATCAGGAAGCAAAGGCGGGCACTGGAATACAGACAGGGCACCGTGGCAGCGTGAGATAATGGATGCAATAACGGATATAACTGTTGAAAAAGTTGTAGTAATGTCTGCTGCCCAGATGGGAAAAACAGATGGTTTTTTATTAAATACCATAGGTTATTATATGCACTATGACCCCTGTACAATACTATGTATGCAGCCAACCCTGAGCCTTGCAGAAACTTTGAGCAAAGACAGGCTTATGCCAATGGTAAGGGATACTTCTGTCTTAAAAGATAAAATCAATGAAAAGAGCAGGACAAGTGGAAATACGATTCTTAAAAAGTCTTTTCCAGGCGGACGTATCACAATGACAGGAGCAAACTCTGCGACAGAACTTAGAAGCCGCCCTATACGTGTACTTTTAGCAGATGAGATAGACGCATACCCTGCAACAGCAGGGACAGAGGGAGACCCTTTAATCTTAGCAGGAAAACGTTTAACTACATACTGGAACCGGAAAGAAGTATACACAAGCACACCAACAATAAAAGGTGTAAGCAGGATAGAAATGGCATATGAACATTCAACAATGGAAGAATGGAATGTGCCATGTCCAAGCTGTGGGGAGTTCCAGCCGCTTTTATGGACTAATCTTACTTATAATGTAGATGATGATGGAGAAATAGAAAATATTGCTTATGTATGTGTAAAATGTGGAGTTATACATTCAGAAACAGAGTGGAAAGACAATTTTAACAGTGGGAAATATATAGCAAAATATCCAAAAAGAAAAGTAAGGGGCTTTCATTTTAATTCTTTGGCATCAACATTCTTTGGCTGGGATAAAATCATAAAGGGATTTACCGAAGCTGAAGAAGCAAGAAAAAAAGGAAATACGGAGTTGATGAAATCATGGGTTAATACAGAGCTGGGCCTGACGTGGGAAGAGGAAGGCGAGAGCATAGATAAAGATGAGCTGTTAAAACGGTGTGAAAGATACCATTGTGAGATACCAGATGAAGTGATAGCGGTTACTGCAGGAATAGATACACAGGATGACAGGTTTGAGATTGAAATTGTTGGCTGGGGCGTAGGGCATGAATCATATGGAATTTATTATAAAAGGATTTATGGGGATTTAAAACAGCCAAAAGTATGGAAACTGCTAGACGCATATTTATTACAGAAATTCAAAAAAGCGGACAATACGGAAATGCGCATTATTTGTGCCTGCATGGATTCAGGCGGGCATTTTGCAAATAAAGTATATAAATTTTGTAAACAAAGGACTGCAAGGGGAGTATTTGCTATAAGAGGTAAAGATGGTGCAGACAGGCCATACATACCAAGGCCGACAAAAAATAACAGGGAACAGACATATTTATTTACTCTTGGTGTAGATATTGGCAAATCACTGCTTTTCCAGAGGTTACAGATTAAAGAGGAAGGTCCAGGATATTGCCACTTCCCAAAAGATGAAAAAGGTATAATGCGCGGATATGATAAAGATTATTTCAAGGGACTGACAGCAGAAAAACAAGTATTGGAATATAAAAATGGCAGGCCGTATTTTGTATGGAAACTGACAGGCGAAACAAAGAGGAATGAACCGTTAGACTGCAGGAACTATGCACAGGCAGCGATAGAAATAACAGGTTTGACCCTCAAAGAACCACCGAAGAAAGAAACAGGAACACAAGTACCACCGAAAAGAGCAAAAAGACGCAGGGGAAACAGAAGCGGAGGTATATCATAATGGCAGCAATATCACTAGAAACAGCTAAAAAACATCTTGAAATGTGGCTCGAAGCCGAAAGCAGGGTTGCAATTAACCAATCCTACACTATTGCGGGCAAGTCGTTTACAAGGGCAGATTTAGGCGAAATACGAGGGCAAATAGAGTATTGGGAGAATAAAGTACAGGAACTACAGAATATAGCGAAAAAAAAAGGCAGGAACAGAATTTATAGGATTGTGCCAAGGGATTTGTAAAATTTCTGAAAGATTGCCCGCCATTGCCCGGTTTTTATGTTATAATAATAATATCAAAAAAGCACCAAAGGAAAAAGTAAATTCCTGATGGTGCTTTTCTTATGCCAGTCAAGGACATATAGTACAAGGGGAGGTCAAGATTTGAACCCGATAGACAAAATAGTAAAGGCAATTTCCCCAGAAAAGGCATTAAAAAGGGAAGTTGCAAGAAAACGTCTAAACATATTAAACAGTGGCTATGGTAACTATGGTGCAAACCAAGTTAAAAAATCAGTTATAGGCTGGATGCATGGTGGTGGCAGCCACAGGGAAGACATAGAGGATAATATCAACTCTTTACGCCAAAGGTCCAGGGATTTGTATTATGGTGGTTCAGATATTGCTACAGGGGCAATAAAACGGCTCAGGACAAACACGGTAGGCACAGGGTTACACTTAAAGAGCACAATAAATGAGGAAATATTAGGCATTACAGCAGATGAAGCAAGAAAATTAGAGGAAACAATAGAAAGGGAATTTGCACACTGGGCAAACTCCACTAATTGCGACTTGGAGCGGTTAGATAATTTCTACCAGTTGCAACAGTTAGCTTTTATTAATGCCCTGCTTAGTGGTGATTCATTTGCACTAATGAAAACCACAAAAAGGCCAGGCTGTATATATGACCTGCGGGTTGAACTTATCGAAGCTGACAGGGTAAGCACTCCGGATAATAAAACCATAGACCCTTTATTTTGTGAAGGTGTAGAAAAGAATAAAGCCGGGGAAGTAGCAGCATACCACATTTCAAAGTTCCACCCTCTTTCATTTACTGATAGAACCCCAAGGGAATGGGCCAGAGTGGAAGCATATGGACAAAAGACTGGAAGAAAAAATATTCTGCATATTATGAACCGGGAACGCATTGGACAAGTACGTGGCGTTCCTTTTATTTCGCCTGTTATTGAAACAATAAAGCAGTTAGGACGGTATACGGAAGCGGAAGTTGTGGCAGCAGTTGTAAGCGGGCTTGTAACGGTTTTTATTGAAAAACAAAGTGCAAGTGATGATATAGCTTTTGGTGAAGTTATACCAGAAGAAATGCAGGTTGACGCAGCGGACGAAAACAGTATAGAGCTTGCACCGGGGGCGGTTATTGACCTTGGTGAGGGTGAAAAGGCAAACATGACAACGCCCGGCAGACCAAATGCAAATTTTGAACCATTTGCAATGGCAGTTATAAAACAGATAGGTGCAGCGTTAGAAATACCATATGAAATACTTATCATGGCGTTTACAAACAATTATTCAGCGTCAAGGGCCGCTATTTTGGAGTTTTTCAAAGTCATTAAGATGTACCGGGAATGGTTTATAGCTGATTTTTGCCAGCCGGTTTATGAGGAGTGGCTATGTGAAGCGGTGGCAAAAGGCAGGATACAGGCACCCGGTTTTTTCAATGACCCGATTAT
>DKYP01000036.1:0-406 GCA_002499945.1 Lachnoclostridium sp. UBA7097
ATTATTGCCACTTTTATATTATTTTTATTAATATATTCAATGATTTTTATAAAAAATATGCTAAATTTTTATAAATTTTTACCAATATAATATATTTTTTATAATCTGGTTATTTTATTCCTTCCACATCTGTCATTCCAGATACATAATCATATATATATTTTCCTGCATTTTCACCATATTCTTCAACAATTTTAACAATAGCACTTCCAATTATTGCACCATCAGCAATCCGGGTATATTCTTCCACCTGTTCTTTTGTATTAATGCCAAACCCTACAGCTACAGGCACATCTGTAACACTCCTTATTATATCAACTATAGACTGTACATCTGTTTTAATTTCACTTCTTATGCCTGTTACCCCCATTGAAGAAACTACATATATAAATCCTTTTGCTTCCTT
>DKYP01000036.1:729-929 GCA_002499945.1 Lachnoclostridium sp. UBA7097
GCAATCATCTGTATTCTCTGCTCTGATGTAGGTGCAACCAGCGATATTAAATCTATTCCATGGCTTTCTGCTATGCCTGACAGTTCACCTTTCTCCTCAAATGGCAGGTCGGGTATTATAAGCCCGTCTATACCTGTTTCACTGCACCTTGTGCAGAACCTTTCATAACCATATTTATATAATGTATTGGCATATGCAAG
>DKYP01000036.1:1229-1401 GCA_002499945.1 Lachnoclostridium sp. UBA7097
ATATAATGTATTGGCATATGCAAGAAATACAAGCGGTATCTGTGTCTTTGTACGCAGGTTCTTAACCATCCCAAATATTTTATCAGTAGTACATCCTGCTGAAAGTGCCCTGATATTGGCATCCTGTATAACAGGTCCTTCCGCTACCGGGTCTGAAAATGGTATTCCAAGC
>DKYP01000036.1:1700-2630 GCA_002499945.1 Lachnoclostridium sp. UBA7097
GGGTCTGAAAATGGTATTCCAAGCTCTACAAGTGATGCCCCTGCCCTTTCCATTTCAAGTACAAATTCCTCTGTCTTCCCAAGTGACGGGTCGCCTGCTGTTATAAACCCTATAAATGCCTTTTTGCCGTTAAATGCGTTTTTAATCCTACTCATGTAAATCAACCCCCCTGTATCTTGCAATAGCTGCCACATCCTTGTCACCACGTCCTGAAAGGCAGCATATTATTATCTGGTCTTTATCCATTTCTGGTGCAATCTTCATAAGATGTGCAACCGCATGTGAACTTTCTATAGCTGCAATTATGCCTTCCTGCCTTGCAATATATTCAAAAGCATTAACCGCCTCGTCATCAGTTACAGGTACATACTCTGCCCTGCCTGTATCTTTAAGGTTGGCATGTTCAGGCCCTACACCCGGGTAATCAAGCCCTGCTGAAATAGAATAAACTGGTGCAATCTGCCCGTACTCATCCTGGCAGAAATAAGATTTCATACCATGAAATATCCCTTCTGTGCCAGTTGCCATTGTAGCCGCTGTCCTGTCTGTATCAACACCATGCCCCGCTGCTTCACAGCCAATTAAGCGCACACTTTCATCTTTAATAAATTCATAAAACATGCCCATTGCATTGCTTCCGCCGCCTACACATGCCATTACAACATCAGGAAGCCTTCCTTCTTTTTCAAGTATCTGCGCCCTTGCTTCCCTGCTTATTACACTCTGGAAATCCCTTACTATCATAGGGAAAGGATGCGGCCCCATTACAGAGCCAAGTACATATAATGTATCATCAACCCTTGAAACCCACTCACGCATACACTCATTTACTGCATCTTTAAGTGTCTTTGTACCGCTTTCCACAGGGTGCACCTTTGCGCCAAGAAGTTCCATACGGTATACATTAAGTGCCTGCCTTATAGTATCTTC
>DKYP01000036.1:2999-24372 GCA_002499945.1 Lachnoclostridium sp. UBA7097
CCATGCTGCCCTGCACCTGTTTCTGCAATAATACGTGTCTTGCCCATCTTCTTGGCAAGAAGTGCCTGGCCCAGCACATTATTAATCTTATGTGAACCAGTATGGTTTAAATCCTCACGCTTAAAATAAATCTTAGCCCCGCCTAAATCTTTTGTCATCTTCTCTGCAAAATACAGAAGCGAAGGCCTTCCTGCATATTCCCTTAAAAGGGTATTAAGTTCTTTATTAAATGAAGCATCATTTTTATAAAATTCATATTCCTTTTCAAGCCTGGCAACCTCATTCATAAGTGTTTCAGGTATATACTGGCCGCCATGTATACCATATCTTCCTTTACCCATAATTAAACCTCCATTTTCCGGATTACATCAACAAACTCTTTCATTTTATTAAAATCTTTAAAGCCATCTGTTTCCATGCTGCTGCTTGCATCAACTGCATAAGGCTTTACAAGTTCCACTGCTTTTTTTACATTACTGGCAGAAATGCCGCCTGCAAGAAAGAAAGGCTTATTTATATTTTTAACCAGTGTCCAGTCAAAAACCATTCCGTTGCCGCCTGCCTGCTGTGGCGAATATGCATCCAGCAAAAGGTAATCACAATTATACCCTGCTGCCATTCTTATATCCTCTGCACATCTGACCTTGACAGCTTTAATAATGCTGTATTCCCTGTGGATATATTTACCAAGCCTGCTAATATAATTATTATCTTCATCACCATGAAGCTGTACATACTGTATAATACCGCTGTCCACATAACCTGCCACTACATCTTCTGGCTGGTTTACAAACACGCCCGCCCTTTTAATGCCACTATCAAGCCTTGCTGCAAAACTTTCTGCCTGCTTTCTTGTTATGCTGCGCCTAAATCCCTCTGCCAGAATAAAACCTGTATAATCAGGCATAAGCATATTGGCATATTCTATATCTTTGGTACGCCTTAAACCACATATCTTTATTTTAGTACCTGGCATAAAATCCGCCTTTCCGGTTAAACTTACACTGCACTAATCCATTCCTTTAATGCACTAACCCTGTCCTTTCCTGCCCGCATCATTGTTTCACCAACCAGTACCCCGTCAGTGCCATTTGCAGCAAGTTCTTTTATATCATCTTTCCCCTTAATGCCGCTTTCAGATATAAATATTATATCCTCTGGCACAAGCGGGCGCAGGCGCAGGCTGTTCTTTATATCAACTTTAAATGTCTTTAAATCCCTGTTATTTACACCTATTATCCTTGCCCCGGCTTTAAGCGCACGTCCTGCCTCTTCTTCATCATGCGCTTCAACAAGTGCAGAAAGCCCAAGGCTGTCTGCTATATCCATAAAATGCTTAAGTTCATCATCATCAAGTATTGCACATATAAGAAGTATTGCATCAGCACCTATAACTTTAGCCTGGTAAACCATATATTCATCTACAGTGAAATCCTTCCTTATAACAGGCAATGAAATTTCTTTTTTTATTTCTTTTAAATAATTATCAGAGCCCATAAAATAAAATGGTTCTGTAAGCACTGAAACTGCACTCGCGCCGCCAAGTTCATATTCCTTTGCTATATCTGTATATGGAAAATCCTCTGCTATAAGCCCTTTAGACGGTGATGCCTTCTTTACTTCACAGATAAAAGAAAGCTTTCCGCCTTTAAGCGCCTTTTCAAAAGGAAAGCCTGTATCTTTTTCCATTGCAAGTGCTTCTTTTTTTAACTCTGCAAGCGGTTTTTCCTGCATTTCCCTGGCTATCCGCCCTTTGGTTTTTTCTGCTATTTCTTCTAAAATATTCATAAACTTAATATTCCTTTTCTATATATAAAATCCATCATGCAGGTATTTTAATTTGATGCTTTTATAAATTCTTCAAGCTTTGCTTTAGCCTTGCCACTGAAAATAATTTCTTTTGCTTTTTCAATCCCGTCCCCAATGGTTATCCCGTCAGAAACAAGATAAATTGCTGCACCTGCATTTAAAAGAACCGCATCAAGTTTAGCCCCTTCTTTGCCATCAAGTATTTCCCTTGCTATTGCTGCGTTTTCTTCAGGAGTACCTCCTGCCAGTTCTTCTTTTTTACAGGTTTTAAAACCAAACTGCTCTGGTGTTATCACATAAGACTTAAATTCCCCGTCCCTGTATTCACAAACCTTTGTTGGCGCACTCATTGAAATCTCATCAAGGCAGTCTGTACCATATACAACCATAATACTTTCCAGCCCAAGGTTTTTAAGTACATGTGCCAGTGGCTCTACAAGGCTTTCATCATATACACCAAGGAGCTGTATATCAGCTTTTGCAGGATTTGAAAGAGGCCCAAGTATATTAAAAAGCGTCCTTATGCCAATTTCCCTGCGTACAGAACCAACAAACCTCATTGCAGGGTGGTATTTCTGTGCAAATAGGAAACACATATTGGTATCCTCAAGTATTTTTTCAGTTTTGCCAGGTTCATTATCAATTTTAACACCAAGTGCTTCTAAGCAGTCAGCAGTACCACACTTGCTTGATGCCGCACGGTTGCCATGTTTGGTAACACGTATGCCGGCAGCAGCACAGACTATTGCAGAAAGCGTAGAAATATTAAATGTATTGGATTTATCCCCGCCTGTACCCACAATTTCCAGTGATTTCTTATCATTTTTAAATGGTGTGCATTTAGAAGCCATAACCCTTGCTGCCACTGTAATTTCATCTATCGTTTCACCTTTTGTGCTTAAAGCCGTTAAAAACGCCGCTTTTTGTGCATCAGTTGCCACGCCTGTCATAATTTCTTCCATAACCTGTTCCATAACCGCAGCTTCTAAATCTTTACCTTGTGATAAAATATTTATTGCTTCTTTAATCATAATAATTCCCCATTTCTATATTTCCATAAAATTCTTTAACATTTTAATTCCATCTGGTGTCATTATTGATTCTGGATGGAACTGTACGCCATATATATCATAATCCCTGTGTTTTACTGCCATAACTTCACCATCATCTGTTACAGCAGTTACTAAAAGTTCTTCAGGCATTGTTTCTTTTAATGCAATTAATGAATGGTACCTTGCAACTTCTGTTTCTTTATTAAGCCCTTTAAATAAAGGACAAGCTGTATCAACCTTTACAACAGACATTTTTCCATGCATAAGCTGTTTTGCATAAGATACTGTTGCCCCATATGCTTCACAAATTGCCTGGTGTCCAAGGCATACACCAAGGACTGGCACTTTTCCTTTAAAGTACCTGCTGGCTTCCTCACATATCCCTGCATCTTTTGGCTTTCCTGGCCCTGGTGATATAATAATATGTGAAGGTGCAAGTTTTTCTATTTCTTCCACTGTAAGTTCATCATTACGTATAACCTTTATATCAGGGTTAATTGTACCTGCAAGCTGGTACAGGTTATAAGAAAAACTGTCATAATTATCTATAAGAATTACCATAATGCCTCCATTCTGCACGTTTTATACGGTATCCTGCCCTTTGTCCACTGCGTCCATAACCGCCTTAGCCTTATTAATACATTCATGGTACTCGTTTTCAGGAACACTATCCGCTACAATCCCTGCCCCTGACCTTACAAATATTTTCCCATTCTTTTTAAATACAGTCCTTATAGCTATACATGTATCAAGGTTGCCAGTAAAATCTATATAACCAATAGCACCACCGTATATGCCACGTTTATTATTTTCAAGCCTGTTAATAATCTCCATAGCCCTTATTTTAGGCGCTCCTGACAAAGTACCAGCCGGAAGCACTGCATCAACTGCATCAAGCCCGCATTTGTCATTACGTATAATCCCTTTAACAGTAGAACCTATATGCATTACATGTGAGTATTTTAAAATATCCATATAATGTTCAACTTCAACTGTGCCAAACTTGCTGATTTTGCCTAAATCATTCCTTCCAAGGTCAACAAGCATATTGTGTTCTGCCTTCTCTTTTTCATCTTTAAGAAGCCCTTCTTCAAGCGCCTTGTCCTCTGCTTCATCTTTTCCCCTTGGCCTTGTTCCTGCAAGCGGGAATGTATGGAGTACGCCATCTTCAAGCTTTACAAGTGTTTCAGGGGAAGCACCCGCCACTTCAATATCATCACTGCTAAAATAAAACATATAAGGCGAAGGGTTAATTGTGCGGAGTACCCTGTAAGCGTTCAGAAGGCTTCCTTCATATCCGGCTTCAAGCCTGTTAGAAAGCACCACCTGGAAAATATCCCCTTCATAAATATGTTTCTTGGCTTCTTCTACCATATTGCAGTATTCTTCTTCTGTAAAAAGCGGGGTAAAACCTGTAGTAATCTTTCCAGGTACTATTTCTGCTGGTGTGCCATTCTGTATAAGGCTTAGTATTCCATCAATCTCTTTTATACATCTATTATAATCTTCATCAAGGTTACTTGTACTTGCATTAACAATTACTATTATTTTCTGGCGGAGGTTATCAAATGCAATAATCTTGTCAAAAAGCATTAAATCTACATCTTTAAAACCTTCCTGGCCAGCTGCATCAAGCTTAAGCCCGGGTTCACTGTATTTAATATAGTCATATGAAAAATAGCCGGCAAGCCCGCCTGTAAATGTTGGAAGCCCTTTTACCTTCGGGCTTGTATATTCCTGTAAAATCTCTTTTATAAACGTGCCAGGATGCTTTACTTCTCTCGTATCTATTATATCTTCATGGCTGTTTTTTACAGTCATAACCCCGTCAGTACACGTAATTTCAAGCTTTGGGTCATACCCTAAAAATGTATACCTTCCCCATTTCTCCTGGTTCTCAACACTTTCAAGCATAAAACAGTGGCGGCTCTGCCCCTTCAATATCCTTAAAACCTGCATAGGTGTTGTTATATCTGATAAAATCTCTTTGCTGACAGGAACAATTTTATATCCCTGTGATAATTTTCTTGCCTCTTCTAAACTAACCATTTAAACCAAACCTCCTTAGCTGTATGGAAATCCCAGACATTAAAAAGTCCCTGGCTATTATCACATAATAATAGCCAAGGACGGATTATTCTTAACCGCGGTGCCACCTTGTTTTATGGTTTCCCATACTCTTTGCAGAATACAAACATATTCCCGGCAACTAACGTATGCCTCCACGTCATAGAATACTCAGGTTTATATTTCTATATAAAACCCTTTGGCTATGCCCTCAGTGGTCCATTTAATGAACTGTTACTGCAGGTTTCCAGCAATGCCCGCTCTCTGTAAGTACATATTTCATTTTTATCTCCACCTCAACAGTTTACGACTAATATTTAACTGTATTATAGTATACACTTTTAAAATCCTTTGTCAACCCCATAGTAAAAATTATTTTTTATCTATCTAATACTACATACTGTTGTAATTCTGGATATTCTGTAGCATGTATTTTAAACCAAAGCATCTTTGTTCCCCGATGCCAACCGTAGCAATCTAATATGCAATCACTGTACCAGTAAAGTAACACTCCCTTATGTAGTCCCTTGGCTGGTAGAAAAAATCAGAATTATAATTTGATATTGCTTCACTAATCCATGATGAATAAACCTCTATCAATGTTCCAATAACATCATTTTGTGATACATCCTCAACCAGACGCTCATACACCTCACCAATTGTCCAGTAATCAGGAACTTCATATTTACACTTTTTTACATTGTCATAATCCCCGGTGCCAACCCCTGCAATATTAATATACTCATCTGCTACACGTTCTATTAGTTCACAATGAAGGACATCTGCATATTTATATATACGTGAAATATTTTTAATGCCAAGTGCTTTTACTACATCAGCCCTTGAAAGTTTCTGCCTTCTCCCAATAAACTCTATAAGGCTGCATGTATACATCAAATCAATATCATTTTTAACCATCAACTTCATATCCTTTCACAAATTGTAATGCTGTTAATGCCCTTGCAGTATGAAAACTAATCTGGTGTGTGGGCTTCTTAAATTTTACAAGTTCCCAAAATGCACTCCTGCTAATTTTCCCGTCTGCAAAATTCTGCACATAATTAAATATAGTATCATTTGCCATAGGTCCTTCAACAATATCATAACTATGTGAAATACCAAGCCTGCATTGTACAATAAAATCAAGCCATTCTTCTGTCATTTCTGAAAAAGAAAGCACATTTAATGTATTGTCTGGAACATAAAAATATTCACTTATTACTCCTTTTCCTGTAAAACGTGTAGCCCAGCGCCTTGCCTGTCCTGAATATTTTGTACAATAAAACCCAAAGTAAAAATCCTTATTAAATTTTGCTATACGTATTTCAGGAAATTCAACTACCTCTTTGCTTCCATGGTATAAAATAACTTTGTCCATATATCCTCCGCTTTATATCCCATCCATTAATCCAAGCAATGTATCATATCCTTTTTCCACTATTAACTGTGCTGGTGTTACCCCTTTATTATTTGCCCTGTTATAGTCTGCACCCTTTTTTATAAGGAAACGTGCTACTTCCTGGTTTCCATATTCCAGTGCATAATATAATGCATTATTTCCATTATTATCTATAGCATTTATATCTGCACCTGCATGTACCAGTTCTTTTACAATTCCTTTATAACAACGGTTCTGTGTATTAAGTATTAAAGCGGTGTTTCCATAGTTATCTTTATGGTTTACGTCCACGCCTCTTTCCAGGAACAGGGGCAGAAGGCTGGTATTTGTATTAAGGTCTGTATACTGTAAAACCATAAGCGGTGTTTTGCCATCATTTCTTGCAATATCAAGGTTTTTTAATTCTTTTAACAGTGCTTCCCTTTCTTCTGTTTTTAAATCACCGCCAAATTTCTTTTTCATAACTGCAAAATGTGCTGGTGTTTCCCCGTCTGCGTTTTGCATGGAATCATCTGCACCATTTCCAATAAGCACTTTTGCTGCATCTGTGCTTCCATATATACATGCTGTATGCAGTGGTGTGTTTCCTGCTTCTGATGGGCCGTCCCCTGTTATATTGGCATCTGCACCTTTTTCTATCATAACTTTTAACATTCCGCTGTGATTATTACGTGCTGCCTGGTGCATTGCTGTAGTACCATCATTGCTGGCGTATTCCATTGATTCTTTTGAAAAAAATCCCGCTGCTTTTTCATAATAATCATCTTTCCTGCCATACATCATATTTCTTTTCTGTAATGATGCCACAATAAATGCTGGTGTCTTTCCATTTGCAACCGGTTCATTTATATCTATGCCAAAACTAATAAATTTCTTAATAACACCTGTATTATATCTGCTGATACATTCGTCACGCAGGCATGTAACACTGCCCCCGCTATGTACAGGGGCAGTAAAATCTATACCGCATTTATAACATATATCAAGGACTTCACACTCCTTATCATTAGCCAGTGCATTATAAAATATGCCAGAAAGACATTTCATATCGTCATCATCGTCTGTATCCACCTGTTCCACAAGCTTTCTGGCAAGGTATAAAGCTATGCTTTTATTATCCATTTCATCTTCTGAAAAACTGGCAAATGCATTGCTTGTAATTCTTGCAAGATTATTTAAGTCCATATTGCATAAACTGCATGTCCCTTCTGCACCATGTTCTTTTAAAGCCATGCACAAGGCTTCACTGTAAAGGTGTTCTGCAAGCACAAGTGGTGTTCTGCCTTCATTATTGCTGCAATTAACATCTGTACCTGCTTCTATAAGTTTTAATGCCGCTGTCATATGGCGGTTACAGATTGCCATTATAAGAAGTGTATTGCCATTTTCGTCAATATAATTTGTATCTGCACCTTTTTCCAGAAAAATATCTGTTAAAGCCCATGAACTGTTTGTATTGCTGCCATTAAGCATACGTACCAGCGGTGTCATCCCGTCCTTGTCTTTCTGGTTTATATATTCTTTATTGTCCCCCTCTGGAAGGATGCGTGCAATTTCCCTTATCTGCAAAAGGCTTTTCCTCTGGCATTCATAAGCAGACATTAAACCTTTGATATATGGGGATGCAAGATAATGGTACACATTCTTTCCGTCTGTATCACAGGCAGAAACATCTGCACCATGTTTTAACAAAAGCTTTGCCATTTTTAAATTACCACGGCTGCATGCAAGCATAAGCGGGGTAATTCCTTTGCTTCCAGTAGTATTAATAATTCCATTATTATCTGTATTGCCAAGGATATCTGCAATGGTATTATAAAAATTATGCCAGACAAGAAGCTGGAACAGATTAAGCCCCATACTTCCTGATGGTTTAATTAATTCATCCATTCCACAGTTATTAACACATTCCTCTATATCTTTTATTTCTTCATCTTTGAAAATATTATACCTGTAAATACAGTTATGGAAATCATCTTCCCACCAGGGGATATATTTACACCTGTTAGTTTCACATGAATTTACAAGCAAATCTGTTAATTCCTTTATATCCATAAACATCCCCTTACCTTTCCCCCATTCCTGTCAGTTCTCTGCCCCTGCCAGAAGAAGTTTTTCCACTATATCATTATTTCCATTTGCTGTGGCATAATAAAGTGCTGTGTGCCCGTCTGTATCTGTATATGTAAAATCTGCACCATTATCAAGAAGAATGCCTGTAATATAATTATTGCCTGTCTGTGCAGCTATTATAAGCGCAGTTTCCCCAAGTTCATTACGCCAGTTTATATCTGCACCATGTTCTAACAGGTCTTTTACAAGGCGCTGGTTTCCATTGTATGTTGCCGCCTGCAATGGTGAATCACCGTGGCTTCCGCTTATATTAACATCCGCCCCGGCTTCTATAAGAAGTTCTGCAATCATAATATTATTATTCTGTGTTACGGCAATATAAAACGGTGTAAGCTTTTTATCATTACGTGCGTTGATATCAATATTCCCTTTAGCAAGAATAGCCTTTACCATTTCACCCTGGTTGTTATAACAGGCATGGTGGAGCGGGGTATTACCAAAAGAATCCGCATTGTCCCCGTTTCCACCAGACATACTTTCCATAAGCTGTACAAGCCCCAGCGAATTGGCATAATCAAAGGCAGACCTCCCCTGGTTATCCTTAACAGAGGTATCTGCCCCGATTACAATAAGATATTTTGCCGCCTCCGCTTTCCCTGCACAGACAGCATAAACAAGCGCAGTTTTGCCTTCCCTGTCAGTGGCATCTATATCTGCGCCTGCATCTATAAGAATTTTTATAATTTCCTTATTACCAGAGGTTGCAGCCATATGCAGCGGCGTAATGCTCTGGTTGGAAATTATATTTACATCTGCATCTTTTGCAACAAGAAGTTTTAAAATGTCTCTGTAACCCTTTTTACAAACATAATGTATAGGGGCAAACCCCTGTTCATCAACTGCATTTACATTAATCCCCTCTTTTTTAAGAAATGTTGTTACAACCCCTTTTTGCCCGTTCTGGCATGCCTTTAATAATAATTTCTCCATACTGTTCCATCTCCACATTATTTTATTGTCTTATTATATAATGTTTACCCCTTATTGTCGAGATGGTTTTCAAAATATCTATTGTTATAAGCATCATCACTGGTACAAAGTGCATTACATAACGTGACTTTGTTTCCCATATTGACAGGAATAAGAACAGCCCGAAAAGTGCAAGCTTCCACATTGCTGCCGAACCAGTTTCCCTTTTTATTAATCCATATATAACTGAAACCCCAATAAATGCTAGCAATGTCCAGTGGTATATTGTACAGTACCCGTCATATAACGGATAAAATTTCCCCTTTTTAAAAAATACCTGCTGGAGCCATGATTTCCTTACAGGCTGCCTCTGGAGATGGAAATCCATATCATATTTACCATTAGACCATGTATTTACAGCTTTAATATACTGGTGGATAAACAGCCCTGTAACACCATAGTCTTTAAGGCGTTTTTTAATCATTTCTATATTGCCTTCCTGCTTCTCCTCTTTTGTCCCAAATGAACTTGTATATTCCCTGTCTTCAAGATTATAGTTTCCTGCTCCCTTAAGCCCCATCATAACCCAGTGTGTATATGGGAAATTTTCTTTATCATAATCTGTCTGGTCAACTACAGCCATTTTATCCATAACTGTATTATATGACACCATACATGTCCCAAAAACAAGCATAATAACTGCTGTGGCAATAATTCCTTTCTTCCAGTTTTTAACAATAACCATATGGAAGACACTGGCAATAGTAATAATTGCAACTGTAGGTTTTAATTCAAATCCAATCCATGTAAGCAGCCCCATTATACAGACCAGAATATATGTTTTTATCCCTTTTTTATTGAAACTTTCTTCTACAAACTGGTAGCATAGCAAAAGCCCTGCAACTACAGGGAGTACAAGTGTATCTGTATAAACAAATGGTATATACGTGTAAAATGGTATAAATAAAAATGCCATTACCTGGAAAAGTATTGCTGCCCTTTTTCCATACTTCCTGTTTACAAGAACCATGCAAAGTATTATACCTGTATCAATTGCCAGAATATTTAAAACCATGTTCCAATAAAGGAAATTAACAGAACCAATACCCTTTAATATCATAAACCACACTGTTTCTAAAAGAAGCAGCATCTGGTTATTAGGATAACGCAGGAAATAAAAGTTATATTCATCACTTGTCTTAAAAACACTATCCATTGCCATTTCACTTGCCTGCTTAAATATAACATTCCTGTCACCGGCAGGTATTACCGCCATTTCATATCCCACATATGCCTGTAATATAATTTGTATTACCATTAAAAATACTGATACTGTGATAACAGGATACCTGTCTGTACAGCGCATTGCCATTGCCTTTAAATTGCTTATAATTCCTGGCTTTCTTTTATACAAGATTACTGCTGCTGTTATAATTAAAACAGGAATTAACACCCGTATATCCTCCCATATCCCAAAAACAACAATCCCTGGCAGCATTAAAAACCACAATACTGCAAATGTTCCATGAAATACCATGCTTGCTATACCCTGTAATCCTTTAGAAGCTTTATCCATATAAGCCCACCTCACAATAATTTGTTTTTTACGGTATATAGCTTACCAAAACTGCTGCCAGGTATTCAATACTTTTTTGGAATAATTAAGAAAACATTAAAAATTTATTTCTCCTGCCTCTGGTATCTGCTTACAGCCAGTGTTACAGCTATAAACATTATTGTAAAAAGTATCTGTATACCAATCCCGCCCCATATTTCTTTTACTATATTCTTAGGAATCTTTGCATATTCACTTAGCTTGTTGTTAATTTCTTCATACCAGTAAACAGGCACAAACCTTGCAGCCTTCCTTACTGTATTATTTAGTATAGATAATGGTACAAATACACCTCCTAAAAATGACATAAAAAGTGATACTGGTGTAACTATCATATTTACTGTATCTATTTTTTTAGCAAGCATTCCGGTTAAAAACGCCATAGAAAGTGATAATACCATAACAGTAAATGAATTTAATATATAGTAAAACATATTTGCATTATTTGACAGTTCCTCTCCTTTAATTACAAGCACCATTATAATAAATCCTGCCCATATAAGCACACCTGTAACAATAAATGCGAGAAAAGCCTCCCCTGACTGCCTGCGAAGTGGTACTGCTGATGCTGACATACGGTTTTTAACTTCCTTTTTCCTAAAGGAACATACTATAATACCAAGGGAATTTCCTAATACTGCTATGCTTAGATAAGGGAAAAACTGGAATAAATATGCAAAGTCCGGCATATTACCGCCGTTCCCATTAATATCTAAAAGAGTTACTTTGCTCTCTTTAACGTCTGAAACTTTTTCAAAGCTTTCTTCCATTGTATAACCTGCAAGATTATATTTTATCATACGGTTTACAAAATCATTTATCTGGCTGCTTACATACATATAATTAAACTGCCCTGGCTGCTGTGTAACTGCAACAGAAGCTTTCCCAGATAAAAAGTTTTCTGAAAACCCTGCTGGTATCTGGATTACTATATCATATTTCTGGTAATACATTTCTTCCTGTAATACATTTAAATTATCTTCAACTATTTTTGCATTATGAAGTTTTGAAAGATACTTTGCAATACTTTCCGAAATTCCACTTTTATCCCTGTCAACAATAGCCACATTAAGTTTTGATTCTGTAAACTGGTTCTGTCCGCCATTTCCTTTACTTGCATAAAGCATTACAACACTTATAGCCGCAAATATAACAAAATACATTATTATCATGCCTGCATTTTTCTTTATAATCTTCATATAACATTTAAATACTGTCATAACTTTCCCTCCTGGTAATTATAAATGTAACAGCCCCAATGGTTAAAGACATTAAAGCCAGTATAATTATATTCTTCACATACCTTCCAGGGTCATCATAAACACTTATACTGTATATTGCATCAGTAATAACTGAGGCAGGGTTAATCCTGTTTAACACAGGGAAGTTATCTTCAACCAGCCCTTTTATACCACCAACCATAAGCCCCGAAAGAAAACTGGATAAAAGCCCTGTTAATACAAGTATGCCTATTCTTACGCCATCCGGCAGTTTTGAAAAAGTCCCAACAAACATCCCGGTGCTTACCCCTATAAACCCTCCTGCCAGGCATATCCCAATTAATTTAAAAACATTTCCGCTTAAATCAATTTTTAATATAAAATGCAGGTAAAAAAGAAGTACAGCCAGGCTTGTATAATGCACAAATACACCAGTTAATGTACCTGCCACAATCTGTTTAAATTTACGGACAGAAGAAACTGCACGCCTTAAACCTACAGCAGAAATATTTGCCTGTAACTGTACAGATACAAGGTAGCCTATAAAACTTCCAAACATACATGCCATACTTATTAGTGAATAGAAATACTGCACCATCCCGTCCACACTTTTCCCTGTTAATGTTGTTTCATTTACAAATTCCTGGTATCCAGCTTTTATTACAGCTTCAAGCTTCTCCGGTTTCTCCATTGCAATATCTTTATACATCTGTGCCTGCCTGTTAAATGTATCTAACAGTGATTTTAGTATACTGCTGCTTATATTATTACCTGTTACAATAAGTTCCGGCTCTGAAGCTGCATAAAACACGCCTGTTACTTCCAGCTTTTCAAGCTTTGTATCTGCTTTCTCTTTAGAAATTTTTTCTATTGCAATTAATTCCTGCTCATCATCTTCTATCATTTCAAGATATTTAATAAAATTCTTTGACATTTCCGAATTATCTTTTTCCACTAAGGCAACATTTATAGTTTCAATTTCTGTTTTATGGCTTCCAAATGACACATAAAATAATGTCCCAAGTAATATTGGAAAAAGCATTGACCAGAAAACAACCTGTTTCTCCCTTAAAATAGTTATAAGGCAGTATTTCATTAAATGTAACATAATATCCCTCCTGTTTTTAGTCCCTTAACTTCTTGCCAGTTATTTCAAGAAATACATCATTAAGTGTAGGCAGTTCAGAGAATACTTTCCCAAATGTTATATTATTATCCTGCAAA
Organism: Lachnoclostridium sp. UBA7097; assembly: GCA_002499945.1. Lineage (GTDB taxonomy): Bacteria > Bacillota > Clostridia > Lachnospirales > Lachnospiraceae > Butyribacter. The sequence continues at coordinate 16,428 of DKYP01000036.1, forward strand.
TAATTCATAAGCCTTATAAGGTTATGCTTTGCACTGCTGCACCTTACAACCAGGATATTATTTCCATACTGTACCTCAAATACATTTTGTATTGCACGTATCTCTGAAAGCTGCTTTTCACTAATAAATATATTTTCAACAGTAATTGTTTCACCTGTCTTTATCATGCTTTTAAGTTCCTCTTTAGTCCCTTCTGCTATGCACCTGCCGCCATCTATAATTGCAATCCTTGTACAAATCTGTTCTACTTCTTCCATATAATGTGATGTATAAATAATCGTGCTGCCTTTCCTGTTAAGTTCCTGTATCCCTTCCAGAATCTTATTGCGGCTCTGCGGGTCAACAGCAACAGTTGGTTCATCCATAATAACAAGCTTTGGTTTATGTACAATCCCACATGCAATATTAAGCCTTCTAAGAAGCCCGCCTGATAACTGCTTCGGGCGCATCTTTGTATATTTTTCAAGCCCTGTAAATTCTACCGCCTCATTAACAAGCTTTTTTCTTTCAGATTTATTTTTAATATACAGCCCGCCAAAATAATCTATATTTTCAATTACAGAAAGTTCCTCAAAAACTGCAACATTCTGCGGCACAATCCCTATCTGCCTTTTAATATTATAACTGTCAGGCCTTATCTTTTCCCCAAGTATTTCAATATTGCCTTTATCATATTTAAGAAGGGCAAGCATACAGCTTATTGCCGTTGTCTTGCCGCTTCCATTAGGGCCAAGAAGCCCGAAAACTTCACCTTCGTTTATTCTCAGCCCAAGGTGGTCAAGTGCTACAAAATTACCATACCTTTTAACTAAATTTTCTACCTTAACCATATTTAATACCTCCATATTTAAAACTTCTGCTTGCTGGTATAAATATACAATTATTCCTGCCAGATTATAAGTGCCAGTTGTCAACACAAAAAAGTGACAAATGTAACTTTTTTTATATGATTTAAGATTTGAACTTAGTAATGTTCTGTGTTAGACTAAATAATAAAAAAATGGCGGAAAGGAGAATTATTTTGAACTCACCAGCAGGGCAAATTATTATTTTTATGTATTGTATTTTAACTGTGTTTATAACAGATGATATAGAAATTTTTTCTGTTCCTTCCGTAATTATGGTTGTTTTATCAGTAATACTATCCTCTCTTTCATATTTTTTATTAAATAAATATTTTACATTTATAAGTTCAGGGATTTATGGTATAATTTCACTTGCATTTCCTGGATTTATAATTATGTCCCCGCTAATTTTATATAATACAGCCAGTTTTACAGGCTGGCAGGTATCCATTATACTTATACTTTTTATTGCAGGCCTGTTTTCACATTATATTACAACAAGCCCCTTGCTTTGTTGTATGGTATTGCTTGGAATTGTACTGGCATGTTATATACAATATATCCAGCTTAAGTTAAACAGCCTTGTTTTAAAATTTAACAGGAACAGGGATGACAGCACAGAACAGGCGATTCTTTTAAAATCCAGGAACCAGTCACTTCTGGAAAAACAGGATTATGAAATTTATAATGCAACACTTAAAGAAAGAAACCGTATTGCCAGGGAAATACATGATAATGTAGGGCACCTGCTTTCACGCTCAATCCTTCTTACTGGTGCGCTTAAAGCAGTTAATAAAGATGAAAACTGCACAGAGCCTTTAAACAACCTGCATGAAACACTTGACCAGGCCATGACAAGTATACGTGAAAGTGTACATAACCTGCATGATGATTCCATAAACCTTGAAGATGCCACCAGAAATATTGTAAATAATTTTAATTTCTGCAAGGCAAAACTTACTTATGATATGGGCACAGATGTACCACGTGAAATTAAGTTTTCCTTTATTTCAATACTTAAAGAAGGGTTAAACAATATTTATAAACACAGCAATGCAACAGAAACCAGCATATTACTGAGGGAACATCCTGCAATGTACCAGCTGGTAATAAAAGATAATGGCACAACTACAGGCAATATAAATAATTCCGGTATCGGGATTACCAATATTTCCTCAAGGGTAAATATGCTGCATGGCTCATTGCAAATCCATACAAATAATGGTTTCTGTATTTTTATAACTATTCCTAAACCATAAAAGGAGATTTCTAAATGAATGTAGTAATTATAGATGATGATAAATTTGTTACCAGTGCCCTAAAAGCTATACTTGAAGCTTCGGGTGCTGTAACTGTACCTGCCACGGGCACTGATGGCAGCGAGGCAGTAAAGCTTTATGAAAAATACACACCTGATATACTTCTTACAGATATACAGATGAAAGGGCTTGGCGGGCTTGAAGCCACAGCACAGATACTTGGAAAACATCCAGATGCAAAAATACTTCTTTTAACAACCTTCCTTGATGATGAATATATTATCCAGGCATTGAAACTTGGTGCAAAAGGATATCTTTTAAAACAGGATTATGAAAGTATACTTCCTGCCCTTGAAGCTGTATATTCAGGGCAGAGTGTGTTTGGCACAGAAATAATATCCAAAATCCCGGGGCTTTTAAATCCTGCTAAAGAATTTGACTATGCAAAGTATGATATTAATGAACGTGAAATGAGGGTTATTGAATTAATTGCGGATGGGCTTAGCAATAAGGAAATAGCTGCAAAGCTTTTTCTCAGTGAAGGCACTGTAAGGAACTACCTGAGTACAATCCTTGAAAAACTGGAACTGCATAACCGGACGCAGCTTGCCATTTTTTACTATAAACATAAAAATTACCAGTAAGATTAAATAAGGAGCACCCTATGGGACACTCCTTATCATTTTTATACATTTTCAAGCTGTGCTGCAAGCCCTTTTATTTCATTAAGCACTTCTTCAAATTCCGCCATCTTCTGCACAGATACTTCTGACTGCTGTACCCCTTCTGCTGATGCAGCAAATACTTCTTCACTTGTGGCTGAAAGCTGGCTTATATTTTCTGAAATAACACCTGTTGAATTTACTATATCCTTCATAAGCCTTTCTGTTGCCTGTATGCCATTTATAAGATTATTAACATTTCTTTCTATTATGCCAAACCTTTGCTTTGTATCATCAATCATATTATTTTGTATATCTATGGACTGGCTTGATATCTCAATGCTCTGGCTTGCCATTTCAACATCTTTTATAAGCTGGTTTATAATTTCAGTAATCTTATTGGTTGCATCTTTTGTTTCTTCGGACAGCTGCCGTATTTCATCTGCTACAACTGCAAATCCTTTTCCAGCTTCACCTGCCCTTGCCGCTTCTATAGAAGCATTAAGTGCAAGAAGGTTTGTCTGGCTTGATATGGACATTATGCTGCCAACTATTTCTTCTACTTCGCTTACCTTTGCAGAAAGGCGCTTTGTAGCCTGTACAGTATTGCTATTATTCTCATTTACTGTCTGTGCCTGCCGTTTAAGGTCTTCTACCACACTTGCACCATCATCAATGGTAGTCCTTGTCATGTCAGAATCCTCTTTCATTTCAAGGGTCTTTTCCTCAGCTTTTGCAGTTGCTTCATTAATATCACTGCACATCTGTGCCTGTTTTTGTATAGCCTCTGCTGTACTTTCAGTGCTTTCTGATATATTTTTCATAGACACGTCATTAGAGCTTATTGAACTGCCAAGCACTGAAACCATTTCTGATGCTTCCTCAAACTTACCATTAAGTTTTCTGGCAACTTCAGACATTATATCATTAGCCTCCTGCTGCTTCTTTGCACCTTCTTTTATAGCATCTGTATTTTCTGCAAAGAAACTGAGCAAAAGACTTGTTATGCGGATAGATGCAAATGCACATAACAACATGACTATTGTTCCTGTAAATATTATATATTTATCTGCAATTCCTGCTAAAAAAAGTCTTATACATTGTATGGCATATGCAATTATAACAATAGCATTGCTTATATACATAAGCTTAATGTCAAGGTATGCTATATATGCAAATATAATCGGCAGTGCATATATAAATGATATCTGTGTCATATTAAAACACATCATTACAAGATATACCACACCACCCACAGAATAAAATACCATAGAGCAGATTCTTTTATTACTTTTTGTTATATATGCCACAACTATAGCTGCCATGGCAGCAAAATACACCACTAACTGTATATATGTATTTGTTGAACCATCACCAGTTATAACAAGTGCCAAAAGTATAAAAGCATTTAATAATACAAGTACAAGTAAAATTGGAAAAACAGCCGTATTGGCTCTTTTATATTGTTTTTCTGTCATAGTTAATACCTGCCTTTCTGGATTATGGATATAAATTATTATATAATAACCTTGCCACAACTAATATTATACTACAAATATCAGATTTTTCCATAGTAAATTTAAAATCTGTCCGGTATTAACTATAAATTGTTATTATCTGTCATTAACTGACAGTGCTTCTATTGCCACACTTCCCCCACGTACAACTTCAATCCTGTTTATAAATGTTTTATTAAACAAGGCTATCATATCATTATTTTTATCTTCGGTCTTAACACACTGTACAAGTACAGAGTTCCTGCTATAGTCAATTATATCAAGTGAAAATGCCTGTGCTATCCTGAATATTTCAGATTTATCCTTATCAGAACAGCTATTTACTTTTATATATAAAAGTTCTTTCTTGTGTATAGGCACTTCTGAAATATCAATTACTTTTATTACCACTACATTGCGGTTAAGCTGTTTCTTAATCTGTTCAAATGTCATATCATCACTTGTAAGCCCTATTGTCATCCTTGAAACCGAAGGGTCTTGTGTTTCCCCGACTGTAAGTGTATCAAGGTTATATGATTTTGCAGCAAACATTCCTGATATTTTGGCGAGAACACCAATCTGGTTCTCAACATAAAGTGATATCCAACGTTTTTTAACTTCCATATCCTACCTCTTTTCTGCACAATTATTTGTGCGTACTTATATATATTTTAACACATAATTATTTCTGACAGCCCTTTTCCTGCCGGTACCATAGGAAATACATTTGCATCACTGTCTATTATACATTCAATAATTGTTGGTGAGTCTTTAAACTGTAATGCATAATCAAATGCTTTCTTTATATCTTCTTCTTTAAATATCCTTATCCCATGTGCCTCATAACTTTCAGCAAGTTTTATAAAATCAGGAATATACTTTGGGCATTTCTCCTCTCCTGCTGCGCATTTGCGGCAGTTTTTTTCACAGCTTTTGCGGTATTTAAGGCATGTACCTGAATATCTTTTCTCATAGAAAAGTTCCTGCCACTGGCGTACATTGCCAAGATAACCATTATTAAGTATAACAATTATAACCTGCAGCCCATAAACTATTGCTGTTGCAAGCTCTTGTATATTCATCTGTATCCCGCCATCACCTGAAATTGCAATAACTGTACTGTCCGGGTTTCCAAGCTTTGCGCCTAATGCCGCAGGAAGCCCGTAACCCATGGTGCCAAGGCCGCCTGATGTAAGCAGCTTCCCATTGCCTGATGGTTCAAAATACTGGGTTGCCCAAAGCTGGTTCTGTCCTACATCTGTAGCAACTATTGGTGCATCAAAGTTTTCATTAATATACCTCATAATGCTTTCAGGTGATATCCCCTTACATTCCTTCATTTTTACAGGATACTTCTTCTTCCACTCCATTGTCTGCTCCACCCATTTGCTAATTTTCATGGAAGACACATATTCTGGTACATACTCTATTATCTTATCTATTGCAAGCTTTGCATCTGCTACTATTGGTATATCAACCACTATATTTTTAGAAATAGAAGCGGGGTCAACATCAATGTGTATTATTTTGGCATCTGGTGCAAATTCACTTATTTTACCTGTTATCCTGTCATTAAAACGTGTCCCTATTGAAAATAATACATCACATTCATTTACAGCATGGTTGGCAGCATAACTTCCATGTATGCCAAGGTTGCCAAGGTAAAGGCTGTGGCCGCATGGTATTGCACCTTTCCCCATTATTGTGGTAATAACTGGTATTCCTGTAATGTCAACTAGCTTTTTCATGCTTTCATTAGCACCAGAAATATTAACACCGCCCCCTGCCAGGAATAATGGTTTTTTTGCTTTTTTAAGTTCGGCCATTGCTTTTTTAAGCTGCCCTGCATGTACACCCTCACTTGGTTTATACCCACGCATATTTACCTCATCTGGATATACATCACTGCCCAGCCCGTTCTGTATATCTTTTGGCAGGTCAACTACAACAGGCCCCGGCCTCCCGGTACGTGCTATATAAAATGCTTCTTTAATTATACGTCCCAGGTCTTCCCTTTTCCTTACTGTAACTGAATATTTGCAGATACTGTTAGTAATACCAACTATATCTACCTCCTGGAATGCGTCATTGCCCAGAAGCCCAAGCGGTACCTGCCCTGTAAAACATACAAGTGGCACACTGTCATAATTGGCAGTTGCAATCCCTGTTACAAGATTAGCAGCACCCGGTCCGCTTGTAACAAGGCATACACCGGTCTTTCCAGTTGAACGCGCATAACCATCTGCTGCATGTACCAGTCCCTGTTCATGCCTTGGTATAATAAGCTCTATATCGCTGTTATCATATAAAGCATCAAACAGGTCTATCGCCTGCCCTCCCGGATAAGCAAAAAGTGTTTTAACACCTTCCTCTTTCAATGCCTTTACAAAAAGTTCTGTTCCTTTAACCATAATTACATATCCTCCCTTCATTGAGAAAACCATCTGCCAGTCTTAATTTTTTACATTAAAAAAGCCCTAAGCCCAAAAAGCTTAGGACGGATAAACCGCGGTACCACCTAAATTCAGAAAAAATTCCACACTCTGCCAGCACGCAGGCAACAAAGCCATTAATACTGCTTCCCCTGTAACGGCGGGAATGTCCGTTGAAGCCTACTTGGATAATTCCTTTTGGTCCACTGCTCGGGGGCTACTTCCATACATACGGAACGAAGATTTACACCAGCCATCTTCTCTCTCTGCATCCAGTAAATATGTACTCCTCCCTGTCATTGCATTTACTGTTCTTAAATTTCTAATTTATGTGATATTACCATTAAAATTAAAATCTGTCAATAATTATTTTGGCTAAATATTTAACAGGCTGGAAATACCAGGGAAATTAATATATAAGCTATTATATATATTTACTTTTATAACAGAATCAAATGTATACGGCACATTAAAAATATTTCCCTCAAAATAGTTTACTATTACACTTTTACGTTGCGGGTCTACAATCCAGTATTCACGGACTCCGTAATTTTTATAGTAGTATAGTTTGCGGATATAGTCATCTTCAGGATTACCTGGGGAAACTATTTCAATGATAAAGTCCGGAGCGCCGTTACACCGTTTTCCATCCAGTTTTCCATCATTGCATACTACCATAATATCTGGTTGTACAATAACCAGCGGGCTGTCTGACAACTTTACATCAAACGGGGCAGGGAAAACTTTGCATCCCCCGCTATTTTTCTTTACATAAGAATTTAACATGGAAGAAAGTTCTAATAGTATTGTCTGGTGTACCTGTGACGGGCTTGCAATGTAATAAACCTGCCCGTCAAAGACTTCTGCCCTGGCATCCCCTGGGAGTGACTCATATTCTTCCAATGTAATGGTATCTGGCTGCGGATGCATTGCTGGCATAATATACACTTCCTTTCATGGTTACTGGAAATTATTTTTTCTGCCTTGGTTATTATAATTGCTCTTTTTTTTGTTATTTATATTTTTATTATTTGTATTTTTATTATTCCTGTTTCTGTTATCAGGGCTGCTTTTAATTCCGCCTTTGTTATTGTTTTTCCTGTTATCTGGGACATTATTTCCTTTTGCCTGCCTTTGTGCAGAAGAGTCATTAACTACAACGAATCTTTTTGGTTTGCTATATTGCCTGTCCTGTCCTTGTTTATTTTTTAAATTGTTTTGCGGTCTTGGTTTTGGCCTTGCATTTTCTGG
>DKYP01000034.1 GCA_002499945.1 Lachnoclostridium sp. UBA7097
TACCATTGAACTACACCCGCACACATCTGAAAGCATTATCTTATCTATTAAACATTTATGCTTTCACTATTAAGTTATGCGCCACCAATCGGGGTGACAGGATTCGAACCTGCGACCCCCTGATCCCAAATCAGGTACTCTAGCCAAACTGAGCCACACCCCGTTTTATTTGGATTTTCCATGTCCTACCTGTGACGCAAGTAATATTCTATATCATGTTACTGTATTTGTCAATAAGTTTTTTTGATTTTTTTCAAATTTTTTAAGAATTTTCTATTTCTGGTGTTAATGCCTCTCTATAACCTGTTCCAAAGCAGGGGTTATAAAGCTCTGAACGGCTGTATATTCCAGGATTTAAGACATTTCCTACTATAATAAGTGCTGTCCGTGTGATATTATGTTTCTGTGCTGTTACTTCAAGGGTGTCTATTGTGCATATATATTTTTCTTCGTCTGCCCAGGTTGCTTTATAGGCTATTGCAGCGGGTGTATCCTTATGGTATCCGCCTGATATAAGCTTTTGGCTTAATTCACCTAACATTCCTGTGCTTAAGAAAAGAACCATTGTTGCATTATGTGCCGCAAAGCTTTCTATGCTTTCCTTGGCAGGAACTGGTGTACGTCCTTCCATACGTGTAATTATAACGCTTTGTGATATTCCAGGCAGTGTATATTCAATGCCTAATGAGGCAGCAGCACCACAGAATGAACTTACCCCGGGGCAGCAGGCATATGGTATTCCAAGTGAATCCAGCCTGTCCATCTGTTCCTTTATTGCGCCATATATGCATGGGTCGCCTGTATGCAGCCTTACTACTTCAATACCTTTTTGGCTGGCATCTGCCATTATATTTATAACTTCTTCAAGTGTCATTGTTGCACTATTATAAATTTTACATGTATTATTTGCATATTCAAGAAGTTCCGGGTTTACAAGTGAACCGGCATAAATAATTACACCAGCTCCAGAAATAAGTTTATATGCACGGATAGTTACAAGGTCTTTTGCACCAGGGCCAGCGCCAACGAAATTAACCATATAAATTATTCCTCCGTAATTATAATAAGTGAATAGTAACTTGGATTGTCTGGTATATCATCAATACAAGTATATATATGTTCATTTTCAAGCCCGCAGTTTTCAACTAAAGTGGCAGAAAGTTTTTTTTGTTTTAGCTTTTTTTTGATTGATGGCATTTTACTGCCTGCTTTCATTAAGACTTTGGTACCGTTAAGTTCCAGTGCTTCATCTATACCATAAGCTGATGGTATTATATGAAGCGGGGAAGAGCCTGTTACAAGCCCTCTGTCCAGCAGTGCAGAAGCAGCACAGAATGAAGGCACTCCGCTGATAATTTCTGTCTGGTAGCCCATAGCCTTTATTTTGTTATGTATATAAATATAAGTTGAATATATTGACGGGTCACCAATTGTAAGGAATGAAATATCATTTCCTGTATCAAGTACAGAAGCAATGGCATTAGCTGCTTTTATATGGCTTTCTTCCAGTATCTTTTTATCTTTTACCATGGGCATTTCTACACAGATGCAGTTCTTATCCTTAATGTGTGGCAGTGCAGCAAGCACAGTCTGGTAACTTGATGAATTTTCTTTAATTTTATTTGGTACTGCAATATAATTACATTTTTCAATTACTTTAATAGCATTTAATGTTATTAAGCCAGGGTCACCGGGACCTGTGCCTGTGCCATATAATTTTCCCTTTTCCAATGTTTTTCCTCATTTCTTCTCTTATTTTAAAATATCCCTTAAACCCAGCATCTAATCCATTAAATTAACAATATTGTTTTTTGATTAGCTCTATAAATTCCAGGGCACTGCTGGACTTGGCAAGTATACCTGACTGGTTTGAAAATACTATTACTTCAATTTCAATCTGGTTTTCTGTCCTGTCCTTCATATTGGAAATAATCCTGTTAAGCATAATATCCATTGTTTTATTTAAAATACCAGCTTTTTTTAGTAAAGCTGCGGCTTCATCTGTAGTGGTGCATAAAAGTATGTCCTGTGCGGTTTTTATGCTGCATCCGGCAAGGACTGCGCATGAACATAATGTTTCCATTCTGGCATCTGCTATACGTGAATGTGTATTCATAACACCGGCTGCTACTTTTACAAGTTTCCCAATATGCCCTATAAATAACATTTTTTTAAAGCCGAGCATAAGTGCCATATCAAGGGTTTCACCTATAAAGTTGCTGCATTTAAGGCATTGTCCAAGGTCTATACCCCATGTATCCCTGGCAAAATTCTTTCCATAATTGCCAGGTGAGATTAAAAGCACTTCTTTGATACTGTATTGTGCTTTTTTCTGTTTCATTTCCAAATAAATTGTATCAATTAGTGCCTGTTCGCTCATAGGTTCTGTTATGCCGCTTGTGCCGAGTATTGATATGCCCCCTTCAATTCCAAGCCTGGGGTTAAAAGTTTTTTTGGCAAGTTCCACGCCTTCTGGTGCAGATATAATTATTTCAAGCCCGGTTTCAAGCTCGGCATTTTCAAGTTCATCCAGGGCGGCCTGTGTAATCATTTTTCTTGGGACACTGTTAATAGCAGCAGCGCCTTCTGGCTGTTCAAGACCGGGTTTTGTTATGCGTCCTATGCCATTACCGCCATCTATTACAATGCCTGATGGCAGGAAACTGGCATTTGAATAAATAAGTATGCCATCTGTACAGTCAGTGTCATCCCCGGCATCTTTTTTTACTGCACAGCTTACAGATTTGTCTGTTATTTTAATGTCAAGGATTTTAAGTTTCAAGTCCCTGCCTTTTGGTGTACTAACCATAACCTCTGTAACAGGTACTTTGGTAATTAACATTCTTACAGCGGCTTTAGTGGCAGCGGCAGCACATGTACCAGTTGTATACCCGCACCTTAACTTTTTATGGTTTTTATAGACGTATCCAGAATCCATGTAAATAAAGCCTTTCTAAAAACTATTATTAATTGTGCTTCTAAGGTGTGACAGGTAAAGGTTTTGTATTTCTGGAAGTTCCCCAATGCCCTGTGTTATAACATTAATATTATAGCCAAGGCTTATAAGCTGGTTTTTCCATGAGTCTTTTTCAGTTCCTGCCATATCATTGTGTGCATGGTCGCCGGCAGTTACCATAAAGGGTATTAAGGTTATATTTTTAAAGTTATAATCTTTTAAAATACCTAATGAAGTTTCAAAGTCAGGAGTTCCCTCTACTGTTGAAACAAATACATTTGAAAATCCTTTATGTTTTAATGTGTCCTGGAACTGGCTGTAACATTTATTAGCAGCATGTTCACTTCCGTGTCCCATAAGGACAGCCGCACTGTCACATGCAAGCTTGCCAAAATTGTAGTACCTGCCAAGTATATCTGCTGCCATCTTGAAATCTTCCGGGGAAGAGAGCAATGGTTCTGAGATTTTTAAAGTATTGAATTTATCTCTGTACTGGCTGGCAGTATCCAGTATTTTATTGTATTCCTCACCAGGAATTATATGTGTTGGCTGTATATAAACATTTTTAATCCCGTCTTTATACATATCCTGGAGGGCTTGTAGGATGCCAGGTATAAAAAGCCCTTCATTTTCCTGTATGCGTTTTTTTACAATATTGCTTGTATATGCTTTGTATACAGCAAAATCTGGAAATGAAGAAGAAACTGCATGTTCTATTGCTTCAAGTGAAAGTTCCCTTGCTTCTTTATATGTAGTTCCAAAGCTTGCTACAAGAATCCCGTTTTTCATGGCTGGATTATCCTCCTGAATTATAACATATATAAAAGTGCATTACATATTGCTGCTGCTATATTGCTGCCGCCTTTACGCCCTCTTGCTACTATGCAGGGAAGCCCTGTCTGTATAATTAATTCCTTTGCTTGTACTACATTTACAAAACCTACAGGGACACCAATTACAAGTTCTGGTTTAAAAAGACCTTCACTGTAAAGTTCATATATACGTATAAGGGCAGTAGGTGCATTTCCTATTACAAATATAAAGGGCTTTTTAAGTGACATTGCCTTATCTATGCAGGCAGCAGAACGCGTAGTATTATTTTGCTTTGCTGCCATTGCAACATCTTTATCATCTATAAAATTATAAATTTCAATTCCATGTTCCAGTAATATTTTTTTATTTATTCCAGATAAAGCCATTTTAGTATCAGTAACAATACTTGTACCATTTCTTAAAAGGTTTAATGCATGTGGGATTACATTATCTGAAAAGTACAGGTTTTTGGCATAGTCAAAATCAGCAGATGCATGTATTGCACGCTTTATAACAGGGGCTTTTCCAGGGTCTAAAGTTATTCCAAGGCTTTCAAGTTCCTGTGAAATAATTTCCATGCTTCTGTTCTCTATTCCAGATGGGGTAATATTTTCAAGTTGTATTTTCATAAATTTTCCTTATTTCTGTGCTGCCTTTTGCATATAATGCAATGTTTGTGCCTGCGCTGCGGCTGTTATTTTATTTTTCAATACCCATACGGGCAGGAATATTTTTATCAAATGGATGTTTAACTTTATGTATATCAGATATATAATCTGCGGTATCAAGTAAATCCTGTGACGGGCTGCGCCCTGTAAGCACAATTTCCAGATAATCCGGTTTGTTTTTTAAAAAGTCTGTAAGTTTCCCGTGTGGTACTAAGCCGTTGTTATCTGCTGCAATTATTTCATCAAGTATAAGCAGCCCGTAATTACCAGATAAAGTTTTATTAATTATTTTTCCAAAGTAATCTGTGTAATGTTTCTGTGCTTTTTCCTTTATTAAAGGGGTCATTGAATGTGTAAATCCAAAGTAATTACATGAAGGAAGAAATTCTATATTGGTAATTTGCCTTAAAGCATAAAGTTCACTGGACTTATCATTTTTTAGAAACTGGGCAAATAAAACTTTCCCGCCGCTTCCGGCAAAACGTACCGCAAGTCCGATAGCAGCAGTAGTTTTCCCTTTTCCTGTGCCAGTATAAATATGTATTAATCCTTCCATATATGTATCCCCCATAAATAACTTTCCATAATTATAACCCCTGGCATTGTAAAAAACAAGAAAATAAGCAGAAAATATATTTAGTCCTGATATGCGCAGTATTTCCGTGTTTTCTGTAAGCCGGCACGCTTCCGCTACGATTGCGCACGCAACGGTGCATAAAGCAGCAAAAAACGCAGCTTAAGCACCGGACGGCGCCATAGTGCCTTTTACAGAAAACAACGGAAAACTGCTGCATGTTCTAAGTTCTGTAAAAAATATATGAATTATTTTCTTTAAAATTTATAATGTATATAGGTGTATATTTAGGTAAATTATTTTTAACTGTCAAAGAATAAATTAGCTGGCAATATTAATTTGCAAAGAAAAATTGGAAATCCCAAAAGCAGCTATATATTGAATTACAGATGCCATTTTGTTATAATCCAGATAAGTGGAGGTTTTTTTATGGCGTATAAAATTATGGTACAAGGAACTATGTCAAATGCAGGCAAGAGCCTTATTGTGACAGGTCTTGCCAGGTTATTTGCAAGGGAAGGATATAAGGTTGCGCCTTTTAAGTCACAAAATATGGCGCTTAATTCATTTATTACAGAGGATGGTTTTGAAATAGGGCGTGCACAGGCGGTACAGGCAGAAGCAGCAGGTATTAAGCCAGAAGTGTATATGAATCCTGTATTATTAAAGCCTGTTAGTGAGATGGGTTCACAGGTTATTGTTAATGGAAAAGCTGTCTGCAATATGAAGGCAAAAGATTATTTTGAATATAAAAAAAAGCTTGTGCCTGATATTATGGAAGCATTTAATTATCTTGAAAACAGGTTTGATATTATTGTTATAGAAGGTGCTGGAAGCCCGGCTGAAATTAATCTTCAGGATAATGATATTGTAAATATGGGGCTTGCAGAAATGACAGATTCGCCTGTCTTGCTTGCTGGTGATATTGACAGGGGCGGCGTGTTTGCCCAGCTTTACGGGACTATTGCGCTTCTTGAGGAGGGCTGGCGCAATAGAATAAAGGGGATTTTAATTAATAAATTCAGGGGGGATAAGTCAATACTTTTGCCAGGGCTTAAAATGCTTGAAGATAAATGTGGCAAGCCGGTTTTTGGGGTTATTCCTTATGTTAATGTGGATATAGATGATGAGGATAGTTTATCTGGAAGGTTTTCTGTGCGTAAAAGTGCAGGTATTATAGATATAGCAGTAATAAGGCTTCCAAGGATTTCTAATTTTACAGATTTCAATGTATTTGAAAACTTTGAGGGGGTTTCGCTCAGGTATGTGGACAGGGCAGCAGATTTAAAAGAACCTGATATGGTATTTATTCCTGGTACTAAAAATACTATTAAAGACCTTATGTGGATAAGGCAGAATGGTATTGAGGCAGCGGTTAAAAAATTAAATTCAAAGGGCTGTGTGGTTTTTGGAATTTGTGGCGGATACCAGATGCTTGGGAATACAATTAGTGACCCTGGCGGCATTGAAGAAAGCGGCATGGCAAAGGGAATGGGCTTTATTGGTATTGATACTGTATTTGGGGAAGAAAAGAAAACTGTACAGGTATATGGATGTTTTGGAAAGGTTAATGGTATTTTTGCAGGACTTTCTGGCAAGGAATATAAGGGATATGAAATACATATGGGGCATACAGAGGGTGAGGAGCAGCAATGTATTGATATATCAGCAAGCTATGATAATGTTTATGGTTCATATATACATGGGCTTTTTGATAATGGTGATATAGCTTATACAATGGTAAAAGCACTTGCAGAAAGGAAAAATGCCAGTGTAAGCGGGATTGAAAAATTTAATTATATGGAATATAAGGAACAGCAGTATGACCTGCTTGCAGATACAATAAGGGATAATGTGGATATGGACAGTATACGTAAATGTATGGGAATGTAATTAAAGGGGCAGATATGGATAAAGAAGAATTATTTGGTATTAAAATACAAAAAACTGATGCAAGGGCATATAAAAGTGCGTGTGTGCACTGGGATGGCATTGCCAAACCTTTGGACGGGCTTGGTGTATTTGAGGATATTATTAAACAGATTGCAGGAATTACAGGGAATGCAGATGTTGTAATTGATAAAAAGGCTGTTGTGGTGATGTGTGCGGATAATGGTATTATAGAAGAAGGTGTGAGCCAGTCAGGGCATGAGGTGACTTCCATTGTTTCTGCTAATATGGCAAAAGGAATTGCAAGTGTATGCCGTATGGCGCATATTGCAGGGGCAGATGTATTTCCTGTGGATATAGGGATTAAAGATGATATTAAGGAAGAAGGGCTTTTAAACAGGAAAGTTTCAAACGGGACTGCTAATTTTGCAAAAGAACCGGCAATGACAGAAGAAGGGCTTTTGCAGGCAATACAGGCTGGTATGGATATTGTAAGGGATTTAAAAGAAAGGGGATATAAAATTATTGCTACAGGTGAGATGGGTATAGGAAATACAACAACGAGCAGTGCGCTTGCAAGTGTAATGCTCGGGCTTCCAGCGGAAAAGGTGGCTGGAAGGGGTGCGGGGCTTAGTGGTGAAGGGCTGGTAAGGAAAATTAAGGTAATAGAAGATGCAATTAAAAAATACCAGCTTGGCAGTAAAATAGAAAGTAAAGAGGAAATTTCCAGGGCATTATGTTGTATAGGCGGGCTTGATATAGCAGGGCTTTCAGGTGTGTTTATTGGTGGTGCAGTTTATCATATACCAGTAGTTATAGATGGTGTTATATCAGCAACAGCAGCACTTGCCGCAGAAAACCTTGTACCTGGCTGTAACCAGTATATGGTAGCATCACATACTGGCAAAGAACCTGCATGCAGGCTTATATTAGACAAGCTGTGCCTTAATCCTGTTATTGATGCAGGACTTGCATTAGGTGAAGGCACAGGGGCTGTGCTTTTATTTCCAATGCTTGATATGGTGCTGGAAGTGTACAGGGAAAATACGACTTTTGGGGATATTAATGTATCACAATATGAAAGGTTTACGGATAAATGATGGTTACGGTTATTGGCGGAAGCGGGAGTGGCAAGTCAGAATATGCCGAAAATCTTATTAAAGAGCTGGCAGGCAGCGTTAATGAGGGTAATAAATTGTATTATATTGCAACAATGGAACCATATGGTGAAGAAGCTGCGGAACGTATAAAACGCCATCATAAGTTGCGTGAGGGGAAAGGTTTTATAACTGTTGAATGTTATAATAATATTGAAAAATGCCAGCTGGACATTAAAAGCAATGTGCTTCTTGAATGTATGTCAAACCTGGCAGCCAATGAGATGTTTGGTAATGGAATAAAAGATAAAAAAACGGTTTACCATAAGATATGCAAAGGGATAGATAAATTGAAAAGTATTGCTTCTAATCTTATAATTGTGACTAATGATATATTTGATGATGGGATTATATATGATAAAAGTACAATGGAATATATAGAACTTCTTGGAATGGCAAACAGGTATCTTGCAAAAGTTAGTGACCGGGTTGTTGAAGTTATATATTCATGTCCGCTGGTTATTATATAGATATAATTTTATAAAGCAGGAGGTGCACATATGCCATTGGTAAAAGCTTGTATTATAGCGCTGGGGACATATTCAAAGCTGCCAGTGCCTTATTTTGAGTGGAAAGAAGAAGATATGAGGTATTCAATCTGTTTTTTCCCACTTGCAGGTGTGCTTGCAGGTGCTGCCCAGTGGCTGTGGCTCTGGTTTTGTAATAAATATGGTACAGGGGTTATGGCAAAGGCGGCAGCAGTAATTATTATAAATATCCTTATTACAGGGGGCATACATATTGACGGGTATATGGATACAATGGATGCGCTTCATTCGTACCAGCCTGCTGGCAGGAAGCTTGAAATATTAAAAGATGCACATATTGGCGCATTTGCAGTTATTATGTTTGCAGCTTATGTTATGGTGTATATAGGTGCAATTCCAGAGATTAGTTATAATATAACACCTTTATTTGCAAGTACATTTGTATTTTCAAGGATTCTTAGCGGGCTTTCGGTTGTAATGTTTAAAAGTGCTAAAAAAGAGGGTATGCTTTATGCCTTTTCTAAACCGGCGCAAAGAAAAACAGTCTGTGCTGTGCTGGCTATTGAATTTTTATTTGCAGCAGCAGTCCTTTTTTATTTTTATAATATAAAAGCAGCTGTTGTAATTGGCGTTATGCTGGCGGTATTTGTATATTACAGGTATAAGTCATATAAAGAATTTGGTGGTATTACAGGTGATATTGCAGGGTGGTTTTTATGTTTGTGTGAAATGGCAGGGACTATAGCCTGTGCTTTTATATAGGAGGCATGGTATGGAAATTTATATAGGTGGCTGCAGCCAGGGCAAGCTGGAATATGTGCTTGCTAAAAAGGATTATGGAAAAGAAAGTGTAATAGAAGGTGCGCTGCTTAATCCTTTAACAGATAGTGGTGGATATAAGATAATTAACCATTTCCATGAATTTGTAAGGAATTATGTGGATAAACCAGAAGTAATTGATAATTTTATAAGGCAGATTATTGAAAAAAGGGAAGATATAATTATAATATCTGACCAGATAGGCGGCGGGATAGTGCCAGTGGATAAAGCAGAAAGGGAGTGGCGTGAACTGCATGGAAGGGTTATGTGCCAGCTTGTGGCATGTGCAGGGCATGTTGAAAGGATAATATGTGGGATAGGGCAGGTTATAAAATGATGGAACTGGTTTTTATAAGGCATGGTAAAACCCGGGGAAACCTGGAGTCACGTTATATTGGCACAACTGATGAAGAATTATGTAAAGAAGGTATTGACGGAATCAGGGATAATCTATATAAAAATATTTACCCGGCAGCAGATATTGTTTTTACAAGCCCGATGAAAAGATGTATCCAGACGGCAGAAATAATTTATCCTGGGTTATGTAATAATTTACATATTATAGATGAATTTAGGGAAATAGATTTTGGAAGGTTTGAAGGGAAGAATTATATTGAACTGGACGGGGATGCAGGATACCAGGAATGGATTGACAGTGGCGGGATAAAAAAGTTTCCAGGCGGTGAGGACAGGGAAACTTTTTCCAGGCGGTGCATTGCAGGGTTTAAAAAGGCGTCTGGTATTTGTATAAAGTTACAGGAGCAAGGGGAATTAAGGGAAGATGCTGTTGTTTCATTTGTAGTGCATGGCGGTACTATAATGTCTATATTGGAATTATTTGCAGGAAAGGGAAGTTATTTTAACTACCAGTGTAGTAACGGGCATGGATACAGGTTTAAGGGGCAGGGGATGTTTAAAGATACATTAGTAGAATTTTAAAGGACATAAAGAAAAGGAGAATATGGCTATACTATGTTTTATACTACAATAAGTATTATAAATGGTTATATACTGGATTTAATTTTAGGAGACCCTTATATAGTGCCACATCCTGTAGTGGCAATTGGCAGGCTGGTTACATTCTGTACAGACAGGTTGTTAAATGAAAGTGATACTTCTTCATGCAAAAGAAGAAAAGGCATTATAATGGTTATTGTGGTGTTGTTTTTTAGTGCTTTTATTCCGTTCTGTATTTTATATGCGGCTTATAAATTACATGTTTTTGCAGGGCTTATTATTGAAAGCATTATGTGCTGGCAGATACTTGCAGCAAAGTCACTAAGGACAGAAAGTACCAAAGTTGAAAGTGCCCTGGAAGAGGGGGATACAGACAAGGCAAGGTTTAATGTTTCCATGATTGTTGGAAGGGATACAAAAAAACTTGATGAAAAGGGCATTATAAAAGCGGCAGTTGAAACGGTTGCAGAAAATTCATCAGATGGTGTAATTGCACCGTTATTTTATATGCTTTCCGGGGGTGCTGTGGCAGGGTTTTTATATAAGGGGATTAATACTATGGACAGCATGGCAGGGTATAAAAATGACAAATATATTGATTTTGGAAGGGCAGCAGCAAAGCTTGATGATATTGCTAATTTTATTCCTGCAAGGATATCGGCATTCCTGATGGTAATATCAGCTTTTATTCTTGGATTTGATGCAAAGAATGCATGGAAAATATTTATACGTGACAGATACAAAAGCACAAGCCCTAATTCAGGACAGACAGAATCAGTATGTGCAGGCGCACTTGGGATAGAACTTCTTGGTGATGCTTATTACTTTGGCAGGCTTGTAAAGAAACCGTCTATAGGTGATGATATACGCAGGCCGGAACCATGCGATATACATAAAGCAAATAATATGATGTATTGCATGGCATTTATAATGGTTGTTTTAGTAGCCACAATAAGGATATGTTTTTATAAATTTATTATTTAAATTACAGGAGGGGTATATGGGTAAAGTTAATAACAATACTGGAAATTATAATAAAACCAGTAAATTTATAAGCCTTATATTAAGGCATAATCCCGGGGTTATAGGGATAAATATTGACAGCCACGGCTGGGCGGATGTAGATAAGTTGATTTCCGGGATAGAAAAGGCAGGACATAAGATAAATATGGATATTTTAGAAGAAATTGTAAGGACTGATGAAAAGGGGCGTTATAGTTTTAATGAAGATAAAACACTGATACGTGCTAACCAGGGACATAGTATTAATGTAGATGTTGGATTAGAGGAGAAAGAACCGCCAGAATTTTTATACCATGGAACTGCGGACAGGTTTCTTCCAGATATTTTAAAAGAGGGGTTAAAACCTATGGGAAGGCTGTATGTACATTTATCACGTGATGAAGAAACGGCAGTAAAGGTTGGTAAAAGGCATGGTAAGCCAGTTGTTTTAAAGATACATAGCAGACAGATGTATAATGAAGGGATAAAGTTCTATCTGTCAGAAAACAATGTATGGCTTGTTAAAAATGTGGAAAGCAGATATATAGAGAAAATTCAGGTTTAGCCAGATTGCAGGACCACCAGTTTTTTGTAGTATATATAAAAACTGGTGGTTCTATTTTTTTGGTTTATAACAAAATAGCTAAAAAATAATTATTTTAAGTAAATTTTTTAAATAATTTTAAGTAA
>DKYP01000030.1:0-268 GCA_002499945.1 Lachnoclostridium sp. UBA7097
GTCTGTTAATTATGATGAGATGGAACGTATTATAAATTACCAGATTGAAAACAAGACAGATGCAATAATAGTCTGTGGTACAACAGGTGAAGCTTCAACAATGACACATGATGAACATATCGAAACTATTAAGGCGTGTGTGGATATGGTGAAGAAGCGTGTCCCTGTAGTGGCAGGTACAGGTTCAAATTGTACAGAAACAGCAGTTTATTTGTCAAAAGAGGCTTATAAAGCAGGTGCAGACGGAATTTTAGTAGTATCTCCTTAT
>DKYP01000030.1:563-22089 GCA_002499945.1 Lachnoclostridium sp. UBA7097
GGAATTTTAGTAGTATCTCCTTATTATAATAAAGCAACACAGAACGGATTAAAGAAACATTTTACGGAAATAGCTGCCAGCGTGGATTTGCCTGTAATACTTTATAATATACAGGGGCGTACAGGAGTTAATATAAGCCCTAAGACACTTGCAGGGCTTTCTAAAGAGGTTGAAAATATTGTGGCAGTTAAAGAAGCATCAGGTGATATTTCACAGGTTGCAGAAATACTTGCACTTTCAGAGGGCAGGCTTGATGTTTATTCAGGCAATGATGACCAGATTGTGCCTATAACTGCACTTGGCGGCAAGGGTGTTATATCTGTATTATCACATGTATTGCCACAGGAAACACATGATATGGTTATAAAAACCATGTCAGGTGATGTTAAGGCAGGTGCCAGCCTGCAACTTAAGTACCTGGGGCTTGCAAAGGCACTTTTCCTTGAGGTGAACCCTATACCAGTAAAGGCAGCAATGAACATGATGGGCTTTAAGGCGGGTACATTGCGTATGCCTCTTACAGAGATGGAAGATGTCAATAAGGAGATTTTAAGGCAAGCAATGAAAGATGCAGGAATTAAAGTTGTAGCTTAATAAAGGGAGGGGCGTGCAGGGAAGTTTCCAGGCACGCCCTGTGTATAAAAATACATATAATGTACAAAATACATAATAAGAAAAGGGGCTTTAAACATGGTTAAAATTATTATTACCGGATGTAACGGACGTATGGGCCAGATGATTACGGATATTGTAAAAGAAGATGAAGACGCTGCCATTGTGGCAGGTGTTGATATTGTAAATAACAGGGAGAATGATTATCCTGTTTTTACTGATATATCAGATTGTGATATACCAGCAGATGTAATTATTGATGTTTCTTCTGCCAATGGGATTGAGGAAAGGATGGATTATGCAGTGGACAAGCATATACCAGCTGTTGTCTGCTCAACAGGACTTTCAGACAAACAGCTTACATATGTAAAGGAAGCAAGTAAAAAAGTAGCTGTATTAAAATCCGCCAATATGTCACTTGGCATTAACCTTCTTATGAAACTGGTTAAAGAAGCAGCGAAAAAACTTGCAGATAATGGTTTTGATATTGAAATCGTTGAGAAACACCATAACCAGAAGCTTGATGCACCTTCTGGGACTGCCCTTGCCCTTGCAGATTCTATTAATGAAGAACTTGGTGACAGGTATGAATATGTCTATGACCGTTCACAAGTGCGTAAAAAACGTGGCAAGGAAGAGCTTGGAATTTCGGCGGTGCGTGGTGGTACCATAGTAGGCATACATGATGTAATATTTGCTGGTACAGATGAAGTAATAACGCTTTCACATACAGCATATTCAAGGGCTGTATTTGCAAAAGGTTCTGTAGTGGCTGCTAAATTCCTGAAAGACAAGGATGCTGGTTATTATGATATGGCGGATGTGCTGGTGTAGTGGTGTAATGGATATTGTAAAAGCCATAGATATTATAATAGCCATACTGCTTATAGCTTCAGTTGTATCCGGGTACATGACAGGGCTTGTAACAAAGGCTGCGCAGCTTGCATCACTTGTGGCAGCATATATAATAGCATTATTTGTGGCAAACCTGCTTTCACCAGGGCTTTATGGCTTTATAAACGGGAAAATGGAAAGCACTGCAATGCCTGCTGCGTTTGCAGGGAGGCTTGTGGCAGATACGGCAGAGAGCATAGTACACCATATAATTTTTACTGCTATTTTTATTATTTCATTTATAATACTCCGCCATGCTGCCAATATATTTAAAATAACAAGCCATCTGCCGGTTATTGGAAAGCTTGACCGTATTGGTGGTGCAATAGCAGGTTTTCTTGTTGATTTTATAATTATATATATAGTATGCAATATCTTTTTTGGGATGATGCCACAAGAACTGCTTGACAATATAGGGCTTACAAAGAAGGCTGTTGAAGGTTCTGTCCTTTTGCAGGCATTTTATTAATATTCCTTTATAAGACGGAGGGGATTATGGATAAAACCAATTACCAGCTTGTGCTGGATGGCATAATAAAAGACATAACTAAGAAAAACCTGCTGCCACGCCTTTTAATGCACAGCTGTTGTGCACCATGCAGCAGTTACTGTTTAAGTTACCTGGCAGAATATTTTTCTATAACAATTCTTTATTATAACCCTAATATTTCGCCAGAGGAAGAGTATTATAAACGTGTAAGTGAACAGCAGAGGCTTATAAAGGAGCTCCCGGTTAAAAACCCTGTAAGCTTTGTGGAAGGGAAATATGAACCTTCAAAGTTCTTCCAGATGGCGGAAGGGATGGAAGATATGCCAGAAGGCGGTGGGAGATGTTTTAAATGCTATGAAATGAGGTTGCGTGTGGCAGCGGGGTATGCTCTTTTACATGGATTTGATTACTTTACAACAACACTTTCTGTAAGCCCGCATAAAAATGCACAGAAGCTTAATGAAACTGGTGTAATTCTCGGAAAAGAATATGGTGTAAAATACCTGGTATCAGATTTCAAGAAAAAAGGGGGATACCAGAAATCAATACAGTATTCTAAAGAATATAACCTTTACAGGCAGGATTATTGTGGATGTATATTCAGTAAAAGGGAAAGGGAAAAAAAGACAGCAAATAGTAACCTTAAGCATATTTAGGAAGAAATGGAGATTACAATGGCTGAAATTTGGGATGTATATGATGAAAATGCCAACCGTACAGGGCGTGTAATGGAACGTGGAGTACCAAGGTCTGGTGATTACATGTTATGTGTACATATATACCTGTATACACCTGATGGCAAGTTCCTTGTACAGAAACGTGCCATGAATAAAGAATCACACCCTGGTGAATGGGATGTAACAGGAGGTGCAGTACTTTCAGGTGAAGAAAGCATTGACGGGGCTATAAGGGAGACAAAGGAAGAGGTTGGCATTAAAATTGACAGGTCAGAAATGTTTTTTGCAGGACGGTTTAAGAAAAAGAAAAACTTTACTGATATATATTTTGTAAAGAAGAAGTTTGATTTAAGTGACTGCCTGCTGCAAAAAGAAGAAGTTGACGAAGTAAAACTTGTTGGTTATGATGAAATGCTTGAGCTTGCACTTAATTCAAGACGGCGTGACCAGGAGTACATAGATATCCTTAAATGTGCATTTGAAAAAATACAGGGCGGGTGTAATTGATGTTATATTTTATTAATAATATGGAAGCACTTATGCAGGGGGTTATATTCCTTTTAGCGGCATAGGTGCTTTTGCAATCTACAGAAAAGAATAAATTAATCAAGAATAAAGAATTAACTGCCTGGCAAGTTTTATCTTTCCAGGCAGTTAATATTATACCAGATAAAAATCATTATAAATTATCTTCTGTAACGGCCGCAACCCTGGCCTCTGCCATAACCGCAGCCCTGGCCTCTGCCATAACCACAGCCCATTCCGTAACCATATCCGCAATAGCTGCCATTTTGCCTGCCATAGCCATCACCATTACAAGCTGCCTGGTTTGCTTTTATAGCAGCAAGGATTTTATCTGCTTCTTTTTGTGAAAGGTTGCCGTTTGCAACTTCTT
This sequence comes from Lachnoclostridium sp. UBA7097, assembly GCA_002499945.1. GTDB lineage: Bacteria > Bacillota > Clostridia > Lachnospirales > Lachnospiraceae > Butyribacter. The sequence continues at coordinate 4,132 of DKYP01000030.1, forward strand.
CTTTCAGGACTTTTTTCTTAAGTTCCAGGCATTCTTTTTTGAACTCTGCCAGTTTCCCGCTTTCTTTAGCAATTGTCCCATAAGTCTTGCCTGTTTCATACCTCTCCTGCATTACATCAGAAACAGTTCTGCCTGTAAGCTGTGCCACAATACTGGCTGGTGTATCTGCGGCAGTCCTTGCAGCGGCTTCGCTTTCAGCAGAAAAAGCAAATGCAAAGAAAAATGCAGCCACCAGGCATAAAAGTAATTTGGTTTTTTTCATAGTCATTACCTCCTGTTTTGTTTTTGGTATTAATAGTAATTAAATATTAACTATATCTATACAATAATTTCCAGATATGGCGGAATTGTGTTTTTTTCTGCACGCTTTTATGATAAAATAAGAGAAAATATACCATAAAAATATTTTTAATTATGGGGGGATTTGCATGGGTAAGATTTTAATTGCAGATGATAATGTACAGATTACCAGAATATTAAGTGAATTTGCCAGAAAAGAGGGGTTTGAACCTGTAACTGCCCATGATGGCATTGAAACAATAAATACTTTTAAACAAGGGCAGTTTGAAATAATTTTACTTGATGTTATGATGCCTAAAAAAGATGGTTTTGAGATATGCAGGGAAATCCGCAGGGTGTCCAATGTGCCAATTATTATGATAACAGCACGGGGTGAGGATTTTGAACGTATTATGGGGCTTGATATTGGCGCAGATGATTATATTGTAAAACCATTTTCCGGGGATGAGGTAATGGCACGTGTAAGGGCTGTTTTAAGGCGGCTGGAACGTACATCACAAAATATTATGGATTCCCTTTCTTATGACAACCTTTTAGTGTGCCTTGAAAGCGGTTTTGTTTCAGTTGGGAAAAAACAGGTAATACTTACTAAGAAAGAACTGGAAATACTGTGGCTTTTACTGGAAAATAAAGAAAAAATATTTTCAAGGGATAATTTATTAAACAGCCTGTGGGGATATGACTATTATGGTGATAACCGTACTGTAGACAGCCATATAAAAAGGCTGCGTGCCAAATTAGACGCTGAACCGCATCCAAACTGGCAGATTAAAACTATATGGGGCATGGGTTATAAATTTGAAGGTAAGATAAATGAAATATAAAATAACAAGAAGGCTTATTGGATATTTTTCGGCTGTTTTATTACTTTTTTCAATTATGGCAGGAGTATTGTTCCAGATTTTGTTTACACACCATACTGCAAACCTGCATAAACAGGAATTAAAAGAGAGGGCACTTTCGATTGCAGGCACTTTGTCACAATTCCAGCAGCAGGGAAGTTATGGGCGCGGGCGTGGCATGGGCGGCGGATATGGCGCTTACCTGAAGTTTATAGATGAAATTGCAATGAGCAAAGTGTGGCTTGTAGATAAAGAGGCGCAAAACGTTGAAACAGGCCACAGGGGTGGTTCGTTCTCTGATGATGAGCTTCCAGAGGGTGCGGAAGAAATAATAAAACAGATATTCCAAGAAGAAACAGGATGCGTACAAAAATCCAGCATAATGCCTGGAAGTTCTTCTGTAACGACAGGAGTGCCTGTAAATGATGGAAATGGGGATATATTTGCTGTGCTTTTGCTGCATAGTTCTATAAAAGGCATGGAACAGGCACAGCATGACGGGATTTTTATTCTTTTATTTTGTATTTTAACTGCACTTGTATTTGCAGTCCTGCTTTCCATACTTCTTGCACGCCGTTTTATAAGCCCTTTGAAGATAATGTACAATGTAACAGGTGAGCTTATAAAAGGTAATTACCATGCCAAAACAGGTATTAAGCAAAATGACGAAACTGGTGTGCTTGCATGTAATATTGATGAATTATCATCACGCCTTTCTGCTGCCAGTGAAGAAAGAAAAGAGCTTGATAAAATGCGTCAGGATTTTATTTCAAATATCTCACATGAATTAAGGACGCCTGTTACAGTTATAAAAGGTTCTCTTGAAGTATTGCATGAAGGGCTTGTTACAGAGCCAGGTGAAATGAAAGAATACTTTGGGCAGATGCTTAGTGATGTTTCGCAGCTGCAAAGGCTTGTTAATGATTTATTAGAACTTTCACGCCTGCAAAATACAGGATTTAAAATAGAAAAAGTAAAAATAAACCTGGAAGATGTACTTTCTGAAGCTGTACGTTCCATGCGGCAGGTTGCATCCGGCAAAAATATAGCTGTCAATTTAAAACTTAATAACAAGCCGTTTCCCTTCTATGGTGATTATGGCAGGATACGGCAGATGTTTATGGTTGTGCTTGACAATGCAATAAAGTTTTCAATGCCAGGGCAGCCTGTGGATGTCTGTATAAAAGAGGGGCAGGAAGAATATATTGTTATAATATCAGATTATGGAAAAGGGATACCAGATAAAGATATTCCATATATATTTGACCGCTTTTATAAAGAGAGGACAGATGAAAACAGGACGGGCAGCGGGCTTGGACTTTCTATAGCAAAGCAGGTTGCAGAGAGGCATAATATAGAAATATCCTGTAAAAGCACGCAGGGCAGCGGGACAAGCTTTTCATTCAGGTTTAATAAAGAATTATAAGGTGGTGTACATTATGTATACAGAGAAAGACGGGCTTGCGTTTATATGGCAGGATACAGTAAACGGTGCCAGGATAATGCGTGTATATTCAGATATGCCTTCGGTGCGCATACCAGAGGAACTTAATGGCAGGAAAGTAGTATCTGTTGGTGCATATTGTTTTTCTGAAATAAACAAGGCCAGTAATTATACAGAAACAGATATGCCTGCTGCCAGTAGCCTTTGTGGTTTCTGCGGCAATAATGTTGAAAGCGTTATATTGCCAGATACTTTGGAGGAAATTGGCAATAATGCGTTTTATAACTGCCGTAAGCTTGTTTCCATTGAAGCTGGTGCTGCTTTAAAAGAAGCAGGAAGTGATATATTTATGAACTGCATAAGTTTCACAAAGCTTTATTTAAGGCACAGGGCAGATATCCCTGGCGGGCTTAAACAGATATTAAGCCGCCTGGGCACACATCTTGATGTGTATTTTTATGATAATGGCAGGGTTAATGCAATGCTTGTATTTCCAGAATATACAGAATCATATGATGAAATTGCACCTGCGCATATATTTGGCAGGAATATTACAGGCGAGGGTTTCAGGGCAAGGCAGTGTTTTAACGGGGATATCCCTGATTTTAAACAATATGACCAGATATTTGGCAAAGCTTCAGTGGAGGAAAGTGTAAATGTTATATATAAAATGGCACTTGGAAGGCTTATGTACCCTTTCCAGCTTGAGGATATCCCAAAACACAGGTATGAAGAGTATGTTAAGTCCCGTAACAAGGAAATTATGGAGATACTTATAGCAGAAAGGGAACTTGAAGCACTGTATTTTATGTGCAAAAACCGGTATGCAGGTGCGGAAGGAATTAACAATGCAGCAGCAAAAGCTTCTGTTGCAGGGTGGGGAGAAGGTGCGGCAAGCCTTTTAAAATGGAAGCATGAATTTATAGAAGATGCAAAGAAAAGAAGATATGAATTTTAATATATAGAAAGGCATAGTTTATATGGCACATAATATTACCCAGACAGAATGGGAAGATGAAATGTCAGTTAAAATACTTGGTTTTGCCAGAAATGAACTTTACCTTGACCTGAGGTTTATGGATATGGCATTATCAGGGCTTTTATGGAAAAGGGATGATAATATTGGTACACTGGCAACAGACGGGGAATACCTTTATTATTCTGCCAGCCAGTTATTCAGGGTTTTTAAATCTAATTCCCGCTTTTTAAACAGGCTGTATCTCCATAGCATATTGCACTGTATTTACGGGCATCTGTGGCTTTGTAATGGCAGAAGCAGGGTTTTGTGGGATATAGCATGTGATATTATTGTGGAATATACTATTGATGGCATAGAAAAACCTTCCCTTAAAAGACCTTTAAGTTTTACCAGGCAGCGGGTTTATGGGCAGATAAACCAGGCAGGGGAAACAATATCCGCACCTGTTATTTATAACGGGCTTTTAGATTTAGACAATGATGTTATAGGGAAATTACAAAGGGAATTTTACACAGACAGCCATATATACTGGCCGGATGAAGAGAAAATGCCATCTGCTGCGAAAAGTGCAATGGATAAATGGGACAAGCTTTCCAGGCAGTCACAAATGGAACTTGAAAGCCGTGGTGATGATGAAAAAGATGGTGCACAGATTTTTGATGAGAGGGCAAGGATTTTAAAAGGAAGGCGCAATTACAGTGATTTTTTAAGGAAATTTGCCGTGCTGCATGAAGAACTTAAGTGCAATCCTGATGAATTTGATTTAAATTATTATACTTACGGGCTTTCATTATATGGCAACATGCCTTTGATTGAACCCTTAGAGTCACGTGAATCTGTAAAAATACAGGAATTTGTTGTGGCAGTTGACACAAGCTATTCCACAAATGGTGAAATGGTTAAAAACTTTTTAAGGGAAACTTATAATATACTTGCAGAGAAAAACAGTTTTTTCAGTGACTGCCATATGAGGATAATACAATGCGATGATGATATACGCATGGATTTGGAGATAAATAAAAAAGAACAGCTTGAGCATGTGCTTGGCAACTTCCATATAATTGGCGGGGGCGGGACAGATTTCAGGCCGGTTTTTTCTTATGTGGACAGCCTGCTTGAAAATAAAACTTTAAAAAACCTGCGGGGGCTTATATATTTTACAGATGGCAAGGGTATTTATCCTAAGAAAAAACCTGCATATAAAACAGCATTTATTTTTGCAGGCAATTATGATGAAACAAAAGTGCCAGCCTGGGCAATGAGAATGCAGATTGGAAATGGAGATTATAATGGATATAAAAAAAGCTAAAAAAGAGATTAAAAATACTGTAAAAGCATACCTTATGAAAGATAGTACGGGTGAATATAAAATACCTGCAATAAGGCAGCGCCCTGTTCTCCTTATAGGGCCGCCGGGAATAGGCAAGACACAAATAATGGAACAGATAGCAAGGGAACTTAAAATCGGGCTTGTTGCATATACAATTACACACCATACAAGGCAGAGTGCAGTAGGACTCCCGTTTATTAAGGAAGAAGAATTTAATGGTGAGAAATATTCTGTTACAGAATATACAATGAGTGAAATTATTGCAAGTGTATACAGCAAAATAAGGGATAGTGGGTTAAAAGAGGGTATTTTATTTATTGATGAAATTAACTGTGTGTCAGAAACACTTGCCCCTACAATGTTACAATTCCTGCAGTGCAAGACATTTGGCAACAGGAAAGTCCCTGAAGGCTGGATTATAGTGGCTGCCGGCAACCCGCCTGAATACAATAAATCTGTACATGAATTTGATATGGTAACACTTGACCGTGTAAGGAAAATAGAAGTTGATGCAGAATACAGCGTGTGGCGGGGGTATGCACGTGAAAACCGCATAGACCCAGCAATTTTAAGCTATCTTGAACTGCGTCCGCAGAATTTCTATAAAGCAGAAGCAGATGTAGATGGGATACAGTTTGTGACTGCAAGGGGATGGGAAGATTTAAGCTGCTTGTTAGAGGCATATAAAGAACTTGGAATAGATGCAGATGAAGAAATAATTTATGAATTTGTACAGCACAGGGAAGTTGCCAAGGATGTAGCAGCATATCTTGATTTATATAAAAAATACCAGGATGATTACGGGATTAATGACATTCTTGCAGGAAATGCCGCACCTGCTGTATATGAAAGGATATACAGGGCTTCATTTGACGAAAGGTTAAGTGTTGTAAATCTTTTAAACAGCGGACTTGATGTTTATTTTGACAAGACATTTGTATACCATTTTATAGCAGACAGGTGGTTTGGATTCTTAAAGTCATTTAAAGATGGGATGGATGGTAACGGGGATTACCAGAGGTTATATGAGAAACTTTATAAAGATTATGAAGCAGATACAAATGCCGGGATAAAAGCTGGTTTTTATACCAAAAAACAGGAAGGGTACTATATAAAACTTCTGGAAATGTTATGGAAAAACAAGCCTTTTGCCAATAATGCAGATGAAGCATTTAACCAGGCAAAGGCAGGTTTTGATGTCTGGTGCACGGAACTTGGCAAACTTGAGGAACAGACAGGCGCAGTCCTTGAAAATGCTTTTGATTTTATGGAAGCGGCATTTGCAAATGGGCAGGAAATGGTGGTATTTGTAACGGAACTTACAATGGACAGTAAGGCTGTTTCTTATCTTTCTGAAAATAAATGTGAAAGATATCTTAAGTATAATGAAGAATTGATGACAGGTACTAAAAAAGCACAGATACTTTCAATGCTTGAGAAAGATGAAATCTATGGAAAAGAGCATATAAGGGATTTTTAATTGGAAATCTGCTGTGTTATGTTGCTGTTCTGGACTTGTTTGTAAATTTAGGGAAATTTAAGGAGAATATTGGTGAAAGAAAAAAGAAGAAAGGATGAAATTATGGGAAAGATACCACATTTAGTGCAATATCAAGGAAGTAAAAGGATTTTGGCACCTGAAATAGTAAAATATATTCCAAAAACAGCAAAAAGAATTATAGAACCATTTGCAGGAACCGGGGCTGTTTCTATTTTTGCAGCATACCAAGGCATATGCGGAAAGTTTGTACTGAATGATATAAATACTCCTTTAATACAGATGTTGGAATTGTGTATAGAAGAACCAGCACTTTTAGCAAGGCAGTATTCTGAAATCTGGCATGGGCAATTTGCAGAAAATGAAAATAATATTGATTATTTTTTAAAAATAAGGAGTGAGTTTAATAATGGAAAATGTGATGCAGGACGGATGCTGTTTTTACTGGCACGTGTTGTGAAAGGGGCAGTACGCTATAATGCACATGGACAGATGAACCAGTCATGTGATAAAAGAAGGTATGGAACAAAGCCGGACATTGTAGAATGTAATGCTTTTAAAATTTCAAAGTTACTTAAAGGGAAAACCAGATTCTATAATATGGATTATAAAGAATTACTGGATATGGCAGAAACAGGTGATTTAGTTTATCTGGACCCCCCGTACCAGGGGACATCTGACAAAGTTAACCCAAGGGACAACAGGTATATACAGGGTGTAGGGTTTGAGGAATTTGCAGAGGTATTAGGCAAGCTTAATGACAGGGGGATAGATTATATAGTAAGCTATGACGGAATGACTGGTGACAAAAAAATTGGACAGACACTGCCAGAGTATTTAAATTTAAAACATATGTATATTAATGCAGGAACTTCAGCCCAGGCAACATTGAACGGAAAAAATGAAACCACATATGAATCATTATACTTAAGCAGTAATTTAAAAGAAGTTACACCAGAATATATGCAGCTGTCATTAAATTTAGCATAGGGAGGGACAATGTTACCAGAAGATTTTATAGAAAAACTTAATTCAGTTACAAATAAAAGGGCAAGATTTGTTATTGATAAAATTTTAGAACAAGGTTTTTGCAGTACACAGGATTTGAAAGATAAAGGATATGAACATGCTCCAAGGGCAGCAAGGGACGTAAGGGAACTTGGGATACCATTAGATACTTTCCAGGTAAAAGACAGAAATGGAAAAAATATAGCAGCATATAGATTTGGTGACTGGGAGAAGGCCAAAAAAAGCAACCAGTTAGCAAAGACTGGTGGAAGGACACAGCTGGCAGAACAGTTAAAAAGGCATTAATAGATAAATATGGATGCAGATGCAATCTTTACGGGGAAGAATATCCATCAAGGCTTTTGCAGCCAGACCACAGGATTCCATATGAAATTGGCGGGAATCCTGATGATATGATGGACCTTAATTATTTTATGCTTTTATCACCATCAGCAAACAGGGATAAATCATGGGCATGTGAACATTGTGGGAATTGGAAAATTAAAGATGTAGAATTTTGCAAATCATGTTATTATGCATTTCCAGAAAATTATGGACATATTGCAGGAAGACAGGAGAAGAAAATAGAACTGGTTTTTAAAAACGATGATATAGATATTTATAATAAAATTATTGAAATGGCTGGTAAATATAATTTGTCAAAACAGGATTTGGTAAAGCGTCTTTTACAGTATTTAAAAATTACTGGTAAAAAGGATGATGGCAAATAAATTTAATATGTGGGGAATTTGGTTAAATATGTTATATATATTTGAAAAAGATTATTTAAAAATTTTAGAATATTGTAAAAACTATATTCCATATGAAGCCTGTGGCCTTGCTGGCGGGATTAAAAATGGGGAGGACTGGTATATTAAAAAGATATATTTGCTAACAAATATTGAGTCCAGTACAATTCATTTTACAATGGATATAAGAGAACAGTTTGCCACAGTAAAGGATATGCGGAAGAATGGTTTACAAATGGCAGGGAATTTCCATTCACATCCATGTGCACCAGCGGTTCTTTCAGAAGAGGACAAAAGGCTTGCATATGATTTTAATGTGAGTTATATGGTTTTGTCTTTAATGGATATTATGTGTCCTGTATTAAAGGCATATAAAATTGACAGGGAAAAGAATGTAACTGGGGAAATAATAGAGATTATTAAAAGGAAACCCGCTTACAAGCGGTTATAGAAACATTAAAAGAAGCAGAAGGCTATGGCAGTAACTGTTATAGTCTTTTTTATTTTTGTTTTATTTATAAAACCAGTGGTTTAATTATTGACATTTATGCTACATTCTTATATAATTGAACCAACGGTTTAATTACTGGGAGGTGTTATGGTATGGCAAGAAGGAAAAAAGAATTGCAAAGTGTGCATAGAAAAAATATTTCAATGGCTGCAGAGCAGTTATTTATGAAAAAAGGTATAGAAAATACTTCCATGAATGACATTGCAAGGGCATCTGGTTATAGTAAAGCAACTTTATATGTATATTTTAAAAACAAGGAAGAACTCGTAGGGATATTAGTGCTGGAAAGTATGCAGAAATTATATGATTATATAAGCTCTGCCCTAAAGCAAAGTAATGATACAAAAGAACGTTACAAAGAAATATGCTATTCTTTAGTAAAATACCAGGAAGAATATCCGCTTTATTTTAAGATGGTGCTTGAAACCATTAATATTGATTTTGAATCAACAAATTTTTTACCTGAAGAAAAGGAAACTTTTCTGGTTGGTGAACAAATTAACGGGTTATTGTCTGTTTTTTTGGAAGATGGAATAAATAAAGGGGATTTCCGTCCAGATATTGAAATTTTGCCAACTATATTTTCCTTTTGGGGAATGTTTACTGGTATTATCCAGATAGCAGCAAATAAGGAAACATATATTGTGCAGTCTATGAAAAAAGATAAAATGGAATTTCTTTTGTATGGGTTTGAGTTACTTTATAATTCCATAACAGCTGGAGGGTGAATAATGAAAGGATGGTAGTTATATGGGAATTTTCTTAGGTATTTTATGTTTAATTTGTTTTTGCCTTTTATCAGCAAAGGCAGCAACCGCAAAGCTGCATTTTAAAAAAATAGATAAAATACTGCTTAAAGTCCATAAACCGGTTAGTGTATTTTTGTTTATAATATGTTTAATACATATTATTTGTGTTGTTCCAATATTAAAAAACTGTAATCTGCTTGTGATGGTTTCTGGGATTATTAGTGTAATTTTTATGGTTTTGCTGGTTTGCTTATGCCATATGATAAAAGACAGGAAGAAAAAGATATTATGGCACAGGATATTGGCAGCTCTTATGGCAACAAGTATTATAGGGCATTTTATTGCATATATAATAGATTTTAATAATTACCAGAGGAATATAGAAAGTATAGAAATTAATGATATTAACCTGGAAAATGTGGAAGATGGAATATACAGGGGAGAATGTGATGTGGGTTACATTTATGCTAAAGCTGAAGTTGAAATTAAAGATGGTGTGATTGTTTCGGTTAATCTTTTGGAACATAGGAATGAGCGGGGCAAACTTGCAGAAAAAATTGTTGATAATATAATATCAGAACAAAGAATTGATGTAGATACAATAAGCGGGGCTACAAATTCTAGCAATGTTATAAAAAAGGCGGTTGAAAAAGCGGTTTCTGGCGGAATGGATGGCTAACTGCCTGGCAGGTGTGTGAAAGGGGGATTTATATGAAAGTGGTAATAGCGGTTGATTCATTTAAAGGAAGCATGACTTCACTGGAAGCAGGATATGCGGCAAGGGACGGGGTTTTAAAAGCATGCAGGGAGGCCAATGTTGTGGTAAAGCCGCTGGCTGACGGGGGCGAGGGGACAACTGAGGCACTGGCTGAGGGGCTTGGCGGGACTTATGCAAGTGTAGAAGTGACAGGACCTTTGGGAGAATTAGTAACTGCAAAATATGGGATACTGGCTGGCAAAAAAACTGCTGTTATAGAAATGGCAGAAGCGGCAGGAATTATTTTAGTAAATAAAAAAGATTTAAACCCGTGGAGGGCATCAACAACGGGGGTTGGTGAAATGATTCTGGATGCTGCAGTCCGTGGATGCAGGGAGTTTATTATTGGCATTGGCGGAAGTGCAACGACAGAGGGTGGTATTGGCATGTTGCAGGCACTTGGTTATAAATTCTATGATGCAGTGGGCAAACCATTGCCACCAGTGTTAGAAAGCCTTGGAAAAATTGAAGCAATCTGTGCAGAAAGTGTACCACAAGTTTTAAAAGAGTGCCATTTTAAGATAGCATGTGATGTTACAAACCCTCTTTGTGGTGAAAACGGGGCAGTTTATGTTTATGGACCACAGAAGGGTGTAAAACAGGAAGAAAAGAAACCAATAGATAAAGCCATGCTGCATTATGCAGGGAAAACAGCAGAGTTTACCGGGAAGGATAACAGTAATGTGCCAGGGGCAGGGGCAGCAGGAGGGCTTGGTTTTGCATTTTTAAGTTTTCTTCCGGATGTGGAGCTAAAATCTGGAATTTCTGTTGTTTTAGAGGCAACCGGGCTGGAAGAAGAATTAAAAGATGCGGATATTGTAATTACTGGCGAAGGCCGCATGGATTTCCAGACAGCAATGGGCAAAGTCCCTGTAGGCGTGGCACACCTTGCCAGAAAATATAATTGTAAAGTAATTGCATTTGCAGGAAGTGTCACAGATGATGCAGGAAAATGTAATGAAGAAGGAATCCATGCATTTTTCCCGGTTGTACGTGGTGTAACTACTATAGAAGAAGCAATGGATACAGAAATTGCAAAGAAAAACATGGCACTTTCTGTAGAACAGGTATTCCGGTTATTACAATAACTTAATAAAATTAAGTAAAATACTATCTAAACTTAATAAAATTAAAAAAATATACCTTCCAACTAATTTTTGTTGCTTTTTCCTGGAACCTGTAATATAATACTACAAGATTGATGGACAAAGGGGTTCAGCTTTTTTTGCTGGACTTCTTTTTTGTTATTTAGGAAAGCTCTTCATATTTATTATTATGGAAATGGAGGATTACAATGGTTAAGGCATTAGGAAATAAAAAAAGGGGGCTGTACGACCCACGTTTTGAACATGATAATTGTGGTATTGGCGCTATTGTAAATATAAAAGGCAATAAAACGCATGATACTGTATCAGGTGCACTTGGCATAGTTGAAAAATTAGAGCACCGTGCTGGCAAGGATGCAGAAGGAAAGACTGGTGACGGTGTTGGTATCCTTTTGCAGATTTCACATAATTTCTTTAAGAAAGCCGTACAGGCATCAGGTTTTGAAATTGGCGAGGAACGTGATTATGGTATTGGCATGTTTTTCTTTCCGCAGGATGAGTTAAAGAGAAACCAGGCAAAGAAGATGTTTGAGGTAATTATAAAGAAAGAGGGGCTTGAGCTCCTTGGCTGGAGGAAAGTGCCTGTTGTGCCTGGCATCCTCGGGCATAAAGCAGCAGACTGTATGCCATGTATTATGCAGGCATTTGTAAAACGTCCTGAAGATGTGGAAAAGGGGCTTGCATTTGACAGGAAGTTGTATATAGCAAGGCGTGTGTTTGAGCAGAGTAATGATGATACATATGTAGTATCATTTTCAAGCCGTACTATAGTATATAAAGGAATGTTCCTTGTAGGGCAGCTGCGCCTTTTCTTTGAGGATTTGCAGGACCCGGATTACCTTTCTGCCATTGCAATAGTACATTCAAGGTTTAGTACAAATACAAACCCAAGCTGGATGAGGGCGCACCCGAACCGTTTTATTGTACATAATGGTGAAATTAATACTATTGTAGGTAATGCAGATAAGATGCTTGCACGTGAGGAAACTATGGAAACACCGTATCTTTCAAGTGATTTCCATAAGGTGTTGCCTGTTATAAACCCTAATGGTTCTGATTCTGCAAGGCTTGATAATACTCTGGAATTTCTTGTAATGAGTGGTATGGAGCTTCCGCTTGCAGTTATGGTTACAATTCCAGAACCATGGGAGCATGACCTTAGTTTAAGCCAGAAGAAAAGGGATTTCTACCAGTATTATGCAACAATGATGGAGCCTTGGGATGGGCCGGCGTCAATCCTTTTCTCTGATGGTGATTTAATGGGCGCTGTGCTTGACCGTAATGGTTTAAGGCCTTCACGTTATTATATAACAACAGACGGGCAGCTTATACTTTCATCAGAAGTAGGCGTATTTGAGATACCACCAGAAAAAGTTGTTAAAAAAGACCGTTTAAGGCCAGGGCGTATGCTGCTTGTGGATACTGTAAAGGGTGAACTTGTGGATGATGATGTGCTTAAGGAAAAATACGCATCCCGCCAGCCATACGGGGAGTGGCTTAATAACAACCTTGTTACACTTAAAGAATTAAAAATACCTAATAAAAAAGTTGAAGAATTTACAGATGAAGAAAGGGCAAGGTTACAGAAAGCATTTGGATATACATTTGAGGAATATAAGACATCAATACTCCCAATGGCGCAGAATGGTGCAGAGCCTATTGCTTCAATGGGTACAGACACGCCGCTTCCTATGCTGTCAGAACAGCCGCAGCCGCTTTTTAACTATTTTAAACAGTTGTTTGCACAGGTAACAAACCCGCCTATTGATGCTATACGTGAAGAAATTGTCACTTCAACAAGTGTTTATATTGGTGAGGACGGGAACCTGCTTGAAGAAAAGGCGGAGAACTGTAATGTTTTAAAAATCTGCAACCCTATACTTACAGATACAGATTTAATTAAAATTAAAAGCATGGATAAAAAAGGCTTTAAATGCGTGGATATCCCTATTACTTATTATAAAAACACTTCGCTTGAAAAGGCACTTGGACGCCTCTGCCTTGCAGCAGACAGGGCATACAGGGAAGGAGTGAATGTGCTTGTGCTTACAGACAGGGGCGTTGATGAAAACCATGTTGCAATCCCTTCACTTCTTGCAGTTGCAGCTATGCAGCAGCACCTTGTAACAACCAAGAAAAGAACAAGGGTTGCAATGATACTTGAATCAGCAGAACCAAGGGAAGTACACCATTTTGCAACACTTCTCGGCTATGGTGCATGTGCAATTAATCCATATCTTGCACACAGCACAATTAAAGAGCTTATTGATAACGGCATGTTAGATAAGGATTATTACGCAGCTGTTAATGATTATGATTCCGCTGTACTGCATGGAATTGTTAAAATTGCATCCAAAATGGGTATTTCCACAATACAGTCATACCAGGGTTCTAAAATATTTGAAGCTATTGGCATTTCAAAAGATGTAATTGAAAAATATTTTACAGATACAAAATATTGTGTTGGAAGCCTGGAGTTAGAGGATATACAGGAGCAGGTTGACAGGCTTCATTCCACAGCATTTGACCCGCTTGGGCTTTCGGTTGATTTAACGCTTGAAAGCAGGGGGCAGCATAAGGCACGTGGAAATAAAGAGGCACATTTATATAACCCTGAAACAATACATCTTCTCCAGCAGTCAGCGTGGACTGGGGATTACGGGCTTTTTAAACAGTATTCCAAAGCGGTTGATGAAAAAGAGCATACCATGAATTTACGAAGCCTGCTTGATTTTAATTATCCTGCAAAGGGCATACCAATTGATGAAGTTGAAAGTGTAGATGAAATAGTTAAAAGGTTTAAGACTGGCGCAATGTCATATGGCTCTATTTCACAGGAGGCACATGAAACCCTTGCTATAGCAATGAACAGGCTGCATGGCAAGTCAAACAGCGGCGAAGGCGGTGAGAGCCTTGAAAGACTGCTTACGGCAGGGCAGGAAGAGGACAGGTGTTCAGCCATTAAACAGGTTGCATCAGGGCGTTTTGGTGTGACATCACGGTATCTTGTAAGTGCAAGGGAAATACAGATAAAAATGGCACAGGGTGCAAAACCAGGTGAGGGCGGCCATCTTCCAGGCGGCAAGGTTTACCCGTGGGTTGCTAAAACAAGGCATTCAACACCAGGTGTAAGCCTTATTTCACCACCACCGCACCATGATATTTATTCTATTGAGGACCTTGCACAGCTTATATATGACCTGAAAAACAGCAACAAAGATGCAAGGATTTCGGTAAAACTTGTATCAGAAGCAGGTGTGGGCACTGTGGCAGCAGGTGTTGCCAAAGCAGGAGCAGCAGTAATTTTAATATCAGGCTATGACGGCGGTACAGGCGCAGCACCAAGAAGTTCTATTTATAATGCAGGGCTTCCATGGGAATTAGGGCTTGCAGAAACACACCAGACACTTATTATGAACGGGCTGCGTTCACATGTGCGCATTGAAACAGACGGAAAGCTTATGACAGGGCGTGATGTGCTTGTTGCTGCACTTCTTGGTGCAGAAGAATATGGATTTGCAACAGCACCGCTTGTAACAATGGGCTGTGTAATGATGAGGGTATGTAACCTTGACACATGTCCTGTGGGCGTTGCAACACAGAATCCTGAACTTAGAAAGAGGTTTAAAGGAAAACCTGAATATGTAGAAAACTTTATGAGGTTTGTGGCACAGGAGCTGCGTGAATATATGGCAGCACTTGGAATAAAAAATGTTGACGGGCTTATAGGACGTACAGATTTACTTAAAGTTAAGGAAAGTAAGGCAGGAAAGCATGCTATTGACCTGTCAGAAATACTTGACCCTTCATTTGCAAATGAAAGGAAAGAGAATAAATTCAACCCTAAGAATTTATTTGACTTCGGGCTTGAAAAAACTATTGATGAACAGGTGCTTTTGCCAAAATTAAGGGATGCCATAGGGAAAAAGGAAAAAACAAAAATATCTGTTAATGTGACAAATACCAGCCGTTCACTTGGAACAATCCTTGGTTCAGAAATCACCAGGAAACATAATGATACACTTGATGAGGATACTATCACTGTAGAATGCCACGGAAGCGGCGGGCAGAGCTTTGGTGCATTTATACCAAAAGGATTAAGGCTTGAACTTGTGGGTGATTCCAATGATTATATTGGCAAAGGGCTTTCAGGCGGAAAGATTGTAGTTTACCCGCCAGCCGGCACAAAGTTTAAGGCTGAAGAAAATATTATTGTCGGCAATGTTGCATTTTATGGTGCTACAAGCGGCAAAGCATTTATAAATGGTATAGCAGGTGAGCGTTTCTGTGTAAGAAATTCAGGCTGTACAGCTGTTGTTGAAGGGGTAGGCGACCACGGCTGTGAATATATGACAGGCGGGCGTGTTGTAATACTTGGCAATACAGGCAAGAACTTTGCGGCAGGAATGAGCGGCGGCGTTGCATATGTGCTTGATGAAAACAGTGATTTATACCTTAAATTAAATAAAGAGCTTGTTTCCTTGGCACCTGTAACTGATAAATATGATGTAATTGAACTTAAATCAATAATTGAAGAGCATGTAGAGGCAACTGGTTCAGAAAAAGGAAAGACAATACTTGGTAATTTCAGTGAATACCTTCCTAAATTTAAAAAGATTATTTCTTATGATTACAGTAAAATGTTACAGCTTATCGCTAAAATGGAAGGACAGGGGCTTGATTATGAGCAGGCACAGATAGAAGCTTTCTATGCAAGCAGGAAGAATAACGGATAGGAGTGTTTTGTTATGGGAAAACCAACTGGATTTTTGGAATATAACAGGAAAGATAATAAGGCAGCAGAGCCTTTGGAGAGAATTAAAAATTTTAATGAATTCCATACACCTATGAGTGACAAGGAGAGGAAGGAACAGGCGGCACGCTGTATGAACTGCGGCGTCCCGTTCTGCCAGTCCGGCATGGTTTTAAATGGCATGGCATCAGGCTGTCCTTTAAATAACCTTGTGCCAGAATGGAATGATTTGCTTTACCTTGGAAATATGGAGAAGGCATTACAGATGTTAAGGCAGACAAATAATTTCCCTGAATTTACATCCAGGGTATGCCCTGCACTTTGCGAAGCTGCCTGTACATGCGGGCTTAATGACACGCCTGTTACATGCAAGGCAAATGAAATGGCAATTATTGAATATGGTTATGAAAACGGGCTTATGGAAGCAGTGCCTCCAAAGGTGCGTACAGGCAAGAAAGTGGCGGTTGTCGGCTCAGGGCCTTCAGGGCTTGCGGCAGCAGACCAGTTAAACAAGCGCGGCCACCTGGTAACTGTCTATGAGAGGAGTGACCATATTGGCGGGCTTCTTATGTATGGGATACCAAATATGAAACTTGAAAAATGGGTAATTGGCAGGAAACAGGAAGTAATGGAAAAAGAGGGCATAAAGTTTATTGTAAATGCTGATGTTGGAAAGAATGTAAAAGCCCAGGATTTACTTAAGGAATATGATTGTGTAATCCTTGCCTGTGGTGCATCAGAGCCACGTGATATAAAAGCACCAGGACGTGAAGCAGACGGGATTTATTTTGCAGTTGACTTCCTTACACGTTCCACAAAACATGTGCTGTCAGGCAGGAATGACGGCTTTGTAAATACAAAAGGCAAAAATGTAGTAGTAATCGGTGGTGGTGATACTGGAAATGACTGTGTGGGCACAGCAGTGCGCCAGGGTGCTAAATCTGTTGTACAGGTTGAAATGATGCCAAAACTCCCGGACGGGCGTGCAGATAATAACCCATGGCCAGAGTGGCCACGTGTATGCAAAACAGACTATGGCCAGGAAGAAGCTATTGCAGTATATGGCAAAGACCCACGTATATACCAGGCAACAGTTAAAGAGTTTATAAAAGATAAAAGCGGAAAGCTTAAAAAGGTAAAACTGGTAAAACTTGAGCCTAAAAAAGATGAAAAAACAGGCAGGATGAATATGGCAGAAATAGCAGGAAGTGAATTTGAAATACCTGCAGACTATGTATTAATAGCAGCTGGTTTCCTTGGCACACAGGAATATATAGCTAAAGCATTTGGCGTAAAACTGGATGCAAGAAGGAATGTAATGACAGAAGAAGGTTCGTATAAAACACCAGCAGACAAAGTGTTTGCCACAGGGGATATGCACAGAGGCCAGTCGCTTGTAGTATGGGGCATAAAAGAAGGCAGGGGTGTTGCAAAAGAAGCTGATAAATATTTAATGGGATATACCAACTTATAGAAAAATTTATAGAAAAAGAAAACTTCTATAAAATTTTATTAAAAACTTTATAGAAAACTCTATTAAAAGCTTTATACAAAGAAAGATTGGTATGGTTTTACGTTTATATCCCATAGCACAAGGCTCACAGGATTAACAATCCTGGCAGGACTGGCAAGGGATATAAGCGTAATAACTTTAACAGTATATGGCATGGCATGGAAAAGGGTAAATAAAATTGTAGAAAATAACCATAAAAACCAAAGTGTTTTAACTGGTTATTGTGGATAATGCTAAAAATAGCGCTTATTGTGGAAATAAATAAAAAAAGCTTGCATTTTATTATAAAGTGTTGTATACTAGTTATCGTTGGCGTGGAACAGTGATGATATCGCATAATAAATAATAATATATGGTCTGTTGGTCAAGCGGCTAAGACGCCGCCCTCTCACGGCGGAAACAGGGGTTCGATTCCCCTA
>DKYP01000030.1:22380-22644 GCA_002499945.1 Lachnoclostridium sp. UBA7097
CTACAGACTGCTACTGTTTATAATTAAACAGCCCAACCCATTGAAAACCTACAGGACAGCTGTCTTGCAGGTTTTTCTTTATTTTACGGGGGTTTGCGGGCTTTGGCGTGGCATAAAGGGCAATTTTGCTAAAGTGCATTCCAAGGTATTAAAATCCCTTTTATGGCCGCTCATACCCATAAAATATGGGTACTAATATGGGTACTACCCATATGGATTATCAGGTTATTGGTATGCTGGGAGAAATCACAGCAGATTTTAGTA
>DKYP01000150.1:0-39146 GCA_002499945.1 Lachnoclostridium sp. UBA7097
TTTATCGAACTCACGTTATATTACTATCTGCAAACAAAAAAGACAGCCTGTGAAAAAACATCCGCAAATGCTGCCATATATAATCTTATTTTAGAGTTCTAAGGAATGTTGCTGCACTTTTCAAATATTTTGCTGCATATTCCACAATGGAATTATCAATACCATATACCTCCGACCAGGCATTTTCCACATTTTTTGTCCACTGTCTTGCTGGCCATGGATGTGTACCACAGAGATAACCATTTTTCCAGTTATAAAATGGTGGCATTTCCAGGTTATAATAGTGTATAAATGCAAGCACATGTTCATGTGTCCAGCCAGAAAGCGGGCTGTATCTTGTTATCCCCTGCTTGTCAGTGTAAATATTGCTGCCTCTGCCAACATAGTTTCCATCAGCAAGCCTTCTTCCTAAAAGCATCATGTCAAGATGTTTATTTTTATAATACTCTACCTGTCCTCTGTGTTGTACAATACTAAACCATCTTGCTGCAGTCCTGCTGTCCTGTGGAAAAAGCATATGCGGACTGGCAGCCAGCCATTTCATATCCTGTCCTGTATTAATTACAGATAATCCTGATGGTTTATGGGATTCTATCCATTCAATAAATGCCCTGTACTCCAGGTTACATATAACAAGCACGCAGTCTGTTATCCCTGCCATATGGCATATTTCCCCAAGCACAAGCGAATCTTTCCCACCACTCCATGCATATGCTGTTTTCTGTCCCTTTGTCTTTTTCTTTATGTCTTCAACTGTATGCAGCATAAGTTTATCCAGTTCTTCCCTTGGTACAAGCTGCCTGGCTTTCTGGAATGTTTCTATCCAGTCCTGATTTTTAATACTCTGTTTTTTCCCAAGCACTTTAAGCATTCTTTGTACCTCCTGCCCTGCTGGCTGCCATTGCAACAATACCAGATAGTATTACTGTTATAAGGCTTCCTGCCATTTTACAGGCAGCAATCCCTTTTATATTACCATATGCAAATACTGGCAGACCTGTAACCAGTGCAAATATAATCCCTGTTACAACTCCTTCTGGTTTTAATTCTACACCTTTTAATGTTAATACTGTTGGCAATAATGCAGCAGACCTTAGTGTCCCATAAAAAAGAAACAAGTGCGTAACTGTTAATTCTGGAACATTAGCTATTGCAACACCTGCTGCCAGTAACAGAAGCATAACAAGCTTTGTTTTCCTGATTGTATTTTTCTGGAAAATATCTGTTGCCAATGAAGAAACTGCACACAAGTTACTGTCAATTGTAGACAAAAGCCCTGACACTACCATAAACAGGAATGGTATAACCACCCATGATGGAAATAAAGTGCTTACCAGTTCAAAATTAATTATCCCTGTATCTGATGCTGTATATCCCATGCCAGCACCAGCAAGACCAAGTATTCCCATTGACAGCGGGACAATGCCAAACAACAGTGCCCCTGCCAGGAAAGCCCTGCCCACCCTGTCTTTTCTGGTACAGAATGCTCTCTGCCAGAAGCACTGGTCCCCAAACGGTCCTGAAATAAGCCCCAGTGCTGTGGGAAGCCCGAAACCAAGAAAAATTTCCAGCCCTTTTCCAGAGAACAGGAAACCTGCATCACCATTAATGCCTCCAAGACCTGTTGCTAGATTTTGTATACCACCACTATTTTTTGTACCAAAAAATATAAAACAAATACCTGCTGCCAGCATAAACACCATCTGGACTGCATCTGTAAGTACAGAAGCTTTTATTCCAGAAAACTGCGAATATGAAAATGCGGCAGCAGCCATTATAACTGTCATGCAAACAAATGGAACTCCTGACAGAATGCCAAGTATCCTGCTTCCTGCAAGAAGCTGTACCCCTGTTGACAGGACAGACAGCGCCACAAGCTGGAATAAGTATATATTCCTTACGGTCTCTGACTTGTATTTCCAATACATATAACCAGACAATGTAATACCTTCTGGCATTTCCTTCCTTATCTTCTTTGCAAATGGGATAAATAATACAAGACATAGAACATTTGGCACTAAAAACCAGAAAAGTCCTGTAAAACCATTTGTATATGCTGTTTCAGCTGATGTAAACAATGCAGGAGCCCAAATCCACGTTGCAGCAATGCTTAATGCTGATATAAACCAGCCCGTGTTTCTGTCACCAACACAAAACCTTTCAATATTGTTTTCTTTCTTTGTCATAAGTACTGCTGCCCCATACATCACCAGTACATAGACAAACAATATAATTAAAACATAACCCATATCTTCCCCCAAGTCTTATAATTTGGAGGAGCGTATGCCTTCCTTATATCTTTTTCTCTCCTTTCCTGGAAAAACTGCATAAAAAAGGAAGCCTGGCTGTTCCTGGCTTCCTTCCAAATTTTTAGAATCTTACAAATACTAATTTACCACTTCTATATTTGGATGTCAATTGAAACTTTTTTGAACCTGTAAATTTAATACATTCTACGTGTATATAGCAAATAGTCAATACAAGTCTTTTTACAATATGCCAGGTTATTAGTTGCAGCTATACATCTTTCCTTCCAGTAATAGTGTATTGGCAAATTCTTCAACTGCCTGCCATGAACCATTTTTAGAAGAACCTTTCTCCAAAATGTTCCATAACTTATCCTTCAGGCTTATTTCATTGCCAAAACCTATAATAATGCTTTTGGCATACCCATAAAGTTCTATCTGTGAATCGTAATCCAGCATTTCAAACTTTGTAAGTATTCTTAAAAGCGGGTTGTGAAAAACAAGCTCTTTATCCTCATGCCCATATTTTTCTGATATTTCCCTCTCAAGCCATTCTTCGGTTTCTTCTTTATTGTTTCTTTTGAAATCTTTCATATCTATTACTTTACACAAAGTGGCATGTCCATTTGTTACTGCTTTATTCTGTATATCCATATCACGCCACCCCTGTTCCAAACTGTATCTGTGCATTACAGTTTTTAATCTGTTCTTCCAGGGCAATCGGTGGCTTATATGTTTCTATGACAGAAAGTGCCAGACTGCACTGGCTACGTTTAATAGCCTTGTATGTAGTCACATCAAACTGGCGTTTTAATTCCCTGTACATATCACTATACAATTTACTACGGAGAGATTTATCATTATAAGCATTACTCCCTTTCCCTCCAAGGATTTTAACACCAGCCTTTCTAACCGCACTTGTTATTTTGTTTTCCTCAATGCCAAGGACTGGCATATCCTGTTTGAACTGTTCTAAATCCTGTTTAACATTATCAATCTTTTGTTCCAGTTCAACATTGCCTTGTGCAATAAGACGTATCTGTTCTGATACAGATAATGGTCTTGCTGCCTGTTCTTTATATTTCTTCTCTATCTGGATGAAATAGCGGCGCACTTCTTTGCCTTTCTGGTTTCGTTCAAGCATTGCCATTTCTTTAGCAGTGTCAAGCTTGATTATGTGGTCTAAT
The DNA here is from genome assembly GCA_002499945.1 of Lachnoclostridium sp. UBA7097. GTDB lineage: Bacteria > Bacillota > Clostridia > Lachnospirales > Lachnospiraceae > Butyribacter. The sequence goes on from DKYP01000150.1 coordinate 3,434, forward strand.
GATGGTCTGCCTCCTTTTAGGTTTATTCCATTTTTGGAAAAAACCTCATAATCTTCATTTTCTATAGCATCAATATCATTAAATCGTCTTTCAATCCATGTGGTATAATTGCTTTTAACCTGTAATACCTTATACAATTCTGTACCATATACAACTTTCTCACCAGTGTCTGTTTCATAAACATTAACAAGACTATTTTCTAATGTTTTCAAATTTTTTTGCATAAAAATACCTCCTATAAAAGTTTGACTTTCCCATAAGAGGCTGATATAATATGATTATTAATCTCTTATGGGGTTTGTGTTTGGAGTAGTCGTCTACCGCCAAGTTGACCGGCTACTCATTTTTTTGCTCATTTTTCTTAATTTCTTCTTTAAGCACTTCTGTTATATACTGTTTCATGCTTTTTTCCTGTTTAAAAGCTATTGACTTAATAGCCTTATGTAAAACTTCATCAATTTCAATAACTAATCTCTTCATTATTTATCCTCATTTCATAGCTAATTTAACATACTATTGGTTTAATGTCAATACTTTTAGTTAATTTTGTTGCTTTTGTTTTGTTTGTATGATACTATATGAATATATAGGAGGACGCATTATGAACAGTAATTTTTCAAAACGATTAAAGGAACTTCGTATTAATAACGAATTAACACAAAAAGAATTAGCAGAAACCCTTAATGTATCAACAGTCAGCATCTCTTCATATGAAACAGGAACAAAAACACCATCATTTGACATGGTACTAAAAATTGCACAAAAATATAATGTTTCAGTAGACTGGCTTTGCGGATTAAGTAACAATATGAAACTTAACAACAAAATTACTACCTATAAAGAACTTTTCCAATTATTCATTACTATATTTGACACACGGTATGAAAACGAAGAAAATACTTCTGTCATAGATAATATAAACACAGAAGAATCATATGTTTGTTTAACTTTGCATGAAGATATTAACTTTGAAAATTTCTTTTCCAAATGGTGTGATATTTTTAAGTTATATTGTGAAAGAACTATTGATAAAGATTTATATAATATGTGGCTTGAAAAACAACTTAAAGATTTTGACCGTCCCATAAATGGCGCACCTTTTGAATTAAACAAATAATAAAAGCCAGCCTTTATAACAAAACGTATCTCCAAAGGAAATATATAATAATAAAATTATATTTCCTTTGGAAGTGCCAAAAGCAACTACCATCTTTTATATAGTTGTTTCATTTAAACTTAATATACCCTTAAACCATCCACACCGAAAATTAGTGAAGTAAGTTTTTCAACTGAAATCCTTATATCAGAATAAACACTATCCCTTGATATATTCTGCTTCTTTGCTATGTCTTTTACAGACAGAGGGGTATCAGCCATATATGTATCCCATATTGCATTATATCTCCTCATGTCAATTTCTCTTGTTACAGAATTATCACAATAAGAATAATACAGCCTGAACATTTTTTCAATATGTGAAACTATTATTGCTGTTCTTGTTGCACTCCGCTTTATGCTTTCAATAATTACCTCGTTATCATACATTGACATCATAGATTCAAGAATGTCCAGTGCTGACTCTTCAATCTGCGTCCTGCCAAAAACTGACTGGTCTGCATGGTCTTTAAGCATATGGTAATTCCTTAAAAGCAGCTTTGTATTATGGAGTTTCCTGTCTGCCCTGTTTATATAATCCTCTTTCTGTTTCTGCCTGAAAGCCCTGAGTGCTTCCCTTGCCCCTATTAATGCAGATTTCTCATAAATATCCTTCAGCTGCCTTGCTGTAATAAGAACAGGCACTGCATCAGCTGCTTCCTGTTCTTCTTTTTCCTTTTTTATTGCCTCTGCTTCTGTCTTTTTAATTTCATAATACTTTGTCAATGCTTTTTCAAAAGCATCTGTTTCTATACCTAATTCACCAGCAATATTTTCATTGTCCCACCCAGCTTCTTTTAAAGCCATAACCTTACCAAAATCAATTTTATTATACATGCTTCCGCCCTCCTTTTTACTGTTCCATATTATAACTTTTTATGTTATAATCATATTGTCTTGTGAGGGGGTTGCGGAAGCACCCTCTTTTTATGCTGGCTGCCCTGTGTGCTTTCCAACGCTTTGTGGTACAGCCCTTATGCTGTCAACAATCCCCTGCAGTTCACTGGTGGTAAGTCCTGCATAATTATCCATATCAAACATTTCTTTAGTAATGCCTTTCCTTGCAAGCTGGTTCTGGTAATAAGACATATCCCCGTCATAATCATATTCTGTAATTCCCATGTTATCCCTCCTCATTAATACTGTCCTTATTTTTCTGTGTTTTTAATATTGTACTGCTTTCAAGTCCTGAGCCATCACAAAAACCACTGAAACATTCCCTGCACATATTTTCTTCACCAGCCACTGGCACAAGGCTTTCCTTCATAAACACTGGCACTCCGTTTTTTCCAGCTTCCAGCACTATTTTCCTTACCCATTCCCACTCTGGTACAGTCTTGTTTTTCCTTCTGCCTGTTTCCGCACCAATAATTACCAGTCTGTGCATTTGAACATCATATGATTATTCTCTGACCCTATATCTTCCATAAGGGGTTCTATACTCACAAATTTCCTGCGTCCTGCTGGCAGGTACATCACCCTGCTTATTTCATTCTTCTTTGTAACCATTGTGCCATACCACATGTTTTCCCCATCTGGGACATGGTACTGCCCATACCTCTGTGGGTATTTAGTAAGAAACAGGTAGTTATGTACAGGCGTCTTCCTGCACACCTCCATCACCTCATCCAGCCATGTATCTGGAACCCATGCACCAAACATGTCAGACATTGCACCTGCAAATATATTGTTCCCCATTTTCAGCTTATCTGGATAATCCAGCCTGTATTTATGGAATGTAGGCTCAAACCCAAACGGGTAAACAAATACCCTGCCAGTCCCATCCAGCATACGTTCTCCCAGCATATACAAATCTTCCCCGCCGTCAGCTGCCTTCACAAGCAAATAGCTGTCTTTATCCATTTTATTAAGCCTGGTATCTCCTGAAAACCTTTTAACCATTGCACTTGCATAACAATAGCTGCATCCGTTACGGCATCCTGTAACCGGGTTTCATGTATGGTCACACCATTCAATTTTTGACCTGTTCATTCCTTCCCACTTCCTTTACCATTGTATTTCATTAATTTTAATTTGTTTACCAGTTTACCATTCATTTAAAATTTCAACGCCAATGCATACTACATTGCCAGAATATCCAATGTCATCAATGCTTAATTCTGCCTTGTAATTATCATATGGATATCTGTACATTCATTTCTGCAATTCTTCTTCTGTAACTTCTAAATGTACAACTATATCTAAATCAAAACCTTCATAAGGCTTTAATTTGTCAATTAATTCATTTACTTTCATCTTCCCCACTTTTCTCAAAATGGACATTTATTAAATTCAACTTCCTGTCAAAACCTTATAAACCATATCCAGCATATCCATGTCAAAATATCCAAAATGACATTCTTCAACTGGAATATCCAGCCTGGCTGCCAAACCTGCATATGCGCTCTTCCTTGCAGTACGCCTTTTCTTTGAGGTTTCCTCATTCTTCCACTGCTGGTCAAACAATTCATGGCACTTCATTTTCATTTCACGCATTTCAGCGCTTCCAAGTATGCCTAATGCTTCTTTCGGTCTTGGCTTGTGCGTCCCAACATAAGCACCACAGCTTGTACAGTAATAGCATTTCCCGCTTCCATATTCCTTGCCATAAATTTTAGAATTGCTTATGTAAACTACCACACCGCCACACAAATTACATTTTGTAGGATATAAATTTATCAAAATGAACATCTCCTTTCCCCATGTTTTTGACCAGTCATATTAACCGTCCTGTCTTTCTTTTTTAAATCCATTCAATAACTGGCTTCCCTTTAAATCCCTTCACCCATACATACCAGCCATATAAAACTGCTGTGCCATTTTTTCTGTATCTTTCAAATTCACCGTTTTTAGCGCACTGTAACCTTGCAGATGATACATAAAGCGTCCTGAAAGGGTATTCCTGTAAAAGTTCTTTCCACGGCTTATACTACACTCCCTGCATACACATACGGTAATTAAACTTCTTGCCCTTAATACATGCTATGTTATCCCTGCACATTTCAATTATCCTGCTACCTGTTGCTTCGTCAAACACCAGCAGGGCTTCCAGGTCTTTTTCCGTGCTGATTATTAAAGGCAGGTTATTCATATACCTGTAATTTATAACCTCATACATCACATTCACATCTGTTTCTGTCAGTTTCCCTTTCAGCATATCGTCTATATACAGCACAGGTGCATCCATATATCTTATAAGTTCCTTGCTATATACTGCTTCATCCAAAATATGCTGTTTAATCTTCGTCATTGCGTTACGGTATGGCATATATACCACTGGTATGCCCATAGATATGAAGCTGCTGCATATCGCCGTTCCAAGATGCGTCTTGCCAGAACCAGGCTGGCCGCAGAACATGATTGAATTGTGACTGCCATGCCGTATTTCCTTAAAATTTTTAATATAAGCAGCTGCTTTGTTTTTAGCATTGACAAGAACTGGTTCTTTTCTGGTGTCAAAATTATCAAGGCTTTTTTTGAGGAACTCACTAGACAGCCCGCTTCTTTCCATCAGTTCCTTTGCACGTTCCACTTTGTAGCAGCTGCATCTGCGCATTACTTTATGCCCACCCTGCATGTAGTCTGTCCAGCCTGTGTCCCTGCATTTCTGGCAATTATAATGTTTTCTGGAAGCATTTAACCAGGCTGGTTTTACATGCTCTTTAAGATAAATGTCAAGCTTGTCCATATCCTTCGCCTCCTCCCGAAAGCCTTTCAAGAAGTTCCAGGGAATATCCACTTCTGCCTATGTCCTGCTGCCCTGTATCTGGCCGTGCCTTTGGTGCAGAACCGTCATAATTGCCTTCAAGCACTTTAATAAAATTATTAGGGCGCACGAACCAGTCGAACGTTATAACCCACCCTTTCCTGTTATCCCCACAGAGGAAGGCACTGTTCTTAATATTCCCCACGGCTTCTAGGACTTTATCAAGACCGTATGAGTGTATACGTGCATTAAGCATGTCATAACGCTTTGTTCCTGACCTGATGCCACTTACAGATTTTATCCCATATGCGCTAAGTGAGTTCCACTGCGCGGCGACACGTCGGACGCCAGTCCGACAAACAGTATCGTTAGATACTGTTAAATTATTATTTGTGTTTATATATGTGTTTATATCTGGTATAGGTTCGCCATTTCTGGTACTTCGATTAGACATTTCTGATACTTCGATTGGACAATCTGTCTTATCGGTCAGACAATCTGTCTTACCGTCTGGACAATCTGTCTTACCGTCTGGACAATCTGCCTTACTATCAATACCATTTTGCATGATATCCTGCCCTTTTGCAGTCAGTGTATACCATAATGTTTTATCATAAGGGCTGCTATTGTAATCCCCTGTAACTACCAGCCCTTCATCACATAAATGGTGCAATGCCCTTGATATAGTCCTGGAAGAAGCATAAGGGAACATTTCCGCAAATGCCCTGGCACTGTTATATGTCCAGTAACACCCGTCATAGAAATGGACATCATTTGCTTTATTCTTTTCCACCCAGTAACTTATATTTTCAAACAGCACTGCTTCCAGCATACCGTATTCTGTTGCTACTGCAACATTAAAACTATGGTTCATATAATACCTCCTGCTGTTATTATGCCCTGCCACTGCCAGATGCCTGCCACATTTTTAACATCCTTTCCAGTTCTGCTGGTGGCATTGTTTCTATCCCCTGTTCCTGGCACTCTGACACAACACCGTTTACAAGTATGGACATTTCCTTTGTATCATAAGTGCCGGAACCACGGAATACTTTGTAATATATATACTCTTTGCCATCTTCTGTCCTGCTGCCACATGGCATGCAGTGTACAGTTTCATTTTCAAGCATCTGACTGGCAGGTATGTTTGTCCTGATGACAGCCTCCGCCCCATTTTCCAGAATGAACGGCTGCCCATACCTGCCAACCATCATGTTTTTACAGCGCACTTTTGATATACAAAGGCAGTCTGCCAGCTTGCTGACAAGGACATGGAAATAAGCATTTGCATTTAAGCTACGTTTTTTCCTGTGTTTTTTTATGCTTATATCCAGAAGCCCTGCCTCCTTTAACTCCCCATATCCCCCAGCCAGGCGTTTTTCTTCGTTGATTTCCAGCACTATTTCAAATTTTTTTGTCAGGTAGTTTGTATTAATGCCTTTAATGCTGCCTGTAAATTCCATATAAAACCTTCCTATTATGCAACATCTTTATATTTATCAAGAAGCTGCATAGCATTATGCCATGTTTTGAAATCCATATCATCAAAAGACACTATTTTGTAATATTCAAGTATTGACTTTTCACTTACTCCTTTTTTCATGGCTTTATCACGGAGTGTACTTATTTTTATAGCATCAACTTTGACATTCCCTGTTTCCTGTGCAGCCTTACTGTTTGGTTCTGGGGTTTCTGCATCAGGGTCTTTCATTTCCTCTGTAGGTATACAAAATACCTGGAAACATGCGTACTTAAAAGCAACAGCCATAGCTTTGTTAGTTGCCTTATCCCCGCTGTCCATGCCTTCCCCTATTGTTACAGCTTCAATACTGCTCCCGTCATCAGCACAGAAACGGAATTTTATTTTGCAGATGGAATATACCAGGTTTCCCCCTCTTGCTGTCTGTCTTTCTTCTCTCGACTGCTCAAGAATTTCTGGCACAATAAATACATTGTGCTTAACCAGTGCGGGGTTAATGGCGTTCATTACATCATCTATCCCCCTGTACATAAACCCCTGCTGTGTATTTTTCTTGTTTTTTCCTACTGCATTGATTTCGCCCATGATACATGGTATGGCTTTATAAATTTTTCCTTCTGTTGTTCCCATATTAAATCACCTCATATCTTATAAATTTTTCTTCCATCAGCTTCTTAAACCACCCAAGGCTGCTTTCCCTTATATGTACCCGTATAACAATTTCCTTTTCAGGAGCAAAAGGCATATCTGTTTCCTGTACAGGTTCTTTAACTCCTGCCTGCTGTGTCCCTTGTACCTGTAATCCCGGCTGTTGCATAATGGTGTTTCCTGGTTCTTCAGATACTTTATCTGCCTCTTCCATCCCTGTTTTCTTTTGTTCTTCTTCCTGGTGTTTTCTCTTCTCTTTGGCAACGATTTCTTCTTTTATGCGTTTCCTGTTATCCATTTCATTAAATGCTGCCGCCAGGTCACCAGTATTTTTAAGGACTGCAAGCCCTTCTTCTTCAAATTCAGATGATACAGATTTTATTGTGGAAACAGATATCTCCATCTGTCCAAATAAAGCCTCCATGTCTTCACGGATTTTCTTGTTGCTGTATGTTGCATTTTCCCATTTGGGATTATAAATCCTTTCAAGTGGAAGCCATTCTTCCATATCTCCTTTAACGATATTGTATATATTGTTTATTTCAATGCGTTTCTCATCCCTGCGCTGCCTGTCATATTCTTCAAGCTGGCTGTTTATTGCCTCCACAGGCTCATCATACAGGCTTATAATCTTCTTTACCCTTTTTTCAAAAGTATCATAAGGCCCCATCCATGCTTTTTTAATGGATTTCCTTTCATCATCAAGGCCCTGTTTTTCCTTGCGTATATCAGCAAGGAGCTGTTTACTATCCTTTATTGTATCTTCTGTAACAACAGTCTTTTTATATTCTTCCACCTTTTCCATGATAGAAGCCTCAACTGCATCAAGGTTGTCTGTTATTGTTCCTATACTGCTTGTTATTTTTACTGGTACTAAATTGCCCATTTTTCTTCCTCCACTTCCTCTAAAACTTCTCCAAACATGTCCATCCATTCCTCAACTGAATACATTGATAAACACTCTTCACAGATACCTCTGAAATGCCTGTCCCCTTCATACAGTCCTGCACCACACTGGCTACACCTTAATAAAGGTTTTGGCTCTGATGCATTGGGACATGCTGGATGACATGGGTACTGCCTGCATACCATACACATTTTTATTTCCTCCTTAAATCATATTGTATTTAATTTACTGCTTGATTTTTTTTGTGGGGAATGCTACAATATGGCTGTCTTTAGTGAGTGCCTGTTGTTTTTGTGGGCGCTCTTTTTCCATATTGCAGACTTCCCTGCACAAATCCATAGTGAACCTTGAAAACGCAAGGTTTCTGACATATTCTTTTACCAGCTCCAGAAGATACCAGCGCTGCATGACCACCTTCCTTCCTTCACGCTGGTATATGTATGCCTGTTTGCGTTTAGCATAACTTAATGCCTCTTCAAACATGCTGTCTGTAATACTGCTGCCAAACAGCACCTCTGCTTCCTTCCTGTTTATATCCTGCATGGCTTTTCCTCTCCTCTTCTTTAAATATAAAAACAAGCTGCCCTGAAGCCTTTTCTGTTTCTATGTGTTTACTGAAAAATTCATCCCTTTCTACCCTGGTGTCTATGCAGTTGCATTTCTCCCCTGGGTCAAGGTTTGCACCACAGGCAGGGCAGACAGTGTAATATGCCATAATAAAACCTCCCTGGTTTAAAATAATCCTAAGCAGACAGCCAGGCATGTCCATCTGTTTATTCCCGCCAGTTTATATTTTGCCTGGCAGGTATGAAAATCCTGTTTAAATATCTTTATCTGGAAATCATGCTGTTTCTTCCGCCCTTATATACCCCTGGCCTCTCATAATTATATCCATAAAATCCTCTGTAAACTTATCCTTAAATGCTTCCTGTTCTTCTTCAGGTATGCTTTCAAACGGGACATCTTCCCCGTTTCTGTGAATTACAAAAGAATATGTACACAATTTTGTTTTCACTGGTCATACACCCCCTTCTATTAATTCATATGCCTGTATAAATTTGTCCTATTACAAATAGTGTAAACGCACTGTGGGCAGTTAATCTTTATACTTAAGCACAATTGCAGCTTCCCCCGAATCTGGCCTGCTGACACTGCCAAGCTCCACTAGTGATGCAAATTCTACATCTATTATGTCAGAAGCCGGATTTCCATCCTCCACCGCTTCAAACATTGCATCAATATAAAATCTTATTTCTGTGTCTGGAGCATGCTTTGACAACTCCTGTATTAACTTTCCTGTTGTCATTATTTTTATAACCTCCTTATAGATTTTTCTTCACCCAAAGCTTAAGGCTCTGTGTTACCTGTTCCAGCTCTTCCAAAGCTCTAAGTATCTTATGCATGTCTTCTATTTCATCTTTTGAAATAACTCCATCTGCGGTAATGTCAATCAGCAGTTCTTGTACACTGCCCATTTCACGCAACACAGAAATTGCACGTAATGATATCCTGTCGAGATTTGAAATATCAGCTTTCGGAATATTGCTGCCCAGAGGACAGATATTGATACAATAGTAATTTTCAAGCTCTGGAGCATTGTATAAACCAGCCATAAGATGAACTTCTTCTGGGTATGGATTAGCAACACCTTTTTCTATCCTGTATAGCCTGCCTCTGTTGATAGCCATTATATCTGCTGCCCCTTCCCTGCTCCTTAACTGGTCATTGTGCTTTGCTGCTGCGCAACGTGCCTGGAAAAAGATGTTTGAACTGGTTTTTCCTGTTATATTTGGCATTTTGTTTCCTACCTCCATGACTTATAATGTAATTAACTTAAACATTCCTTGGCAGCCTTGTATCAACACAAAGAGATTTACTTATTACTTCTGCCGTTTCATCAGGAACAACAATGCGTCCGTTAATAATAGCTGATATATAAGTTTTTGAATATTTTGTGTCACAGCTTATATCTGCCAGTGACTTACCAAGAACCAGCATCTGGAGTTTACACTGCTGCCCCCAAGGTGATAATTTTTTCTTCATCAGTTTTCTCCTTTCAAAAATTTTTACTTTAACAAGTTGTAATAATATGTTATAATAACTTACGTAAGTTCCAATAAAAGTGAGGTGGTTTCTTGAAAAAAATAGTAAATAAGTTTTTGGGAAGCCCCGCTCCCTGTTTATGGTTTTCCAGTCGAAAATGTAGGTAAACTGGTATAATGAGCCTCTAACACCCCGTTGGCATCTGCTAATTGGGCTAAAACTTACAGGCAGAACCATAACTGCTAAAGTGATGCCGTCTACTATAACAGCCCGACTTGCTTAAGGGCAGCTATGCCAAAATCAGGTTATTGAAAACCGGAACGATTTATGGGCATACATATTTAGATACAGGGTAAACAAATTTGGGAGTTGTTTCTTCTGGCAGAAGCAAGCTGCCAGATGGGCTTCTCAAAGTTCTTTTTATGGCTGCCACTGTTTAAAGATTATTGCAACTTGTTATTTTATAATGTTATTATAATCTCTAAGTTTAGAGGATTCAAGCGTTTTTATCTAAATTTAGAGAATTTGGCATTTTAAACAAAAAGTGAGGTTATTATTTATGTATAATTCACAAGATGTTGCCCAATCCATTAAAAAAATATCCAAAGATAAAAATATAACTATTAAAAAGCTTCTTGAAGATGTTGGACTTGGATTTAATACAATGTCAAATATGAAAACATCAATGCCAAAAGCAGATAACCTTGCCAAAATTGCTGACTACCTGGACTGTTCCGTTGACTACTTGTTAGGCAGGACGGACAACCCTGAAATTAATAAATAATACCAGTACATTTTTGCTCCTTTCCTCGGTTGCCGCCGATAGTTGGTTAAAGTTTTATTGCAACTTGTTAATGTATGATGTTATTATAATACTGATTTTTCAGTATTTCAAGTATTTTACTGAAATTTCTGTATTTTTATATATATTGTATAGTTTATAGGAGATTTTTTATGCACAATCCACAAGAAATATCAGCAATAATTAAGCTATCTGCACATAAACAAAATATAACCATTAAAAATATGCTTGAAGATTGCCAAATAAACAAAGGGTTTATATATGATTTGGAACATAAACAGACTTATCCATCTTGTGATAAAATATGCCGTATTGCTGATTATTTAAATTGTTCTACTGATTATCTCCTTGGCAGAACAAATAACACAAAAATTAATAAATAATACCAATATATTTCTATGCCAAAACAATATATAATAATAAAAAAGGAGGTCTGCAAATATGTCAACACAACAAAAAATTGAAAACCTGATTTCCCATGCACCTGAAAACAAACTTGATATTATACTTGCCTTTGCACAATTTGTTTTACTTGATAATGGTGAAATTAACAATTCACTTTTAAGTGAACCTTCCCTTGCTAAAGACTGGCTTCTTAAAGAGGAGGATAATGCATGGCAACATTTGTAAAAGGTGATGTTGTTGTTATCCCGTTTCCATTCACAGATTTAAGTGCTTCAAAAAAACGCCCTGCTGTTATAATATCTGGTCTATATGGAAGTGATTACTTAATGTTACAAATCACTTCCCAGAATGTAAAAGACCATTATGCAATACCACTTCTTATAACAGATTTCCAGTCTGGAACACTTCAAAAAAACAGTAACATACGTCCAAATAAAATTTTTACTCTAGACAGTAAACTTATATTATATAAAGCTGGACACCTTTCTAATACCAAAATCAATGAATGTGTACAGAAAGTATGTTCAATTATCAAAACTGGATAACAATTGTTACTGGCTGTTCATGGTATGACATTTATTTAGTAAGATAAAACTAATTAAAATAAAGTTTTGCTCCTTCAAATTTTGCTCCTTTCCTCGGTTGCCACCGGTGGTTGGTTAAAGTTTTATTGCAACTTGTTAATGTATGATATTATTATAATAGCGTTTTCGCTATTTGTCAATAATTTTTTAGAGAAATATCTAGGAGATTTTATGATTAATAGGATTTTAAACCTAATTGATGCTTCTAATATGAGCGACTCCGCTATATGTAAAGAACTATCAATAGGTAATGGCATTATAGGAAAATGGCGCAAGGGACTTCAAAAACCATCTACTGAAGCAATTATTAAAATTGCCCAATACTTTAATGTCAGTACAGATTTTTTACTTTTAGGAGATAAAAATAATAAAGCTATTTCACTTGATGATGCAGAATGGTTATCCTTAATACACCGCCTGCCCCATGATGCACAGCTTGAATTTAAAGGGGAAATAAAAGGCTATTTAAAATGTCTAAATTATGAACCTGTTACAGCAGATGAACCATTAAGAAAGACAGGTACAGACAGCCTGGGAAAATAATACCCTTCGAGTGGTACCGGAGGGTAAAAAATAAAGATTAACAAAATCTCAATATTTGAATATAAGAATAAAAGGAGGACTTGATAGGTAATTAAAAAAGTATATAAATATGAGTATATATGCTCAAAGATATCTAAAATCCAAGAAACAGGTTAAGTCCCAAAAACCAATGGCAAAAAATAAAATCTAGGAAAGGAAAAAGCTATTTAGATGAAATCCACAAAATTACAAAAACCAAGTAAATGTGGATATGTACCGGTGGCTAGCCGGGAATTTACGGCTGTGGAGTGTAAGGAAAATCGCAAGTAGTTGGAATTTAACAAAAGCATACACGGTGAAGCAGCAACTATAAATCGTGAGATTGTAGCATATCATCTAGCATATACACTTTTGTATATGTTTTTAGTAGCAGAATACATATGCAAAACCCAATTGACGAAGCTGCCCGGCAACTGTTAATTGATAAACTTTCAGCCCTGGAAGATTATCTTAATGCTGATGTTATTGTATATTATGGAGAAATATTTGCTTCTGTTGAGGTAACAATAAAACAGATTGTTGAAGATTTGCAATCAGAAGAACCAGCTAATAAAAAATGCTATATCCTTCTGACAACCCCAGGTGGTAGTTTAAACCCTGTTAACAGAATGGTAAGTATTCTTCGGCATTTTTACACTGAAGTTAATTTTATAATACCAGATTATGCTTATAGTGCTGGTACTATTTTCTGCATGAGCGGAGATAATATACTTATGAATTATTTTAGTGCATTAGGTCCTGTTGATCCACAAGTGCAAAACAAAGACGGAAAATTAGTTGCTGCTCTTGGCTACCTTGACAAAATCAATGAATTACTATGTAAAGCTAAGGATAACACAATTTCCCAGGCAGAATTTTTAATATTAAAAGATTTTGACTTAGCAGAACTTAGGGCGTATGAACAGGCAAAGGAGCTTGCTATTGACCTTATACAAAAATGGCTTGTTAAATATAAATTTAAGGACTGGATAAAACATTCAAACGGGGAAATAGTAACAAATGAAGAAAAAAAAATCCGTGCTATTGAAATCGCTATGAATTTAAGTGATAATAATAAATGGAAATCACATGACAGAGCTATAAATATGCAAGAATTAGAAGCAATGAAACTGAAAATAACAGATTATGGGCTGGACAGAGAACTATCTTCAAGAATTGATACCTATAACTCTGTTTTGGTAAATTATGTAAATAACTATCAGACACGCATATTTGTTCATACAAGGAGGTTTTTATAATGAGTATAGTGACAACCATAAAAAACTTAGATATGAAAATTGACGACAAATATAACAAAAACTCCCTTAGCAACTCATTAGAACTTTACCATACACTCATAGATAATGGTATTATGCAGCCACGTGGAAACCAGTTAAACCGAAGTGGTATTATGCCAAAAGTGATTCGTTTCAACATATCTAAAAAATAAATATAGAAATTTTAGTACAGTAAATTCTTTGTAAAAAAATAAAAACTTACAGCCTGGGAAAACAAACCCCTTCAAGTAATACCGAAGGGGTTAAATACATATACAAGATAAAACTATATAAACAAGGAGAAAAAAATGGGGTTTTTAGACATTTTTAAAGGAAAACAATATAAAACAGAACTAGAAAAGCTCCAACAAGAGCATGAAGCATTGAAAGCATTAATGACACCAGAAATGCATGAAGCATTAGAAATTAAGAAAGAAATAGAAAGATTGCAGGAGGAAAAAAATTCTGTCCAAAAATCTATTGATGCGTTAAATCAGACGATTAAAAACAAAAATAATGATATCTCTTCTTTAAATAACCAAATATCCTTTTTAGAAGAAACAATAAAATCAAAAAAACATGAAATAGTTTCTTTAGATGAAGAAATTCTTGTACAGGAATTTGGATTATACAGTCCTAAATTTGACTTTTCTAATGCATTAGGATATAAGGAAAAGTTATCGGAAAACCGGGCAAAACAAAAAGCTCTTATAAAAGACAAAACAGCCGTTACAGGAAGTACGGACTGGACTGTAAACGGAAATGCCACCAAAGGAAAGAAAATGGTAACAGATACCCAGAAACTCCTATTGCGTGCATTTAACAGTGAATGTGATGAACTGGTAAGCAAAGTTAAATATACTAATTTTGATGCTTCCCTTAACAAGATTCAAAAAAGTGCATCTGCTATTTCAAAACTTGGAACAATTATGAACATATCAATTACCCCTCAATATCTTTCTTTAAAAGAAGATGAGCTGCGTCTTGCTTTTGAATACCAATGCAAAAAACAGCAGGAAAAAGAAGATGCAAAAGCTGCAAGGGCAGAACAGCGTGAACAGGCTAAAATCCAAAAGGAATTAGAAGAAAAGCGGCACAAAATTGAAAAGGAACAGACACACTACCAGACAGCATATGAAAAATTAATGGCGCAGTTATCCAAATACCCTGATGATACCGACTTGCAAAAAAAGAAAGAAGATTTGGAAAAACAGCTTTCTGACATTGACATTGCACTTACAGATATTGATTACAGACAAGCTAATATGAGGGCTGGTTATGTTTACATAGTTTCTAATATAGGTTCATTTGGCGAAAATGTATATAAAATCGGGATGACACGAAGACTTGACCCACAAGAGCGTATTGATGAACTTGGTGGTGCGTCTGTTCCATTTAAATTTGATGTCCATGCAATGATTTTCTCGGATGATGCACCAGCCCTTGAAGCTGCCCTGCACAAAGCATTTGAAAATAAAAAAGTAAACATAGTCAACCAAAGACGTGAATTTTTTAATGTAACACTTGATGAGATAAAAGATGTCATAAAGAAAAATTTTGATAAAACTGTTGAATTTATTGATATACCAGATGCAGAACAATACCGTGTTAGTATGAAAATGCGAAATCAAACTATATAAAAATTTCTAAGACAAAAAACAAACTGGTAATAAAACTTATCAACTAGTAAAATATATTGGTATTAATAATGAATAAACAAAATAAGAATACGCAATCTAATGGCAGAACAAAAAATATCCGAGGATGAATTTGCAAAGCGGACAGGATTTCATACAGAGAAAAAAGATGCTTACTTATATGGTAATAAAATGCCTTCAATAGAAGACCTAATAAAAATTTCAAAAGCACTAAATGTATCAACAGATTATCTCTTGGACATTTCTAAGAGAAAACGAATCACAGCAGAGGAAGAAATGCTCCTTCAAACATTCAACCACTGCAATGATGAATGCAAAAAATATCTTATGGCAAAGGCAGGTGTTTTGTGCCTAGAGGGTATCTTGGCAGTTGCAGCTGGCGAGTATGGAAAATACGTTAATGAAGAAAAAAATCGTTTCCTTCGAGTGTACCGAAGGAAGAAGAGCTTAAAAAAATAACATCAAGATTTTATAATGACTTAGAAAGGGAAGTGAAGTTTAATGGTAGGTATTTTAAGTTTTTTTGCTGTAGTGTCTGGTATTGTTTTTGTTGTTTCTTTAATTATTCTTTCAATCAGGCTTATAAAGAAAAGGAGCAGGAAGCCATTTGTGATTATGGCTTGTTCTTCTGCTCTCTCTTTTTTCTTATTTTGTATCGGCATTTCAAATATCTATGTACCGAATAAAAAGCCTAATCCAGTAGTTGCGGAATCTGATGGGCATAAACAACTCATAACAGAAGATGAACTTTTATCAGAATCACCAGAAGAAACAGATGCAGAATCTGAGCAAATAAAATACACAAATAGCCCTGCGGAAGGAACAACTCAACCTTCTAATATCCCATCTATGTTGGATGAAAATACTAATCAAGATACAAAGCCTTTGCAGAATACTGAATCTGAAACTGGCGAAAACACAAAGCAACCAACGGCACCTAAAACAAATGAAAAGCTTAAACAAAATACAAAATCCAAAGCAGGTAAAAAAACAAAACCTAAACAAAAAATTTGCCAGACATTAACAGACATTGTTGAACAAAACTATGCATCAACCGAAATTTCGGACATCACAATCAATGAAAACCTTGGAACGGAAGATTCTGGTGACTATGTTGTCCTTGTCACCTTAACATGGAATGTAAAAAATAATCCTGATTTAACGAAAAAAATGTTGGCAATGTATAGTGAAGATTATGCAGCGAGAATTGGTACCGATATCTCAGAAGTAAGCGAGTTGTGTATTTTTTGGATAGTCCCATACTATTCAGATTCTGACACAATTGCAAAATATGCATATGAACGACGCAAAAAAAGTATGTATGAAGTGGATGTAATGATTAGTAAACTGTTGGATTGATAACTGTGTAAGATATTTTACTTTTGTCATCGTGCCTGTGATAATACTAACTTAAATAGACCAACATAGAAGGGATAGTATATGAAAATAAATGCAAATGATACAGAAATAGATATCATGCTATCTGAATCAAACAACTTAGATTATATTTCACTGACTGATATTGCTAAATATAAAAATTCAGAAGAGCCTAGATTTGCTATTCAAAACTGGATGAGGAACAGAAATACAATAGAATTTCTTGGAACATGGGAAGAATTGTTTAATCCAGCTTTTAACCGTGTGCAATTCGAGGCGGTTAAAAGTTAAGCAAGCTTTAACCGCTTTGTTATGACTCCTTCTAAATGGATTAAGGAAATGTCAGCAATTCAAAACCAAATAAAAGATAAAGAACAAGAATAATCATAGCACAGGAGAATATATGCCAACATACAAATACACCCTTAAAAATGGCAAAACTATGGTGGTATGCCAATTTTTATTATACTGACTGGACATGAAAGAAACTCCATATTTGCAAACATGCCTTTAAAACACAAAGGGAAACAGAACAGACAATCAAGAAATTAATAAATAATACCAATACACTTTTACAACAAAACAATATATAATAATAAAAGAAAGGATTGATATTATGTTAGCAATAACTGCCAGCAATGCTATACAAAATTTTGACCAGACCTGTGATAATGTTATCCAGAACTATGAACCTGTAATTATTACCCGTGACAATGATAAAAATGTTGTCCTTATTTCCCAGACAGAGTATGATAACCTGCTTGAAAACATTTATATACGGAAAAGTAAAACTAACTATTCACGTTTGCTTGAATCTATTGAGGAAGCAAAAACAGGAAATCTTACCGTTCTTGATATGGGTGAAAAAAATGATTAAATGTTTTACCGAAAAAGCCTGGGAAGATTATACTTACTGGTTTTCACAGGATAAAAATAAAGTAAAGCGTATCCACCAGCTTTTAAAAAGTATTGATTCCACTCCATATTCTGGCATTGGAAAACCTGAACCCCTTAAATATGATTTATCTGGTACATGGAGCAGGCGCATTGATGAGGAACACAGGCTTGTATATTCCTGTGAAAAGAATAAAATAATTGTTTACTCATGCCGTTACCATTATGATAAATAAACCTGACAATCTAAATCCAAAAAACTATAAGTGAGGTAAACACTATGCCAGACACAATAAAAGAAGTATGTGCTTATATAAGGGTAAGTACCCATATGCAGGAAGAACTTTCACCTGAAGCGCAGGTACGTCTTCTTAAAGAATATGCCGCTGCCAATAACATGATTATTACACAGATATACCAGGACTTAGGTATTTCTGGCACTAAAGCATTAAAACGTCCAGGCTTCCAGTCAATGATAGCTGACTGCAAATCAAAGGAACATCCTTATGATGCGGTTCTTGTATGGAAATTCAGCAGGTTTGCACGTAACCAGGAAGAAAGCATTGTTTACAAATCATTACTAAAAAAAGAAAACGTTGATGTTGTAAGTGTATCTGAACCGCTTCCTGATGGTTTTATTGGCTCACTTGTAGAACGTATATTTGAATGGATGGACGAATACTATTCCATACGCCTTTCTGGTGAAGTAAAGCGTGGAATGGCACAGAAAGCATTACAAGGCGGTTACCAGGGCCGTATGCCTCTTGGATACTATAAAGAAGGTTCTGGTGTTCCTTTGGTTATAGAAAGTGAAGCCCTGCTTGTAAAAAGAATTTTTAAAATGTATATAGAGAAAAATGGAAACCCATCTGATATTGCAATAATCCTTAATAAAGAAGGCATACACAATAAACAGGGTCATATTTTTGATGCCAAAAAAATAAATTACATAATAACCAACCCATTCTATATTGGCAAAGTACGCTGGAACTATTATAATTCTTCTTCAAAATCTTTTAATACAGATGATGAGATTATAATAGCAGATGGGAAACATGAACCCATTATAGATATGGATACCTGGGAAAAAGCACAGACATTATATAAAATAAATAAAGAAAAATATAAACTCCGTGGCAGGAGACGCGGAAATGCAGGCATGAAACACTGGCTTTCTGGAATACTAAGATGTAGTGAATGTGGTGGTCCTATGACTTATGGGAGAAATACTGGCAGGAACGTAAGTGTCCCCTTCTTCCAGTGTTCAAGACGTTCACACGGAAGATGTACAACAAGTTCCTACATAAATGCAGTTAAAGCAGAGAAAACAGCCCTTGACGCATTGAAAGAAATTACCTCTAGAAAAAGAATAAACTACAGAAAACCTGAAATACATTCAAATAATAGTGAAACAACAAACCTTATACGCCTTGAAATTACAAAGCTTGATGCCAGGGAAAAAAGAATAAAAGAAGCATACCTTAATGGAATTGACTCTATAGAAGAATATAAAGAAAATAAACTTGCCTTACAAAAACAACGCAGCTTTTTAAATTCACAGCTTGAAAAAGCAACATCTTATATACAGGATATCAAACCATCAGATTATGAAGAAAGCATACGTAAATCACTTGGCAATGCTATTAAAATGATAGAAACTACACCTGATGCCTATATAGATATAGGTGCAGCACTTAACGAGCATGTTTCCAGAATAGTTTACAATAAAAAAGAAGACCATATGACATTTTACTTATATTAAACATTTTTATTTATTGCATTATAATCTTTACATATTCAGACCTCCTTATGGTGATTACAATGATAATCTTATAAATGTAGTTAAGGAATGTGGTTATAATGCAATCCAGTGGGATGTTGATATATACGCAACAGATGGAAAATGGCTGGTTACGCATATATAACAGCAACCAGCCATTTTTATTTTATAATCTCTTTTTACTTTATAGCCTGTAATTTATAAACCAAAATCCATAGCACAATAAAATTAAACTTCAAATTTATATCCCATTCCCCATATTGTCTTTATATATGCCCCTTTACTTCCCAGTTTGCTTCTAAGCTTCTTTACATGTGTATCTATAGTCCTTGCATCCCCAAAATAATCATAGTTCCATACATTATTTAATATACGTTCCCTTGACAGTGCAACTCCCTGGTTTGTAATAAAATATGCGAGAAGTTCAAATTCTTTATAACTTAAGTCTACAACTTCACCATCAATCCTGACTTCATGTGCAGACTGGTTAAGTACAATGCCGCCTGCTTCAATGCCGCTTTCTTCTAATACATTAGTCCTGCGCAGTATTGCCTCCACCCTTGCTACAAGTATTTTAGGGCTGAACGGCTTGGAAATATATTCATCGACCCCAAGGTCAAAGCCTAAAAGTTCATCTTTCTCATCACTTTTTGCTGTAAGCATAATAATTGGTACTTGTGAATACTTCCTGATTTCACGGCATACAGCCCAGCCGTCCATTTTAGGCATCATTACATCAAGTATAATAAGTGCAATATCCTTATTATCATAAAATATATCAACTGCCTGTTCGCCATCCCCGGCTTCTATTACATTAAAATCCTTCTTTATTAAAAAATCCTTTACAAGTTTCCTCATCCTGGTTTCGTCATCAACCACCAGTATTTTTAAATTTTCCATACTAACAGCCATGCCTTTCTTTTAAATTATAATGTATGTGGCCAGTAAATATTTTCTAATAATATTTTAACCGGTAAATATGTAAAATGTGTGTTCTTCACATTTTTACTGGTTTTCTAAGGCTTTTTCCCTTTCATCAAGCTCTCTTTCCTTTTCTTCAAGCTGGTTACTCCACTCCTGGTATTTGTCTACCAGTTCATTTTCCATCTCAGTCTTATAATCAGTAAAATAAGTAAAAACTGAATACTTGCTGTTATAAGTTATAAACATCATAGCACCTATAATTACTACAAGAAAAGCTATTACCATGTTACGTATAATCCTGCCTGCGCGTTCATTCTCATAAGCAAGTTTATATTTTTCTGCCATATCTGCTGTAAAGCTGTTATCTGCCTGTTTAGTCCTGCTGCCCCCTGCTGCCGGCACTGGCACCGGCTGTATTGTATCATCTGCCACAATACCTGAATTAATAAGGCTTTTTCTCATATTCCTTACAAATTCAAGCCCGAGTACAGTCTGGAACGATTTCTTCTCAACTGACTTGTTATAAACTTTAAGCACAGATTTCATATCCGCCATATTAGTGTTGGCAACAATATATGATATGGTTTCTTTTTCTTTCGTTGCCCTTTCATAGTCAGCCTTGCTTGAAAAAGAATAATCACCTATGGTGTATTTATTGCTGTTTTTGTCCATAAAATCCACCCCTTTCCACAAAATGCAGGTATTTGTGGTTCTTACCCTGCTCACACGCCAGTATCAAATGAAAGATTCTCTGCCAGCCAGTTTTTAACTGTTTTCATAAGCACTTCATCTTTTAAAACCTGTTCATTATCCTTCTCATACTCTTCCTTTGAAGAATATTCATCCTGGTTATAAGAATACTCCTCATCTGCCACCTCATTATACTCTTTCTCTGTATATGTTATTTTCTCAAGGTCTGCTAGTGCCTGTGCGGCAAGATTCTCTTTAACCGTATCCTGTGCAAGTTCTTCAAGGTCAGTTTCCTTGAAATCTTCTTCTGAATCATATCCAAACTGCTTAAATACTTCTTCTTTGCTACATCCATATACAACAGCCATGTCATAATACCCCTGTAAAACCACTTTCCTTGCCTCTTCCATCATATCCCCGGGGTATTCCTTTACTTTGCATATATCAAGGAAATCTGTCCATGCAAAATCCCCTTTGTCTGCTTCATTTTCTTTTAAAAGCTTCTGGCGCAGGTATTCATTATACTCATCTGTTGTATTATATTCCGATACTGACTGTACAAAATCATCATTATATTCTGGGATAATTGAGTCACCACAAATATATTCAACCTTTACTTTAAACTGTACATCATGCCCGTCTATAGATTTATTGCCATATGTCCCCATAGGCACAGGTATTGTAAACTCTGCTGTCTTGCCTGTCTTTGCACCTATTAATGCCTCCTCAAAACCACTGACCCAGTCCCCCGAACCAATAATTACATAATCATTTGCGCATGTATCATCTGCCCTTCTGCCATTAACATAACCAACAATATCTGCATAAACCATATCACCATCTGCAACAGTGCCGCCAAGCTGTTCATAAATTGTGTTCTGTTCCCTTAAATCATCAATCTCTGCATCTATATCATCCTGTGTAACTGCTATTGATACATTAAGGGACTTATAATCCCCGACTTCTATGTATTTGTTTACATTGTAATTGCTGCCTGCCATATCTGTAATCTTTTCTTTTACAGAAGGCGCCATAAGCCCTGCCAGAAATAATACAGCACATACCGCCACTATTATAATTACATTCCTCATATTCTTAGGGCTGCTGCCTGTTCTGTTTATGTTATTCTTTCCTGCCATAATAACCCTCCTTCTTTCTGTCACCTATCATTATATCTTATCATAGTATAAAGAATTATGCTATAATATACTTTATCCATTTATGCTGTAAAAACAAAAAGAGCCCGGGAAGGCTCTTTTTGTCGGATAACTTACGTTATCCAGCGTATAATAGGGTGGGAGTAGAAAGTTTTCACTTTCTGATATAGATAGTAACAATTAAATGTGTCCAAAATATGTCTAAATTGTAAATAATTCGTTCATATTTTCCTTTCCTAATTTTATTAAGCCTGTATGTATATTTGCTGTTTTTTATTAAGCAAAGGATACCTGCTGGCTGGTTTTACGCATATATATAGAGAAACCATATAGTGCCATTGCAACTTAAAAAAATACAAAAACCTAAAAAAATTATTGAATTATTGGAAATTTTGTGCAATACTGTTATAGATGGAATACAATTATACAATTCCAATAAATACTAATAATTATATTTTAAACAGAAGGAGGTTTTTAGCAGTGGCGTTAAAAAACCAGTATTTAATTGACTTACTTGAAACAGTAAAAAAGAGAAATGCAGGCGAACCAGAATTTATCCAGGCTGTAACAGAGGTTTTTGTATCTCTTGAACCAGTTGTAGAAAAAAGGCCTGACCTTGTAGAAGCAGGTGTTTTTGAGCGTATTGTAGAACCAGAAAGACAGATTATCTTCCGTGTTCCTTGGGTTGATGATAATGGCAAGACACAGGTAAACAGGGGCTTCCGTATACAGTTTAACTCTGCTATCGGGCCATATAAGGGAGGCTTAAGGCTTCATCCTTCAGTATACAGTGGTATTATTAAATTCCTTGGCTTTGAACAGATTTTTAAAAACAGCCTTACAACACTTCCTATAGGCGGTGGCAAAGGTGGTTCTGACTTCGACCCTAAAGGAAAGAGTGACGGGGAAGTTATGCGTTTCTGCCAGAGCTTTATGACAGAACTTTACAGGCATATCGGGCCTGACTGCGATGTCCCTGCTGGTGATATTGGTACAGGCGCACGTGAAATCGGCTATATGTTCGGACAGTATAAGAGGTTACGCAATGAATGGTCAGGCGTACTTACAGGAAAAGGCCTTACATACGGCGGTTCACTCGCACGTACAGAGGCTACTGGTTTCGGTCTTTGCTATTTCACAGATGAAATGCTTAAGGCTAATGGCAAGAGTTTCAAAGACCAGGTTGTTGTTATCTCTGGTTCTGGAAATGTTGCCATCTATGCTACAAAGAAAGCAACTGAACTTGGCGCTAAAGTAGTTGCACTTTCAGATTCCAATGGATATATTTATGACCCTGATGGAATTGACCTTCCTGTTGTACAGCAGATTAAGGAAGTTGAAAGAGGACGTATTAAAGAATATGTGGACAGGACTTCACATAGCAATGCAACATATACTGAAGGCTGCTCCGGGATATGGACTATCAAATGCGATATTGCACTTCCTTGCGCTACACAGAATGAAATTGACGCAGAGAGCGCTAAAGCACTCGCAGCAAATGGCTGCTATGCTGTAGCAGAAGGTGCTAATATGCCTTCTACTCCTGAAGCTATAGATGTTTACTTCGAGAATAAAATGCTCTATGGCCCTGCAAAAGCTGCAAATGCAGGCGGTGTTGCTACATCAGCACTTGAAATGAGCCAGAACTCAGAAAGGCTTTCATGGACATTTGAAGAAGTCGATTCCAAACTCCATGACATTATGGTACAGATTTTCCAGTCATGTGATGAAGCTTCCAGGGAATATGACATGCCTGGCAACTATATGGCAGGCGCAAATATTGCCGGGTTCTTAAAAGTAGCAGAAGCTATGAAAGCACAGGGCTGTGTATAAATTATTATAAAACAGATATAACATGGACCCGCCAGTGCTGTTTTCTTGTCTGGTACAGCACTGGCAGTTTTTTTATTCTCTGCCAAATGTACTTTTTATCTTGTCTGTGGTGCTGTTAATAAATTCCCACATCCTGTTATATGATATATATACGGGCTCTTTTACATCTGTGTGTTCCCTTTCAAAGAAATAATTTAAAATCCATTGCCTGCTGCTCGTAAGCTCATCTTCTGTTACCATTCCTTGTATTTCATATGGTTTTATTCCTGAAAGTGCATTATATATCCTTTTAATCCCTTTATATTCATTTATAAGCCGGAAATCTATTGCATCCACATCCTGGCTAAAATACCGGAATATTTCCATATCCTGCTCTGTAAGCCCTGTTACAGAAATATTTTCCATAAATTCAGGACGTATGTTAATTACAAATAGTTCATCTGCCAGCATATGCACCCAGTAACCAAGATAAAGGCTGCGTATATTATTTTCTTTAAAAACCTTAAAACTGTTCTCCATAAAACCATTAAGCCTTTTATGGAATAATGCAAGGTTTTCCTCTTTATGGAAATCCGCATCCTGTATACCATCCCTGAAATGCGTATGTTTCTTCATTTCCCTTACATAATCTTTACGTGCCATAATGCCATCAGGGCAGATATTCCCTGCCATAAAATAGTCCCTTATGAACTTGGTGCTGCCATATGGTGTAATAATTTCCGCCCCTGCCCACTCCTCTGCCAGCAAATCTGCTATTACAAGATGTACTATTGTACCTGCCATTTTATACCTCCTTTGCCAATACATTTAAAACCAGATAATTAAAGCCGGGAAGAAACCCTCCCGGCATAAATCCAAAACAATTATTATATTAACCAACTATTCTTCTTGCACCACATGGCTGCCTGTAATACATCCCGGATATCTTAATACCATCTGTAGGATTGCTTGCATGTACTACTGAACCACCGCCAATATACATAGCAACATGGCCTACTGAACCGCCATTCTTATAGAAAATCAAATCACCTGGCTTTACATTTGATAATTTTACACTTGTACCATATGTTGACTGTGCACTTGAAGTTCTTGGGATACTATATCCAAACTGTGCATATACACTCATTGTAAATCCTGAGCAGTCTGTCCCGTTTGTAAGGCTTGTTCCGCCATATACATACTTATTGCCAACAAAATTCTGTGCATATTCTGCTATCTGCTCACCTGTGCTGCTGCCATAGCTTGAACTGCTGCTTCCTGAAGATGAACTTCCTGATGAAGAGCTGCCCGATGAAGAGCTTGATGAACTATGGCTGCCTGATGAACTTGATGATGAAGAACTGTGGCTGCTTGATGAACTTGATGATGATGAGCTGCTTCCTGAAGATGAACTTCCTGATGAAGAACTGCTGCCTGATGAAGAGCTGCCTGAAGATGAACTTTCAGCTTCAGCTGCTGCTTCCCTCTCTGCTGCAAGTGCCCTGAGCCTTTCCTGTTCTGCCCTTTCAGCTGCTGCTTTTGCACGTGCCCTTGCACGTTCTTCTTTAAGGGAAATTGCCTTCTTAAACTTAACTTTTACATTAACAAACTCTTTGGCAACATAACCCCTGCCATCATCTAATGAAATCCTTACCCAGTTGTCACCACACAGCTTTTCTACATTAAACCTTTCCTCTTCAGGAATCTGTGTAAGTATCTTAGACTTTGTACTTGTCCTCTGCCTTACGTTAAGGGTAATTGTACCTTCCTTAACTGTTATGTACTTAGTACCATATTTATCAGCAAGGGCTTCGGCATCTGCACCGATTGCAAGGAATTCTTTCTTTATGTAACCCTTAAACCCGCCTGAATCTATCTGTACCCATCCGCCTTTGCAGTAACGGAGTACCTTGGCAGCTGAACCTTTATATAACTTGCCAATAACTTTAGAACCTCTTATACCTGGATGCCTGCGGATATTAACATAATTATTAGCTATTGAAATAGCTGTATTCTGCCAGCGTTTTGAAACTTTCTTTGCTGTTGTTTTCTTTCTTTTTGTTGTTGTGCTTCTGCTGCTCTTCTGGCTGCTGCTTTTTTCTGCCGCTGGTGTTGCTGTTGGTGAAGCTGTTGCCTCCGGGGTTTCTGTTGGTGCTGTTGTACTGGCAGCACCTGTAGCGCTCTCTGGAACAACCCTCTCAACAAAATTTGTAGAATAATACTTATCTAAAGATAATGAAATACCTGCTATCTCTGTTTCCTGGCAAAGTGTTGCTGCCCCTGCTTCTGTTGCAGGACCACCAGAAATATTACAGCAGGCAAGTGATAATGTCATTGCTGTTCCTAATGCAGCCACACGCCTGACCCAATGTGTCTTAACCATAATTACCTCCAATTAGTTTCTTCCTATAAATAAATCTACTGTATTTTCAGCACAAAACATAAATATTGTCAAACAAATAGAATAATTATTACAAATCTATTAAATTACAAAACCAATTATAGCAATGCCAGTAACATTTGTCAACACCTCTTTTAACATAAATTTAACAAAAAATCTCCTGTTTTAGCATATTTTTTTATAATAATGCCATATATTTCCAAAAAAGCGGTAAATTATTAAGCATTTTTCTACACAAATAGAATTTTCTACTATTATAGAAAATTGCGTATAATCCAGCCGGTAAAAGTAGAAAAACAGCGTACAAAAAATATATTATGCTATTTTACAGCAACTGCTTCAACCTCAATCGCAACATCTTTCGGAAGCCTTGCTACTTCAACACATGACCTTGCAGGATAAGGCTGTGGGAAATATTTGGCATAAACACCATTAACAGCAGCAAAATCTTCCATATCCTTCAAAAATACAACTGTTTTTACTATATTTTCCATGCTTGTCCCTGATGCTTCAATTAAATTCTTAAGGTTTGTAAACACCTGTTCTGCCTGTTCCGCTGCTGTTTCCCCTGCCAGTGCACCTGTTGCAGGGTCTACAGGTATTACCCCTGATGTATAAACCATCCCGTTTACTTCAACAGCCTGTGAATATGGGCCAATAGCTGCTGGTGCTTTATCTGTTTTAATTATATTCTTCATAGTTTCCCTTTCCTTCCTTAATTATTAATTGTTGTCATATTTCCAATAAACTTCATTATAGCATATCCCGGCAAAAAATCTACCATTTATTTCTAAATTTTTACATAATAAAATTACAGGCCGCTTACCGCAATAGTGGCTGTCCTGAACATTTATAAAACAACTGGTTTAAATGCCGTTTTACCTGCATATTTATACCAGATGGAATATTTATGCCGGAGGCATTATTATGCAAGTAAAACATACTTTTTTAAAATCTTATGCAAATGATAAAGAAAGACAGGAAGCAGCCAGGAAAATCTACAGGCAGTTATACAGAAATTTACAATGCAGCCCCAAAGAACCCGCCAGAAACAATAAAACACCAGAAAAGGAAGTGGATTTATGGCAATAGCAATTTATGGCAGGCAGTCCATAGACAAAAAAGACAGCATTTCAATAGAAGCACAGATTAACCTTTGCAAAAAAGAATGTGGCACGGACAATAAATTTATGGTTTACACAGATAAAGGCTACAGTGGCAAAAATACCGACAGACCCCAGTTCCTTAAAATGATGAATGATATAAAAACCGGACTTATAGACCGTGTAATTGTTTACCGCCTTGACCGCCTTTCCCGCTCAATCACAGATTTCGGGCATATGTGGGAAGAATTAAGCCGTTACCATGTTTCATTTACATCAGTAAGCGAAAAATTTGATACAGATACCCCGGCAGGACGGGCAATGCTTTATATTATAATGGTTTTTGCACAGCTTGAACGTGAAACTATTGCTGAACGTGTCAAGGATAACTATTATGAACGTACAAAATATGGCACATGGCTTGGCGGGCCTGCCCCCTTTGGTTTCAATACTGGAAGAATAATATCAGGCGGCAAAAGCGTCCCTTCACTTATTGCAAACAAGGAGATAACAACAGTTGAAAAAATATTCCAGAGCTATATCCAGGATGGATGCTCACTTGGCAGCATAGCAAAAATGCTTTCAGAAGAAGGCATATCCTGCGGAAAAAGGAAAAACTGGGACAGTACAGCAATAAGCCGTATACTCCGCAATCCTGTTTATGCTATGGCAGATATAGATGTATATATATACTACCGGGACAAAGGCATTACAAGGTTTGCTAACAGCATTGAAGAATTTAATGGTACACACTCTGCACAGGTAACAGGAAAACGTGATGCCGCAACAAGGAAATATTCAGATTTTAAAAACCATATTGTTTCCCTTACAAACTTTCCCGGAACAATCCCATCTGGAATATGGCTTAAATGCCAGCATAAACTTGACAGGAACATGCAGTTAAAAAATTCTGGCAAAGGAAAAAATTCATGGCTTACAGGGCTTTTAAAATGTGCGGGATGTGGTTATGCTGTTATTGTCAAAAAGGGTTATAAAGGCAGCCTTTTCCTTGCTTGCAGCGGGCATTACAACCTCCATGCCTGCGGTATAAAAGAATTTATGTTAAATATAAAAGAAATAGAAAATGCTGTACAGAAAAGCATTGAAGAAATACTGTCCCAGTGCCAGAATGACAGCTTATATGAACCTGTTTATAATTCCAGGCAGAAAATGGAACTTATAAAAATAGAAGAAAAAATCGGAAAACTTGTGGAATGTATAGCAGCATCAACTGAAATTACTACTTCTTACCTGAATAAAGAAATAGAAAAACTGGATATGCAGCGCCAGAAAATTATTAATTCAATAGAAGAAAAGCAAAAAAACAAAAAATACCAGCCAGCCAGTATTATTTTTAAAAACCTTGATAATACGCAGAAGCACCAGGCAGCAGAAGCTTTTATTGAAAAAATTTTAGTAGGCACTGGTTCAATTGAAATTATATGGAAAGCCTGAATAAAAATTTTTAAAATTTTGCCACCTGTTGCGTATGCTGACAGCCTGGACTGGAAAGACTATGGTGTAGATTCTATTTTAAATACAGTATTAAACCACAAACACCTTGGCAATGGTTCAATAATACTTTGCCATAACGGCGCAAAATATACTGCACAGGCACTTGGACAGCTTATATCAGGCCTTAAAGAAAAAGGATTTACATTTGTAACTATGTCAGAACTTATTTACAAAGATAACTATGAAATGGATGTGGAAGGCCGCCAGCACCAGAAAAACACAGATAATACAAACAGCCCTTCATCTAATAATTCTTTACATAATTGACACTTGTCCCACTAAATGGTATATTATGGAATAGTTATTTTTATGCAAAATAATATCTGTAAACAGGATATGAAGAAAGGAAATTATATGAACGCCAAAAATAAAGATTTATTTTTTAATGAAAATGATGATGAAACTGTTATTGTAACTATTGCTCCTGAAACAAGCGAAGAATTTGATGTAGAGATAATTGCTTCCATGGAAATCGAAGAACTTTCAAGGGAATACGTTGCCGTGCTTCCCATAAACCCGACAGAAGAGCTTCCAGAAGATGAATTAATCCTGTTCAGGTATTCAGAAGATGAAGAAGGAAACCCTGAATTTGAAGGCATTACTGATGATGATGAATTACAGTCAGTTGCCTCTGCATTTGAACAGTACTTTGACCAGGCTGCCAATGAATTATACAATGACCAGGAATACTTAAAAGATATTGGAAATTACGTACCAGGCATTAAAATCAAATAACCTGGCAAAATATTGTAAACAATTTTCAACCACCAGGTAACTGGTGGTTTATTTGGCAATATAAAATAGTTTATATCTTTAAAAAATAACTCCTTTTTGGTAAAAACCTGGATATGGCAAGTCTTATCCTTACCAGAAAGGAGTATTATTATGCCAGCGGAAATAATGCATTACCATATTTTCCATATAGAAAACAGGGAAACGCATAAATTCCATTAAAATGGTTAAACTAAAATTTGCCAGGCAATATCATATTTATATCTTTATAATCTACGGTCTTAAATGCCATATAACATAACTACTGTATTTAACTGCCCATGCAACAGTTTATGTAACTATAAAAACTTCCACAAATAAATACAGGGACCTGAAGTATTTTTATAGATTACATTTACTTTCTATATCATACTAACTATACCAGGAGGCGAATTATTAATGGCACTATCAAGACTTATTGGGATTTTTATTGAATTTCTTGATGACAAGGATTCAAGCCCGCACACTATCAGGAACTACAAAGGCACATTAGACGATTTTACACGTTACCTTGAAGAAGAAATTTTTAATGGCATAGCAATTCTTGACAATATTACAATAGAGCATCTCCAGGAATATATGTCATACCGCAAAAAGAAAGGAAATTCAGGTAAAACACGCTCAAATGTGCTTGTTGCACTGCGTTCTTTCTGGAATTTCCTAGTAAAACGTGGATACACACAGACCAACCTTGCCAGCCAGTTAGACAATATTCATATCCAGAAAAAGGAAAGGCTTTATCTTACAATAGACGAAATGAAAGACTTCCTTTCTGTAATAGATAAGCCTGTTATTTTTGCGGCTTGTTCTACCATATGTTTCACAGGCCTGCGTGTTTCAGAATTGTGCAATTTAAAGCTTGACGATGTCAATTTTGACAGAAATGAAATAAACGTAGTATGTGGTAAGGGTAAAAAGGACAGGGTTATCCCTATGAATGATGAAATAAGCCAAATACTTACAAATTATAAAAACCAATATAGAAACAAAGAATCTGATAACTTTTTTTCAACAGCTAATTCCGGAAAATTAACCCACCAGTATTTAAATGAATGTATCCATACATACGCCAAAAAGGCAGGACTAAACCCAAAACTATCGGCACACTGCCTGAGACACAGCTTTGCATCTGCCCTTATAGTAAAGAATTGCCCTATTTCCGTTTTACAGAGGCTTCTTGGACACGCAGATTTAAAAAGCAGCAGCATTTACCTTCATACAGAGCAGTCACAACTGGTAAAATCTGTAAATACATTATCATTAAAATAAGGAGATAACATATATGCCATCTAATAATACAAGAGCTAAGAATTTTGATGAACAGGAAAACAATATCCTTAAAGAAATCAGCGAAGGGAATAACAGGAAAGACCTTTATAAAAAATATGGATATTCAAGCATACGTACTATGGATGCTTTTTTTAGAAGACGTGGTTTTATAGTTAAAAACGGCCAGTATATCAAAAGAGATGAATACCGCAATAATGCATTAAACCAGATTAGCGGTGAAATCCCGTTCCGTGCCCAGATGATAGCAGACAAGTTCAAAAAGGACGGGGTTCTCGCAAACCCATCAGATATTGCAAAAACTTTTGGTTTCAAAGATTATACTGAAATGAACACTTATATGCGCAATAACAATATGTTCTATAACAGCAATACCAAAACTTATGAGCCGCACAATATAAAACAGGCAGCAGCCACACCAACATTGCCAGAACCTGCCAGCATAAGTGGCACAAGCCTGGTTGCTAAAGATGAAAATGAAGAAGAAAGCAGTAAATACTATTCACTTCTAAATTACTTGTACGAAAACAAAGAGCGTTTAATAGAATTATGTACTCCTGGCCTTTCAGAAAATTCACCACAGCGTTACCTGATACCTGGAGGCAAAAAAGTTAAAAGCATATATCTTTCCAAAGCCCTTTCCGCAGTATTAGATGACTTTTCACACTCCAAAAATATAACAATACGTGAAATAGTCGAAGGTGCCATAATAGAATACCTTATGAAATATGGATACCGCCCAGAAGTAGAAATACTCCTGTCACAAAAATAACGCAAAAAAGGGTCTGCAAAACTATATTAAAAGCTACTTTAATTTTTAAATAAAGCCACAAAGTTTTATATTAAAATTACTAATATAGGCCATGGATTGCACAAAAATTTCTTGAAAAAAGGCAACCTGTTAAAAAGAGGAAAATTAATTGCAACAGTTGGAACTATCACTGTTAAGAGTTTTGATGTTAAAGGTTACAGGACACTTACAGCTGAATTTGAATCAGCAGTTCCAGAAGCATCAAGGGCAAACATTACTGTCAAGAGAGGCAATACACCACTTTCCCTTACACCTGAATGGAAGGATGAAGGCAAGAAGGTTGAACTGAAATATAGCAGTGCACTTCCAGAAGGAGAATATACTTTATCAGTAGCTGGTAAAGACACAGATAAGAAAGTTACTGTTGGGGCTGAAGAAGTAAAGGAAATTACTATATTAGGTGAAAAAGTACTTACTGGTACAAGCAGCGCATCAAAGGAACAAGGAAGAAGTAATGATGAAGCCTATATCTATTATGATGTTAAAAACCAGTATGGTGAATCTATAAGACACAGGGTAACAGTTAACTGGAACATAACTTCATGTGATACAAACAAAGAAAGAAGCAACAGGAAT
This sequence comes from Lachnoclostridium sp. UBA7097, assembly GCA_002499945.1. GTDB lineage: Bacteria > Bacillota > Clostridia > Lachnospirales > Lachnospiraceae > Butyribacter. The sequence goes on from DKYP01000150.1 coordinate 35,758, forward strand.
TTAGGACTGGTTGTAGCACAAAGAAAGAATGACAGGGAAATTTTCACATATGGTACAAGGATAAGCATTACAGGTACATGCATATTAGGTGATAAGAACTATTCACAGACTTTTGAAAAAGAAATTGGTATGCAGCAGGCTGTACAGGATGTTGTATTCCGTGGAATTGTAAGTGGAAGGTCTGATGAAGATAAATCAGTAAAATCCGCTGAGGTAAAATCAGAAATAGATTCTGATTTCACTAAAGGAACACATGCAGTACTGTACCAGGTAAAAGACCAGCAGGGTAATTTTATTGAGTCATCCAGGAATAATTTAGGTTCTGTTACAGAAAATGCAAAACTGGTATTAAGGTCTAAAACTCCAAAACTTGTCCAGGACAGTTTCAAGGATGGTGGAATATTTACTATTACAGATGAGAATGATACCGATTATGACCAGCCAAAATATCAGGAATATTGTTCTGCAAATATTGAACCAGGCAGGTTTGTTGATAAGGGAGGGGATGTGACATTCACTTATCTTGCAACAGGTGCAGGTGGAACAAATGATACTACTTATAAAATTGGCGAAACCCCGCGTCTTGCAAGTTTTAAGATAGACCAGAAAGCTGGAATTGTTGCTGATGGTGATGTAAATGTGGATATTCCATTCACAGCAATAGATACAAAAGGTAATGTTGTAAAAGATTATAAAACAATTGCACGTTCATCTAATTATCTTAATTTTACAGCATCAGATGGTAAACTTGTGCTTAGGGAAAAAGATAATGGCGAAGCTGTGCTTGAATGGAGCGATGCAGAAAGATACACAACAGGCGGAACCAGTTTCAATCCTTATGATAAAGATAACAATAATGGTATTGTTATTAATGATGGGATTATCCGTGCTGTATCATTAACAGCAACAGTAGAAAGTGAAGAGGGGACTGAATCACGTTCAACGGTACTTTCAGTATCAGATATGAGGCGTCCTAATTTGGTATCAGATGTAAGATATGGTGATGACAGCAATGATATTATAATATCAAAAACATCACCTGACAAGGTTGATATTGTGAAAGATATCGATTATATAGACCAGTATGGTGAAAAACTTCTCCAGTCCAGGTCAGAATCTTTCTGGAAAGCAGCATTGCAGGATAAAATTGCAGGTTGCCAATATGGTTTACGTTTAAAGAATTTAGATGAAGCTAATATAATAACTGGCACTAAAAATAGCGATGGTACTCTTGATTATGCTGGCCAAAGTGGCACAGCTAATATTGCAAGCAATTTAATTAGTAGCAATATAATTAACCACTCTGCTGATAGTAAAGGTGAAATTAAAGAAGCTAAAGTTTCTTATTCTATTATAAGAAGAGATGCCACAAGTTCAGCAACAATTAGTGGTTCATATAACCAATATCAGTGGTATGAACTTGGCAGAACAAGAAATGAAACTTATACGATGGTTCCGCTTAGCAAAGTTTCAGATTTCAAGATTGGATTTAAAGCTAATAAGTTTGGTTTAATAACAAACCTTACAAAATATGCTGATGGCAGTTATAACTTTAATAATGATAACAGCAGTAGTAATTCTGGTACAGGTTATAATTTAAATGAAGCCGTTAGTGGTGAAGCAATAAAAATAGGATTGAGTGCTATTGTGGATACAAATACAGCTACAGCAGCTACAGAAACAAATACAGCTAAAGGAGTAGATTATTATCCTTTAGCAAGTGAGTTGGATGCAGCTAGTAATGATAAATATGGTAATAAACAAGTAACTGTGACATCAAAGTATAAAACATATACGCTTACTGTTCCATCTGAATATTATGCATCAACGAAGGATGGTATCTGGTCTGTAAAAGCTGATGGTACTAAATCTAGTCCTGTGAGTGGTTCAAGCGTAGTATTAGATGCTAATGGTAAAATGGTTGGTATATTAAAGGACCGTTTGAAGTGGAGAGATTTGTATAAGGTTAATTCAGCAAGATATGAAAGACAGGATGCAGAGGTAGAATTACAGATACTTATTTCTGAAGATGCTAAAAAAGGTTATTATGAGTATTATTCTAATAAAGATAATGAAACATCAATTACATCTGATTATATAAAGAGAGATGGAGATGCTCGTGATAATGGTTATAAAACAGATGGGACTTTATTAACTGCAAAGATTAAAGTTTCTGATGCTATGCCAGTGGCTCAAAGAATTGTTGTTGATAATTATAATCAAACAAAGTCTCCTAGGAATACTGAAATTGGGGCAGCTAATATAGTTAATGGTGTATCATTAGAGAATCAATATGGTTATAGATATAGTGAAGAAAGTGGTCATAGTTTTGTTTATACTATAAGTAATTATAAGGAAAACGAAATAAATACTTCTGTTGAGCCTTATAATAATGATACACGTTATAAGAATAATTATAATATAATTGATAATAAGAGTACAAATTCAAGAATTGAAGGTGTTGAACGTGGTGACACATATAAGGTAACAATTGAACTTTCAGATTCTGGTTTAACACCTCAGGAAGTGGAAGTGAAAGCGGGTGCTGATAGTAATGCCAAGATTGAATCAAATATTGGTATATTAAATTCACCTGAATATGAACTCCGTTACAAGTATTTAGGTTACAACAGATAATTAAACCGACTATGTTGATTGTACCTGATATTACCAGGTTATAACATTATATTAAAATGAATAATCCTTCCTCCTTGTGGGGAGGGATTATTTTTTCTATTTTAATATATAGTATAAGTATTATCAAAACCAGAAAGGAACGATATTATGTCAAAAAAAATATGTTTAACTTTGTTATTTATATTATTATTAATAAATATCACCGGATGTGGCAAGCCAAAAGCTTCAGATAGTACAAACACTGGAAATAGTACAAATTTATCCAGTATAGCAGATAACAGTGACAACAATGATGTGGCAGAAGACAATTCAACAGATGTCCCGCCAGAGGAAACAACATCTCCAGAAATTACTGGAACACCAGAGCCAGAGCAGACTCCTTCGCCAGAACCAGAAGAATCATCAAAACCAACAAAAAAGCCAAAAATAGAAACAGCAACATTATCATCTAAACAGCAGTATTCAGATGAAAGCAAGGCTGTAAAGGTGCTCGGGTTGAAAGAATATAAAAAGATTGAAGGTGATGATTTTACGGATAATGCAGGAAAGAGAAAAAAATATCTGGTATTGTTCCTGTCAATAACAAATAATACAAGTGAAGAAGATTATATTAATTATAATTATGTTTCTGCAAAGGTTGATGGTAAAAAGATAGAACACACCTTTCTTATGAACCAGCCTAAATCTTATCCAACTATTTTTACACATGTTCCTGTTGGTGGTACTATAGGTGGTTTTATAGTATGGAAAGT
>DKYP01000150.1:39400-39846 GCA_002499945.1 Lachnoclostridium sp. UBA7097
AGGTGGTTTTATAGTATGGAAAGTTCCAGAAGAATGGAAGAAATTTGAATTTGTTTATGATGGATGGGAAGGCAGGGATAATATTTCACTTAAAGCCCAATTTACACCAGATGATTTATCAGACCCATTAATTTATAATGCTAATAATTTATAATTCTGTTGCAGTTTTATTAATATCAAATAAAAGCAGAGTTATGTTTATTTTGAGAAATTTAACCCACTCCAGGCTATATTTAAAATATAACCAGAGTGGGTTTATATGGTTATTTAATATACTTATTTTTTAAATTTAACCTGTTCTGGGACTGTGTTTAAAATGTATTAAGGGCATCATTGACAATTTTCATAGGAATTTTCGTAAGCCTGGAAATGGTTGTTGCATCACATCCTTCTTTATACATGTTTAAAATAATCTGTTTCTGTTCCTGTTCAATGCCCTGTTCAAT
>DKYP01000150.1:40208-40343 GCA_002499945.1 Lachnoclostridium sp. UBA7097
CACATAGTGACCTCCTTTCCTTCCCGCTGTCTTTCTAAAAGTTCATCTTTGATTACAGTATATCTTTCATCACCTGTAAATACCCCAAGCAAATCAAGAAAAGCTTCAAGGTGTTTTATTTCTTCATCAAGCGGC
>DKYP01000049.1 GCA_002499945.1 Lachnoclostridium sp. UBA7097
ATGTCCAAAAGACTAATTGAAGACACAAAATTTCCTTTATATATGTAACTGTAAACAAAGCAACAGGGAATTTGCACTTTGAAAAATGAATAGTGACTTTACGCCTCATATATGGTATAATGCCTTTATGGAAGAAAGGGGGCATATACAAGGTATGACGGATAATGAATTATTACTGGCAATTTCTAATATGCTTGAACCTGTAAGAAATAATATCCAGGAAATTAAAGGAAAAATAAAGGAAATTGAAGGCAGGTTAAAGAATATTGAAGTAATACAGGAAAATGGAGTTTTACCTAGATTAGAAACAATAGAATCTTGTTATACTTCGACATATGAAAGATATAAAAACAGTACTGAAGATTACGAAATAATAAAACAAGATATATCAATACTTAAAAAAGTAGTAACAGAACATTCAGAAAAGCTGCAAAGACTGGCATAACACCAGGCAGCATATATTATATAACTGCATACAGGCATTGTATCATGTATAAAGCGTAAAGTCTGGAATAAACTGGCTTTATGCTTTTCTTATTTCTTAACTATTCATTTTGGAAAAATTCCTTTTATACATCTAAAGATAAGTGATATAACCATGACTGTTTATTATGTATGGTTCAAAAGTGTATAATTCTGCATTTATAACCTAAATAAATAGTTTATTACAAGACGGCATGTTATATGCCTGACATATGGATTATAACCTTGTTAAAAAGGTTAAGAGCGGAGAGAAAAAAACAACCGCTATAACAAAACCGTGCGTAAACTAATGTATACAGCGCATTGGCACAAGTCAAGAAGAAAAAGTATACAGTTCTTTATAACTCATATAAAGGGACAACGTAAACAACGGGTTTTTATTATTTATCATGCCTGTAAAATACAGAACCAGTTTTTTTGCGGGCATGGGTAAGCAATAAAAGCTAAAAATAAAAAGAGATGGAGGATTAACATGAAAAGTATTAAAATTGATTTTGGAAATTTAATTAAAGAGATGGAAACTAAAAATGTAAAGTTATTTATGTTCCCTTATCTGCATAACGGCTGGTTTCTTTCAGATAGGAAAGAAGATGTTTATCATATAGAAATATGCTACTGTGGAGGTTATTTAGATGATTTTATAATTAAAAAACGTAAAATTAATTTTGAACTTGTTGATAAAGAAACTTATTTGCTCATTAAAGATTTTAAAAAGGAAATATATGATATTCCTAAAGTTAAAAAATTTATTGGGAATGTTGTAAATGTGGAATTAGGGATTAAACCAGTATGTAGATATTATAGTACCTGATAACGTACTTGCAATAAATGGCAGGTGTGTTATAATGTAAACATGCAAAGGGGCACATAAAATGAACCAGAAGATATATAATAAGGTAATGGCTGGTAACAGTGATAATAATATCAGGTTTACTGATTTTAGGAATTTAATTCTTTCTTATGGTTTCGTAGAACGGATAAAGGGAGACCATCATGTATATAAACGTGATGACATACCAGAGGGAATAGTTATACAGCCATTAGGAAGTAAAGCAAAAGCATATCAGGTAAAACAGGTAAGGAATTTATTTAATAAATATGGTTTATAAGTTTGGAGGTAATTAATATATGTATAAGTACCAAATTATTATGTATTGGAGTGAACCAGATAACTGTTATGTTACAGAAGTCCCAGAATTACCTGGTTGTATGAGTGATGGTAAAACACCAGTTGAAGCAATCCAGAATACAGAAGAAGTTATTGGTATCTGGCTTGAAACAGCACGGGAAGATGGATGGGATATTCCAGAGCCAAAATATAATAGTGCATTGGCATCAATTTAGATAGAAACTGGTAAACGTTACTATAAAATGAGGTGTTTAAATGTCGAAGTATTCAGTATAAATACAATATGATGAAACTGATAAGATTTATGTTGCAAGCATTCCAGAATTGCCTGGATGCATGGCGCATGGTAATACTAGAGAACAGGCGTTAAAAGAAATTGAAATAGCAAAAGAATTATGGATTGAAACTGCTATAGAAGACGGGCAGCCTGTTCCAGAACCAGATTGATTAGTAGTATAGTTATTTTTTGGCAGGGAGGTGGTAAAGATTCCAGTATCAGAAGCACAAAAAAAGGCTACTGCAAAATATGAAAAAGAAAATTATGATAAAATTCTTGTAAGATTTCCAAAAGGAATGAAAGAAAAGATACAAGAAAAAAGCAAGTCAATTAATGGATTTATTGTAGAAGCAGTAAAAAAAGAATTAGAAAAGTAGATTGATTTAACTTCAATCTGCTTTTTTTATAACCATAATTATAACGATATCGTTATACAATTTGCACAAAAAATAATATACGATAGCGTTATAATAATAAACAGTTAAGGGAAACAAATTAAGGACAACAGGAGGTAAAAACAATGATTAACAAAGAAGAATTAATAGAACTGTTAATAGCAAGATATGGAGAAATTAACAACTTTGGATGCTATATGGATAATGGTGAATGGTTAAGTATCCAGAAAATAGTTGACTGTATTAATGAATGTGAAGAATATTAGCCATTTTATTAACAATAACTGCCCAGATGGTTCATGTAACATACACAGGGTTCAATTCCCTGTTTGGGCATTAAACAAAGAAAACAACTAAAAAGTTGTAGTATAAACTGGAAGGTTAGCCAGTATAAAAGCCCATGTGCAGCGAAAAAGCCCAACGGTTTGAGAACATCACCGCAACTTGAAAAAGTAGACACATGACAATATCAAAGAAAGTAACCGTTGTAAGTGCTCCAGATAATGAGGCACTTGTTTTTACCCATAAATAAAAAACAGAATAATATTAAGGAAAGGTTAAAAAGGTGGAAAATATGAAATATTTTAAAAATATTAAAAGTCTGGAAGATTTAAAATCCCAGTATAAAGGTTTGTTAAAGATAAACCACCCAGACAACGGCGGGGAGGTTGAAAAGATGCAGGAAATAAATGTACAGTATGATGCACTTTTCAAAGTATGGAAAGACCGCCACGAAGAAAAGACAGGGGAACAGGTAACAGAAACAGCAGAAAGCACACGCAGCCAGTTTTATACAGAATTCGGCTGGGAGGGCAGCAACCACGACTGGAACCGCAGTTTAAAAGAGGTTGCAAAAATTGTAAGGGCATATGTAAAGGAAAAGTACCCGGCTTATAAATTCAGTGTGCGTACTTCCTATGCTTCCATGTGCCAGGAACTCCATGTTGAATTAAAAGAAAGCCCTGCAGGAGTTTATAAGGGATATGGAGAACTTACAGAAGCTGACCGGAATGAAATTATCAGAAGGATGGGATATAACGGCCTCTGGAAACTTGACTGCTGGACAAGGGAGGAAGAGAAGGAAGCATTCCTGGAAACCTGGAAAGGACACGGGGGTTATTACCGCTGCCTTAATGATGTTACAAAAGCTGTTATTGATGACGTTGATTCATTTGTACAGTCATATAATTATTCAGACTGTGACGGCATGGTCGATTACTTCCATGTTGATTTTTACTATTTTGGATGTTGCAGGAATAATGGACAGGATATAAAAATTGTACCAAAAACAGCAAAAAGTAAAAAGAAAGCTGCCGCAGATAAAAAGGAACCTGCATCTGAAAAGACAGAAGCAGGGCAACAGGAAGCAACACCACAGACAGAAGCCGCAGAAACACCAGAAATAAATGTAAATAATTATACATATGTAATATTGGAAGATACTGACACACGTACAGGTGAAAAAATTTATCTGGTAAAAGTCAAGGAAAGCCTAAGCCATGAGGAATATATACAGGTAAACAGGTACATTAAATCCCTTGGCGGGTATTATTCCCGGTTCAAGCATGGGTTTATTTTTAAAGAGAATCCAGAAAGAAAGTTATATACAGGTGCTATAACAGAAGAACCAGAAGAAAATACACAGGAAACCGCAGCAGGGACTGCAGAAGAGAGAAAACAGGAAACCATAAGTTATATTATTACAGAAGATACCCATACAAAAACAGGTAAAAAAATATGGGTTGCTAAACCTGGGAAAAAGTTAAACAGGACAGATTTTGCAGAGGTTAAACAGAAGCTTGCAACATTACAGGGATTTTACAGCACCTTGAAAAAGGGGTTTGTATTTACATATAATCCAGAAGAAATATTAAGGACTGGTTAATGCCAGTCTTTATTATACAGCAGACATAGTTTAGTTTATTAATTATAGAAAGGACTGGTTAAAATGTTTAAGGATAACAAGGATTTTTATCCAACCCCAAAAAATATTATTGATAAAATGCTTTCAGGGGTGGATTTAAACTGGGTAAATAATGTATTGGAGCCATCAGCAGGAAACGGGGACATTGTGGAAGCTTTAATGGAAAATGCAAAAAAAGATTACCATAGGGACAGAAGTCTTGATATTGACTGCATAGAGCCGGATAAAAATTTGCAGCACATACTTAAAGGTAAAGATTTCAGGGTTGTACATGATGATTTTCTTACATATGATACAATGAAAGAATATAATTTAATAGTTATGAACCCGCCTTTTTCCAATGGCTGCAAACATCTTTTAAAAGCCCTTGGAATGCAGGAAAGGAACGGTGGTGCTGTTATCTGCCTGTTAAATGCAGAAACTTTAAAAAATCCATATACAAATGAACGCATGGACTTAAAAAGGAAGCTGGAAGAATATAATGCAGATATAGAATATATACAGGATGCTTTTTTAGATGCAGAACGGACAACTGGTGTTGAAGTTGCTTTAATTAAGGTGCAGCTGCCAGAGGTAAAAAGGGAATCCTTTATCCTGGAAGGGCTGCGGAAAGCACAGGAAGAAAAGGAATATAAAACAGCAGAAAACACACAGGTAATTGATGGTGGTTTCTTCCGTGGGATTGTAAACCAGTATAAACTGGAAGTTGAAGCTGGAATAAAACTTATAAAAGAATACTATGCAATGGAACCATTTATATTGTCCAGTTTTGATAAAGATGAAAAAACAGGGGAAACAGTCCAGACAGGCGGGTGTATGCTTTCTTTGAGAGTAGGAAGCAGGGATTTATCAGTAAATAATTATATAAGGGAAGTAAGAAGCAAATACTGGCAGGCATTATTTAAAAACCCAAAGTTTACAGGACAGCTTACATATAACCTGCAAAGGGATTTCCATAATAAAATAGAAGAATTAAAAGATTATGATTTCTCCCTTTACAATATATATACACTGAAAACAGAATTAATTAATAATGTTGTAAAAGGGATTGAAGATACAATAACAGAATTGTTTGATGAATTAAGCCATAAGCATTGCTGGTATGATGAAACCAGTAAAAATATACATTATTATAATGGATGGAAAACAAACAAGGCGTGGATAATAAATAAGAAAGTTATTCTGCCTTTGGATGGGTTTAATACATGGGGTGAATTCAGGCCGGCAGAATATAAAACTTTATCTAAATTACAGGATATGGAAAAATGCTTTAATTACCTTGACGGGGGATTAACAGATGCAGTTGATTTAAGAAAAGCTTTGCAGTTTGCAGAGGAATATGAAGAAACCAAAAACATACAGTTAAAGTATTTTACAGTAACTTTTTACAAGAAAGGGACATGCCATATCACATTTACCAGTGAGGAACTTTTAAAGAAGTTTAACATTTTTGGAAGCCAGCATAAAGGGTGGCTTCCGCCGTCATATGGGAAAAAGGGGTACAAAGACCTGGCACCAGAGGAAAAAACTGTTGTGGATGCGTTTGAAGGGGAAAAGGAATATAATAAAGTGGTTGCTGCCAGGGATTATTATTTATTTGACAGCAATAAGTTAAACCTGCTGGAAGAAAAAACAGCATAAAGATATGTAAAATATTGGAGGACTGGTTATGAAAACATATAAGGAAATGAAAGCAGAATTAAAAACAGTAATGAAGGATATCCGTTATTTTAATGAAGAATTTTATGCTGCATTTGTAGAAGATTACAGGAAATCCATACAAAATAATATTGATGGTATAGATGCAGAGGAATTCAGGGAAACAAAGCAGACCGATTTTTATAATAAAAACAGTTGTGCTTATTGTGTGTTCCTGGAACTGTTTTATAGTGGATGGAACCTGCAGGAATTTTACTGTTCTTACTATACAGATGCATGGAAAAACTGTGCAAAACATGTTTACAGATATGCAGAAAATGAAGAAATAATGAAGGCTGTTGCACTGGCAGGAATGGAAGAACCATTTAAATTTGTGGAAGTTACCAGGGCAGCATAAAGCAGAAACAATAAAATGCAGATTCCATCAGGGATATATAAAGAATAATAAACAAGTAAAAATTAATTACAAGGAGGCATGGAAATGTTTGGATTCAGGATTATTAACACACCAGATGGAAACCAGGTCATAGACACTACACTTAAAACACCATACAGTGCACTTACAGCTGTACAGATGGTGGAATATACAGAAATGGACAAGCAGATGGCTTTAATGGAAAGGATGAAAAGGAGGGAAGCAGGGCACGGGCGGAAACCTGCAAAAGGTTTCCTGCATAAACTGGCATCCCTTTGCGGTATTGTATAGCCGCTGGAAAGTACCAGGACGGGCATGGTGTAAAATCCAGTACCCGGTAATTATAATATTATAGTCGGAGGAATTATATAAATGAAAAATACTAAAATACTGGAAATGATAAATAACGGGCAGATTAAAGAACTGAAAGCATTGGTACAGGATGAAATATTTTCTGATACCTTAGAAAGCAGGCCAGGGGCAAAACAGCGTTATAAAGCCATGAAGAAATATTTTTCGTATGCAGATAATGCAGTTAAAGCTTATAAAATGCCCTGTGCCATTGATTTTGAAGGCGAAAAATATACATCATTCTGCAACGGGTATTCAATAGTATTAACAAAAGAACCAGCTGGGGAAATAGCACTTTTTGAAAACCCTGGTGATTACCCGCAGGTTGGGAAATGTATTACATATGACGGGGAACCAAAAGAATTTGATTTTAACAGGATACTGGCAGAGGCAAAAGCCCAGGGATATAAATTTAAAAAAACAGAAGCAGCAGACGGGCATGGCTGTAAATATTTATTATATTATGACGGGACATATTATAAAATTGGGCTTTTAGATGCTGCATACAGTATTATTAATGATGGCGGTAAGGCTGCAGCCTGGCATAAAAACGGGGTTAAAACAGCACCACTTGTTATTAAAAATGGTATTGGCATATGCCTTATACTGCCTGTTAGTAACATTTTAGAAAGGGATAAGGTAATTGTCAGTGCAGAACAGGATTAGGTGTGGCTGTATAATACAACCAGTTATATGGCTATAATGGAATAAATATAAAAATAAAATATACAGGCAGCTATAAAAAGGGCTGCCTGTTTTATGTGGATTGGAGGATATATATGGAAGTTAAAAAGTTTTTAGGGTTTACAGACGGGATAAAAGAACCACAGAAGACAAGGACAGAAAAGATATTAAGCAAATATTATAATTATAACGGTGGTATTTATAACACCGTCACTTACCTGTGCATGAAACTCCTGGAAGGCTGTACACCTGGGAAAAAGGAAGATTACCAGTATTATAAGTGGAACGGGGAATTAAGCAGGCCTAAGACAGTGTACAGGCTTGATTCACCAGATAATATAACATATATTGGGCTGAACAAAACAGAGTATGGTTTTGTCTGTTACCTGCTGGAAAAAGGGCTGAATACAGAAGAAGCAATCATTTCTTATGACAAGGCAGATGTGGAACATACAGAAGCAGAAAGGAGGGCAGGGGAAGCAGAAAAGGCACGGCAGGAAGCAGAAGAAAAAAGACAGGTAGAAGAAAGGAAAAGAACAGAAGCTGCCATTACAGAAGAAGAAAAACATATAACACGGGAAGAAAAAGAACTTGCAGACAGTATTTTTATTTCCATGTATGGGACAGAATGTAAAAATTATTCATTAATTGCCCTGGTACATAATTTCGATAACCCGTACTGCAAAGAAGAAATTATATCCAGGCTGCATAATGGCAACAAGGCAAGCATAAAACTGTTTGAATGCCTGACAGGCCTGGAACTTCCAAAGCATTACAGGAAACGTGTGGAATATATCGGAAACATCACATCAGGGGATTTTAAGGGGATTAAACCATATAAAAAGAAGGAAATTAAAGAAGTGCATAAGGAAGAATTTTATATAGCAGAAGGCAGGGGCAGGGCTGAACGCTGGACAAAGGTTATTGCAGAACCATTCAGGAAGTATGGTGTGGATATGTTTATTTTCTGCAGCAACGGGTATTGGAATATATCACTTGCGGAATCAGGGGTTTATGTGGCAACTGGAAGGACTAAAAAAGAATGTATGGTAAACCTGAAAAAATACAGGGACATACATGGCAAAGAAGATTTTTTACAGAAAATAAAATGTAAAACAGGACTGGTTATAAGCTGCATTGGTGCAAACCCACGTTATAAAACAGTATAGAAGTGTATGGAATAAAAATATATTTGTATTGATAATGTAAATTCATTGTAGTATAGAAAGGACATGGTATTATGAAAACAAAAATAAAGAAAAAATTTATTGAAGAAGAAACCAGGGTATATGTAGCAGAAGACGGGACAGAGTTTGAAACAGAAAAGGCTTGCAGGGATTATGAAGATAAAATATTACATCCAGTAAATATAAAACAGGCAGAAAAGTTAAGGATAAAATATCTGGACGGGGTTATACCACTTAGTAACAGTGGTCTTACAGACGAAAATAACACTTTCAGGTGGTATAAGGTGGAAAATAAAGAAGATGCCAGTATATTAAATGATGCTTACAGGATAAAATTTAAACCTTCTCTGGTTTACCCTGAAATTATCTGCATTGAAACGGCAGGTTATGAACCATATAAAGATGATGCTTATGCTTACCATGTAACAAACCTTAAAGAGATTACGGAAAATTTTTGGAAAAAATTAGGATACAGGGTGGTTATTGAAAAAGAACAGGCAAGTGTAACAGGATTTTAGCTTAATTACAGGCAGGAGGGAAATATGGACAGGGATACAATGATAAAATTTATGGAAGAGAACCCTGGTGTGAAAATTACACATGAATTGTTTGGTTGTGATGAATTTATATGCCAGAAAGATAATGGATGCGTGTATGATGAAAATGGGTATCTCTTTGAAGACTGGCATTCAAATGGTTCTGGCAGGCATGATGGTATCAGGATGAGGAAAGGCGGTAACTGGGAAGATGGCTGGAAAGTAACAGAAGGTTCTGGTATGTGCAGGGTATTATCTGGTACTGTTTCAGGAAAAACTTATTTTTATAATAACAATTGCAGGATATGCCAGTATAACAGGAAATGCAGCTGTTTATAGACCGGGACCGGGTCAATTGGAGGTTAGATGAAAGCAAGAGCAAAACATGATATAAGAATTTTAATGGAATATGGAAGGTTTTCAAACTTTAAGCAGGGAAAAGAATACAGGTGTATGTTAAAAGGGAACAGTGTTATTCTGATAGATGAAAACGGGATGGGGTTCTTATGTGATACCATGGAAGATTTTAGATATGATTTTGAACTGGTGTAAACTAAACACAGGAGTTAATAAGCCACTGGAAAATCTGGTGGCTTTTTTTAGATTATACAGCATAAACAGGAGGGAAAAGGAATGGATTACAGAATAATCAGCAGGTTTAAATGTAATGGCAGTGATATGGTTGTGGTAAAATTAAAAAACTGTGTCCATGCTATAACAATGGAAGAATGGCGTAAAATTTATGGAAGGAATAACCTGGACAGGTGGGATAAAGTAACAGACTGGGGCAGCTACAGTCCAGCTATAGGATATAAAAAATTTACAAATGAGAAGGAATATAATAAGGTTGCAATATAAAGTGTCTGGAAAAGTTCAGATGCTTTTTTGTTTTATTGAGAATGAATGATAGAAGCTATAATTTGATAAGTGGTTTCATTTATCCCATATACTAAAGTATTAGTATGATTAAATAATACTGTTTGTGGTAAAAATTTGTCAATAATTGTAGACAAAGCGTTATCATTGATGTATAATAAAAAATAATTCATAATATAAGGAGAATACTATGAGTAGAGAAAGTAGTTTTGGAACTCAGCAATTTTATGGAACGACAACAGATGCTGATTTTAAATAAAGATTGGTTTTTGTTATTATGTCTTTTAATGAAAATAATAATGACTTGTATTCATCTATCAAAGATGAATGTAAAAAATTCGATTTAAGGCTGTTCATGTAGATGAAATTACTGATTTTGAACTAATTTTAAGAAACATACTTGATTATATTAAGTAAAGTGAGTTTTTAATGGTTGATTTAACAAATGAAAAATCTAATGTATATTATGAACTTAGGTATGCGCATGGTGTTGTGAATGAAGACTGTGATATTTTATTATAGCAATCCAAGAAAATACTAATAGTATTGATAAAAATTGTCCA
>DKYP01000072.1 GCA_002499945.1 Lachnoclostridium sp. UBA7097
GCTGGCAATTCCAAAGTGTCCCTTGACAAACCATGAACAGCCCGCTTGCGCTTGGACGTCGCACGCAATGGCGCATAAAGCCCTGAAATACAGGGCTTAAACGCCAGCGGCTCCGTACAGCTTGTTCATTGGAAGCACATTCGGAATTTGCCAGTTAATTTACTCTTTGTATGATTCCAACAAATAAATAATAGCATTCTATAAATACAACAAAATAAAAAATACAGAGACCTTTATTTAAAAATGGGGAAACTCAAGAAATAAATGGTTGCCTGTTTTAAGTATTTGCTATATAATATGAAAAGATACCAGTTCTGGGAGGAGTATGGCTTTAGCTGTATTGCCGGTGTCCGGTCTCAAACTGTCTTATCCCGTGAACACACGGCAGCTGGTGTCTTTTGGTAGTTTTAATTATTGCGTTTCCGGTCTTTTCCGGTAAGAGAAACAGTTAAAATATTCCTTTAGCTTTATTTATTAAATTACATTTTGATGCATATTTCTCCATAAATTCTTTTTTACTGATAGTAAATATATCTTTATACAAAATCCCTTTATACTTCTCTAAATTAAATAGAATTTCTGTATCCATGTCAATTTGTGCATAATTTCTTAGTTTATTTTTTATCTTTTCAAAATCCTCACTTTTATTTTCTTTTTGCTCCACACAGATAGCATCATCATTATACACAACAATCAAAGCCGAATGTTCTTTCAGATATTCAATTGAATATTTTTCTTTCAGGAAAAATTGTGCTATATAAATACTGTCAAATGCCTTTGGAGGCAAAGAAGTTTTAGGAAATTGCGATTTTCTTGCATTTTTAAATTCAATAAACAAAAAACTGCCATTATCTGAAATAGCAAATGCATCTACAGAACATAAACTTTTCTTATTTCTATAATCCCTGCAAATATCTTCAGTGAATTTATCAAAATCATATACCTTTATATCACTTTCTATAAACTTTTTTCCACCATCGCTTTGTGATACTGCTTCTATAGTGCTTTCATAGTTCTCATAGTTCCACATGGTATCTCCAGTTCTACAAATATTCTAATGGTTTATATAACATTTTATATATTTTATCAGTATTATCCGTTACATCTTCTGTACAAAAGGTTCCTTTTTCATCCTCCTGCATCAAATAAAAATAACCTTTTTCTTTAATGCCATAATCAGATAATTTCACTTCAACTGCACGCATAAAATAGGGGCTGTGTGAGTTAGCTATTACTTTTATGCCTAACTCCTTATTTAACAGAACAAGTATCTCCGCAAATTTTACCTGCCATTCCGGATGTAAATTTGTTTCAGGTTCATCAATTAATAATATACTGTTTCTGCCCAGCGAACCATTATTTAATAATTTCTGGATTACAAGCAAATTCTTCATACCTGATGCAACATTATTTATATGAAAATCTGAATTTGTATTCTCATCTTTATAAACAAGACCTTCATCTGAAAAGCTTATATTACCATGTAATATTTCCTGTAAAATACTTTTCAGGGTTTCCTTGTTTTCTTCAGTATCTCTATAAGATTCATATACAATATCCAATCCATCATCTCTTTTTAATGCCCTGTTTAACTCGCTATAAATAACTGTTTTTCTCTTTTCTATAAAATGGCTTGTACTAATATAAAATACTGGAACATTATATCCAGATAGTCCTTTACACGAAACAAGTTTATTTCCGCTAAACTCAGCAAATGATATATTTCCATCAATTTCTGCTTCTATTTTACATTTCTGCTTATTATTATACATATTTATATTCCCAGTAAATACATTATTAAAATATTTTGAAAAAATAAATTTTTCATAATCAGAATCACTTCTTTTAAAAACTGTTATAACTTTCTTGTACAATTCTGCTTTATTGGGAAATACATCAGATTCCTGTACAATACCCTCTGCTCCTTTGTTTCTTATGGTTTCATCCGTTAAGATATTTGAAAATTCCTCATAACTTAAACCTCCATACTTATAATATTTTCTAAAAATTAAATTAACGAGATTTCTAACATCTATATAACTATAATAAGATTCATGTGAAAAAATATAATTTTGTAAAAGGTTAAGCAGGCTTTGTTTCCTTTCATTTAAAATTTTTTCTTTTATGCAATAATCTGAATATAACAACGCATAAATTCCCTTTAAAATGGTACTTTTTCCGCTATTATTATAACCACCAATAACTGTTACCCCATCTGTTTCTATACATGCTTTATTTATTAAGCCAACATAATTTATAAAAATTTTCATATTTAAATATCCATTCCTAAAATTCTTTTATTATAAATAAACCATAATGCTATTTTTATTATAGACATAAAAAAATAAACGTCAATTAATTTTATTGTAAAACTTCGTAAAAATTAATCCAAATTCCATGCCTTTAAAAATCTGGTTCAAAAAATATTTGACAGGACTGGCAACTGGTGTTACAATATGCCTATAATTTTCCGTGTGCGCACACGAAATTGATAAAAGGGAGGGCTTTATGCCAATAACTATACGTGAAATAGCTAATTACTGTAATGTATCAGAAGGCACTGTAGACCGTGCACTTAATAACCGGGCAGGCATAAGTGCAAAGACAAAGGAGCGTATCCTTGCTGCTGCAAGGGAACTTGATTACAAGCCAAATATCCTTGCACAGTGCCTTGCCACTGGAAGCACTAAAACCATTGGTGTTGTGTGCGGCGGGCTTTCTAACCGCTTTTTTACATCTCTTATTGAAGCTATAGAAAGAAATGCCGGCCAGCATGGATATTTTATAAGCCTTGTACTCTCCCACAACTCACCTTCCAAGGAACTTGAAGGCATACATTACCTTGCCAGAAGGCAGGCAGATGGTATAATAATCTTCCCTGTGGGATATGGAAAGGCATATGAAAGGGAACTGGAACAGTTAAATATACCAATAGTAACTTTGTATAACAGGATTTCAGCCAGTTTTACACATGTAGATACAGACTGCCGGAAAATTATGAGGGAAGCCGTCCAGAAAATTTTATCCAAGGGTTATAAGGATATTGTATATATGGATATTAAAAACTGCCCTGGTTCACCAGATGAAAACATGAATTTCTTTTCACTGGATGAAAGATGCGCAGGTTATAAAGAAGGCATGGAGCAGGCGGGGCTTAAACACCATATTTTAAACAGCTATGATGAAAGTATACTCCTGTCACTTCCAGATGCTTCTGCACATACAGCAATATTATGCCCTTATGATGTACTTGCAATAAGGATAGTTAATTTATACCGCAAAATGGGTATACATATACCTTCCCAAATAGGCATTATGGGATTTGATAATATAGATATGCTTGAAAATATCACACCAAGGATTAATTCTGTAGACTGTAATACAGAAAAATTAGGGGAAATTGCTTTCTCAATTCTTCTTGAAAAAATGGCTGGCAAATATACAGGCAAAGATGTAACTATAGACTATAAATTTACGGAAGGGGAGAGTTTATAATGGAAGTATTCAGATTTGGTTTAAGTTACTGGAAAAAATACCTTCCAGCAGCAATTTTTATCCAGTTCCTAAGTTTTATTGCACTGACATGTGATTTGCTTATCCCTATGATATCAGAAATGTTTATTGACTATATTATACGGAGCGGCACACCAGATAAAACAAATATATTTTCATTTATGTTAAGTGGCAGGTATGGGGCTGTACATACAATGGAACTATTATTTTCACTTTCTGCGCTGCTTTTGTCATTGCTGCTTATACGGCTTGTACTTGTTTATATAAAAAACGTTAGCAACCAGAAACTCGGGCTAGGGCTTGAAACAGACCTGCGTATGGCAACTTTCCAGAAGCTTTCAGAACTTGACAGTATGACAATTTCTGATTATAACACTGGTGAACTGCTGACCACAATTAATTCAGATACCATTATGTTTAAAGAAATGTTCTGCCGCATAGTCCCAAATATTATTGACAGTATTATGGTACTTTCTGTAAGCATTTTCCTGCTTTCAAGGATAAGCCCCTGGCTGCTTTTAATACCTGTAATGCTTGCACCTGTATTTGTTATGGCACTTATGCGTTTCCGCAGGCTTGCAAGGGACAATTACAAAATTATAAGGGGCAATAATTCCAGGATGAACCTTACAGTGCAGGAAAACATTGAGGCTGTAAGGCTTGTACGCTCATTTACTAATGAAAAGATAGAAAAGGAAAAGTTTGATGCAGCTAATGAAGAACTTAAAAATTCTTATATAAACCAGATTAAACTTTCTTCAAAATTTGAAGTAGTATTCAGCATTGTTAAGCAGACAGCATATATAGGGAGTATTGCTGTCAGTGCAATGCTTGTTATAAATGGCAGGATAATGGTTGGTTTTCTTGTTGCATGTACTAATTATATACTTAAAATTATGGACCATATTACACAAATAAATAATTCACTTTTCCAGATGCAGCAGCAACTTGTTTCAGGACAGAAGATGTGCAGTTTTATGAAGAAACCATCCCGCATTGGAAATGGTACAAAACCAGTTAAAAATACCGAAAAAACTGATATTTCACTCAGCCATGTTTATATTGAAGCAGATGGTGCTGCAATCCTTAAAGATATTAACCTTGAAATCCCTTCAGGTAAAAAAGTTGGCATTGTGGGTGGTACAGGCTGTGGTAAAAGTGTGCTTTTAGAATCACTTGTAAGAATATATGATATAACAGGCGGCTCAATAAAACTAAATGGTACTGAAATAAACGAATATGACTTAAGTGCGCTACGTGACAGGTTTGCATATGTGTTCCAGGATGTATTCCTTTTTTCAAACACAATTGATTCAAATATTGCATATAGTGAGCCTGACATAGAACGTGAACAGATTATTTCCGCTGCAAGACATGCACAAGCACATGGTTTTATACAGAACCTGCCAGACAGTTATGAAACAATTGTCGGTGAACGCGGGCTTGGGATTTCAGGTGGCCAGAAACAGAGGATTTCCATAGCAAGGGCACTGCTTAAGAATGCACCTGTCCTTGTGCTTGATGATTCAACAAGTGCACTTGATGTACGTACAGAGAAAAAGCTTCTTGAAGATATTAAAGAAAATTATCCTGATAAAACAATACTTATATCCGCACACAGGCTTTCTTCTGTAGTATCATGTGATGAAATACTTTATATGCAGGATGGCATGATAACTGAACGTGGCACATTTAATGAACTTATGGCATTAAATGGCAGGTTTGCCAAAGTGTACAGGATACAGGAAGCGCAGAACAAAGAAATAATAAACTATGGAGAGGATACTTATGGCAAAGAGAAATACTTATTTCCAGGACGAAGTTATAACTAAAAAAGCTGGCATAAAACAGTTTGGCAAGATTCTGCGCTATGTACTGCCTTATAAAAAGACTGTTACACTTGTAGTGGCATTAATGCTTATATCTTCATTTGTATCAATGCTTTCCCCGCTTCTCCTGAAAAAAATTATTAATGAAGTGGTTGTTAATGAAGATTACCGTGAACTTGCTTTTATAATAGCGGGAATGGCAGTCCTTGCGGTTATAGAGATTGGCACAACTTTTATCCACCAGCGCCAGACAGGTATAATGGGACATAAAGTGATTGCCAGTATACGGCAGGATATTTTTTATAAATTACAGGAACTTCCATTTGATTATTTTGATTCAAAGCCTGATGGCAAAATTGTAATACGTGTTACAGATTATATAAATGACCTTGCAAATTTTTTTACAAACTATCTTGTAATGCTTCTTGTATATATTGTTAAAATTATAATTGTAACATTTTTTATGCTTTCAATAAGCCCTGCACTTACAGGAATTGTATTTGCAGCAGTAGTACCAATGATGGTATGTGTATTTGCACTCCGCTATTCAATAAGAAAGATTTTCCCAACACACAGGGCGAAAATTTCAAACCGCTCAGCATTCCTTATTGAATCAATTATGGGAGAAAAAATTATTAAAAGTTATAACAGGGAAGAACTTAATACAGAAATCTACAAAGACTTACATTCCCAGAGCCTTAAAGTATGGCTAAGCATTGTACACCGCAATGAATTAAACACACCAATTGTAGAAATTTTCTGGAACCTTGGCATTATCTGCCTTTACGGGCTTTCACTTTCAATGGTATTAAACGGAAATTCCTCAGTTGATGCAGGAACAGTTGTTGTATTTACAAGTTATATGAGCCTTTTTTCAGGGCCTCTTACACAGATTGCATTTATAATACAGCAGCTTGCACAGGTGGGTTCCAACCTTGAACAAGTGTTTGATACCATTGATTATCCCGCAGGCATTGAAAACGCTTCTGGCGCTGTTTCTATTAAAAATATACAGGGAAAAGTTGACTTTAACCATGTAACATTTTCATATGATGAAGATGAACCTGTATTAAAAGACTTTGACCTGCATGTAACGCCAGGAAGTGTAGTAGCTCTTGTTGGCCCTACCGGCGCCGGGAAAACCACTGTAATAAACCTGCTTACACGCTTTTATGATGTAGATGAAGGAAGTGTAACAATAGACGGGATGGATGTAAGAAATATAAGCCTCCATTCACTCCGTAAAGAAGTTGGTGTGCTTATGCAGGACCCGTTTTTATTTAAAGGGACAATACTTGAAAATATACGTTACGGGCGTCCTGGTGCTACAGATGAAGAATGTATGGAAGCTGCACGTATTATACATGCTGAAGAACGTATATTACAATTTAGTGACGGGTATAACCATAAACTTGAAGAACGTGGCCAGGGGCTTTCGGCAGGTGAAAAACAGCTTATAAGTTTTGCAAGGATTATACTTAAAAATCCTTCTATTATAATTCTTGACGAAGCTACAAGTTCTATAGATACAGAAACAGAACAGCTTATAAAACAGGCACTTGACGTAATATTAAAAGGTAAAACAGCATTTATGGTAGCACACAGGCTTTCAACAATACGTAATGCAGATAAAATACTGTATATTGCAGACCAGGGAATAGCAGAGGAAGGGACACATGAGGAACTTATGGCATTAAAAGGGCTTTACTACCAGCTTAATTAAAAAACATTCCCACAGAACCATAATCTGTGGGGATTTTATTATTAATACATTATTCTTTTTTATATCCAGCTGATTATACCAGCTGATTTTAACAGAAGTATTATAAGAAGTAATGGTGCAATTACTTTAATCATTGGGATATAAAGCCATTTCCTGCCAAATTTACATCCGCTCTTTTCAACTTCGTCTATTATGGTTTTTGGCTTTACCACCCATCCTATAAGTATACATGTTCCTATTGCTACAACCGGCATAAGTAAATTATTACTGATATAATCCATAATGTCAAGTATCTGTGCTACTGCCCCGTTAGGGAGTGTAACTTCAAAATAAAGCACATTATAACCAAGGCATACTATTATTCCTGCCACTAATGCTATAACACCTTCAATACATGCTGCCTTATTCCTCGAAATATGGAACTGGTCCATAAAACTTGAAACCACTGCCTCCATAACTGACATTGCACTTGTTACTGCTGCAAAAAGTACCATTGCAAAGAAAAGACAGCCTACTATATTACCTATCTTGCCCATTGCAGCAAATACCTTTGGAAGTGATACAAACATAAGGCTTGGCCCTGATGCCTGCATTCCTTCTATCCCCATAAATGTAAATACTGCTGGTATAATCATTACGCCTGCAAGAAATGCAACTGCTGTATCAAATATTTCAATCTGGTTAATAGATTTTGTAAGGTTTGCATCATCCTTTACATATGAACCATATGCCACCATAATACCCATTGCAACACTAAGGCTGAAGAAAAGCTGCCCCATTGCATCTACAAGTACAGAGAAAAAACTTTTTATAGTAATCCCGTCAAAATTTGGAATTACATATACCTTAAAACCTTCAAGCCCTGTCCTTGTAATGCCGTCTTCACCAGTATGGCTTATAGTAAGTGAAAAAACAGCAATAATTACAACAAGGAGCAGAAGTATTGGCATAATTATCTGTGATGAAGCTTCAATTCCTTTATTAACACCACGGAATATAATAAACGCAACTGCAAATAAAAATATTAACATCATTATTAAAGGTTCTATATCACTTGTTATAAAACCAGTAAAATAACCATCTTCTGCAGCTGCTGCGCCATTGCCTATAAGATATGCAATGAAATATTTAAGCACCCATCCGCCTATTGCGCAGTAATAAGGCAATATAATAACAGGGACAATACATGCTATAATCCCTAACGGCTTCCATCTCTTATGTAGCTTTCCATAAGCTGTAAGCGGGCTCTGTTTTGTTTTCCTTCCAATAGCAATTTCCGTACTAAGCAGCGTAAACCCGAATGTCAGTGCCAGGACCAGGTATATAACCAGGAACAGCCCGCCGCCATCTTTCGCCGCAAGGTATGGAAACCTCCATATATTTCCAAGACCTACAGCACTGCCAGCAGCTGCAAGTACAAAACCAATAGTGCCCGAAAATGAATTACGTTCTTTTTTCATATGGACTTCCTTTCTCTCTTTTAAAATAATAAAATTATTATAACCTATAGAAAGCCCTGTTGCAACTTTTAATTACTTTCCATTAAGATAACCAATTGCCGCCTGCATCTGGTTATCTATGGCAAATTCCTCCCCTTCACCAGCAAGTGTGCTTTCATCAAGTTTTACTTCTATATCAGGGTCAAGCCCTGTTTTATGGATATTCCTCCCTTTAGGTGTATAATATCTTGATGTCGTCATTTTAATTGCAGTCCCGTCATCCAGGCTGAATATAGTCTGCACAATACCTTTTCCAAATGTCTTTGTACCAACCAGTTTTGCCACGCCATTATCCTGCAATGCACCAGAAAAAACTTCAGAAGCACTCGCTGAATTTTCATTTACAAGAATTGCTATTGGAACTTCCACACACTTGTCATCTTCTGCAAAATATTCTTCTGCAACTCCGTTTTTATCCTTTGTATATACCAGAAGCCCCTTAGGAAGCATCCTGTCAAGCATACCAACAGCTGCTGACAAAAGCCCGCCGCCATTATCACGCAGGTCTATAATTAATGACTTCATACCTGAAGCTTCAAGGGTGTCAACTGCATTTTTAAACTGTTTATTTGTAACCTCCTCAAAACCTGTCACTTTTATATATCCAGTATTCCCTTCCAGCATTCTTGATGAAACTGTATTCTCCTCAACCTTGCCACGTGTAATCTCAATATCAAGATAATCATTTTCACCTTCACGTACAACCTTTAGTACAACTTTTGTACCGTCCTCGCCCTTTATTTTAGAAAGAACTGTTGTAAGGTCCTGCCCCACAATATTTTCCCCGTCAACAGCATAAATAATATCACCTGCTTTTATTCCTGCCTTCTGGGCAGGGCTTCCATCAAAAGGCCTGACTATGGATATATCCCCTGTCTTCTTCCTTTCAACAACTGCACCAATCCCACAATATGTCCCGCTTGACTTCTCAGTAATATCCTTGTATTCATCTGCTGTATAATATCCGGCATAATCATCACCAAGACCGTTAAATATCCCTTTATATATAGAATCCGCCATCTTCTGGCCGTCTATTTCATCAAGGTAATATTTATCTATATATTTCCCTATAAATTCTGCCTTCTTGCTTATTTGTTTCTCTAGTCCGCTATTACTGCCCGCTGATGGGAATACAAGGTCAATCTTTCCTGTAAATATCAGCAATGTTAACAGAAGCATTATGGACGTTATGCCAGATACAAGACCAGTTAAAAACACTTTTGAAATATTTTTTCTATCCATTACCATTCCTCTTTCCATACAAACTATATCTGTTTTTGCATACAAAACTAATTTATGCACCAGTAAATGTTTTAATGCTTGCGTATTTTTGTAAACAAGCCTTAACCATAATATATCAAAAAATGGTGTATGTAAACATTTATGAAATAGAATTTATAAGAAAATGACAGATTTGCAGAACAAAAGTAAAATACAGGCTGGATATAAAACCAGCCTGTATTTTTATATAATGCATATTAAATGATTGGCATATTAATACTCAAATGTTTCCATATATTTCATATATTTGACTACCATAAGCGCTATTTTAAAAGTTATCGCATCATCAAATACCCTTAAATCAAGCCCTGTGCTTTTCTCCAGCTTGTCAAGCCTGTATACCAGTGTATTCCTGTGTATATAGAGCTGTCTTGAAGTTTCCGAAACATTTAAGCTGTTCTCAAAAAATTTATTAATAGTGGCAATAGTTTCTTCGTCAAAATCATCTGGAGATTTATTGCCAAATATTTCTTTTATAAACATCTTGCAAAGCGGCATTGGAAGCTGGTATATAAGACGCCCTATTCCAAGGCTGCTGTAAGCTATTACATGCTGGTCACTGTAAAATATCTTGCCAACATCAAGAGCCATCTTAGCTTCCTTATAAGAACGTGATACATCTTTAATCTCATTAACAATAGTACCATATGCTACATGCACCATTGTCATTGCTTCTGTATTAAGCATATCAAGGACTACTTTTGCTATCTTTTCCATATCTTCATAATCCTCATTCTGCTTAACTTCTTTTACAAGAATAATATTTCTTTCGTCAACCTGGGTAATAAAATCCCTTGTCTTGCTTGCAAAAAGCCCTTTTACTGTTTCTAAGGCGTTCATATCCTTTTCGTTCTTGGTTTCTATAAGAAAAACTATACGTTTGATATTTGTATCAATATGGAGTTTCTTTGCACGGTTATATATGTCTACCAGCAAAAGGTTGTCTAATAAAAGGTTCTTAATAAAGTTATCTTTATCATACCTTTCTTTATATGCTACTAAAAGATTCTGTATCTGGAATGCAGCAAGCTTGCCAACCATATAAACATCATCACTATCACCTTTGGCAAGGATAACATATTCCAGCTGGTGTTCATCAAACACTTTAAAAAACTGGTATCCCTGTAAAACCTGGCTGTCCGCTGGAGAGTCTACAAAAGCCATAACAGCTTCTTCGTATTCTTCAATATTATTAATAGTAGTAGCAAGGGCCTTGCCTTCCGTATCCATGATGCATATATCAATTCTGGTAATATTCTTTAACCCGTCTATCGTGGTCTGCAGGACCTGGTTAGATATCATAAATATACCTCCAATATTATTCTGGTTTACTCTCCGTTGTTATTGCATAAATACCTGCCTGTAATATATATTACCATCAATTTGCACAAAAGTAAAGTATCTTAAATTAATTTTTTATGTATTTATATACTCTGGTATCAAAAAACAGGTGCTGTACTCTGTCTGTACAGCACCTGTAATATATTCTGTAATATATTGCCTGTATTAGTTGGTAATAACCTTTTCTGTTTCTTTATCAAATACATGGATTTTACTTACATCAAGTGCAATCTTAATTGTATCTCCTGGACGTGCAGTAGTACGTGGATTAACACGGACTGTAATATCAAATCCTTCTACAGTAAAGTACAGGAATACTTCGGCACCAAGCATTTCATAAACCTTAACTGTAGCATCGAGTACGTTGTCTGTTCCTGAATTAATGTAAATCTCTTCGTCTTTTATGTCTTCTGGACGTATACCCATTATAACATCTTTGCCAATATATCCGCCTTCTATTACTTTCTGGCCTTTGCCTTCTGGAATCTTAACTGAATATGAACCAAATTCAAGCTTTACATCTGCACCATCTTTAACAGCCTTGCAGTTTATAAAGTTCATCTGAGGTGAACCGATAAATCCTGCAACGAATACATTACATGGCTTTGTGTAAAGGTCGATAGGTGAAGCAACCTGCTGCATAATACCATCTTTCATAACAACGATACGTGTACCAAGTGTAAGTGCTTCTGTCTGGTCATGTGTTACATATATAATTGTAGCTTCAAGTCTCTGGTGGATTTTAGAAATCTCAATACGCATCTGTACACGGAGTTTTGCGTCAAGGTTAGATAAAGGCTCATCCATAAGGAATACTTTAGGATTACGCACAATTGCACGTCCCATGGCAACACGCTGTCTCTGTCCACCTGATAAAGCCTTTGGTTTACGGTCTAAAAGATGCTCGATATCAAGAATTTTAGCAGCTTCATGAACTAATTTGTCAATTTTCTCTTTTGGAGTCTTTCTTAACTTAAGTCCGAATGCCATATTATCATAAACTGACATATGAGGATATAATGCGTAGTTCTGGAATACCATTGCAATATCCCTGTCTTTTGGCTCTACATCGTTTACGAGGGTATTGCCAATCCATAACTCACCTGCTGAAATTTCTTCAAGACCTGCAATCATACGGAGTGTTGTAGACTTTCCACAACCTGAAGGACCTACAAAGATGATAAATTCCTTATCTGCAATTTCAAGATTGAAATTTTTAACTGCAACAAAACCATTTGGATATGTTTTATTAATGTTCTTTAAAGATAAACTTGCCATTATGAATTTCCTCCTAATTTGTCAAATATAATTGTGCCGTACAAAAATATACGTTTTTTCATCTGCCTATTATGATACACTAACCAGCGCTTTTTTACCATAGACCAAATATCCAAAGAAATTTTTTAGTTTTTGTGCAATGCGTATAGAATTTTCTTTTTAACTTGTAAATACATCAATTTTTACAAATTTTTTAAGGTTTTACTGTCTGTTTTGTCCAAAACCTTCACCAAATACTTCCCTTATCTCAGAAATGATTACAAAAGCATTTTTATCAATATTCCTTACAAGCCCTGTCAGTTTTGCAATTTCTTTCTTTGCAACAACACAAAGAAGCATAGGGCGGCTGTTATTTGAATACATGCCTTTAGCTTCAATAAGTGTTGCCCCTCTTTCCATTTCTGTAAAAATCTGCCTGCTTATTTCTTTGTATTCGGGTGAAATCACAAGCACCTGTTTACATGCTTTGCCCCCTGAAAGTATAAAGTCCATTACACTTGATGATACAAATATTGCTATAACTGCATAAAATGATATATACAGCCCAAATAAAACCGCACCTGTAATAATAACAAGTGAGTCAATTATAAATAAAACTGTTGATACAGAATAGTATGGAATGTACCTGCATATTATCGTACTCAAAAGGTCTGTGCCCCCTGTTGAATAACCTGTTGTAAATACAAGCCCCAGCCCCAGTCCTGTAAGCACACCTCCCACTACAGCCGCAAGCAGGTAATCATGCCTTCCTGGGTCAAGCACTGGCATTATATACATTGCCAGTGAAAAAATTGTATTGGCAAACAGAGTTTTAGCAATAAATTCTTTGCCTTTTATAAAAACACCCCATATAAATATAGGTATATTTAATACAAAGTTAGTAATCCATACTGGAAATGCAATGCCTGCCAGTTTATAAGATAAAGATTTGATTACTATTGACAGCCCCGATATGCCGCCTGTAACCATATCCATTGGTTCATATATCCAGTTTACTGCTGCTGCCATTAAAAACGTGCCTGCTGCAAGGCAGAAAAGTTCCTTTAATAAGATTTTACACCTTCCCATATATTTCCTCATTTTACAAAAAAAAGATAATGGAGTATTAATCCCCATTATCTTTTTTATTTTCTGGTTCTTCACTCTGGTTATTATATTGCACAATTTTTTTACGGAATATGCGTGCCCTGAAAGTTTTTTTAACTGACTGCTGCCTGACTATCTTTTCATAAAACCATGAAAGATGCAGCTTCCCAACCCAGGAGGGCATAACCTTTTCACTTGCAAGCACAAGCCCTGAAACCCCTCCGACTGCTACACAAAGCTTTGCATTAAGCTTTGGTGCATGTTCAATAATCCATCTCTCCTGGAAACCAGGTGGCAAATCCACAACCACAAGGTCTGGAATACAATTATTAATATCATTGACAACAGCCTCATCTTTAAGGCCGCTGCCATAAACGCAGGAACCAGCAATCCCAAGGCCTGGCTGCACCCTTTTACAGTAATTACTTAAATCCTGTACTTTTTCTTCACTTTCTGCCATAATATATACAGTCCTGCCGTATCTTTGCAAGCTTTCAAGGACAAGGCCGAAACTTTTACAGCTTACCACCATCCCCCCTGCTTCAAGCACATCTACATGGTGCGTGGCAAGAAGTGCCTCCTCCCCCGGAAGAAATAAGTCTGCCTGTTCTATTATACCACGGTAATCTTCATCTTTAGCCGCCCTGTCTAACAGTTCTGCAGATGCAAAAAATATAACATACAAATGGTCATCTGACAGGTATTCATTTATTTTCCCAGTAAAGATGTCATTAGTAAGCATATCAACATCAATATCCATAATTTTTACTGAAGCCTGCATAAAATAACCATGCCTTTCTTAATTGGCATCTGCCGTACCAAGAATAATCTCAATATCAAATCCTTCCTGCACATCCCCTACAACAATTTCAGGCTCCATAAAATACTCTGCCAGGTCATTGCCAATACCTTTTTCCTTTACAATAATCCTTGTATGTGTAAGGGTTTCATCTGTATAATCACCTATCTGCTTTACAGAAAAACCAGCCGAATCCAGTTCTGTCTTTGTAGCCGAAGCAAGCCCGTTTATCCTGCTGCCGTTCAGTACAATTATGCTTAAACCTTTAGAACTTTTTGTCTTTTTGTTCTTAGGCTTGTTATTTGAAGAAGCAGTAACAGCAGTGCTTTCCTGTGGTTCTGTATAGCTTGTTGTATTATTTGCCAGTTTGTTTAAAAATGATTTCGCTGCCTTTGTATCTATTGTAAATATTTTCCCGTTATATGTGCCTGGTATGCCCCAGTAATGGAAATAGCTGGAATTCATCTTTTCATAACACTCTATATAACCGATTTTATTATAAACAGTAAGGTTTGACTCAACCCTTTCATACTGGTCTTTAATATATTCTGCAATCTTCTCCTGGTCACCGTTAATATCTTTAAGCTGGTTAATATACGTATTGCTTGCTACAGAAATATTCTGTGGCACCCGTACTGTCTGTGTCTGCGGGACAGTCCCGTCAGGTCCTGGCGTCGCCGTTTCCTGGTCCACATCCTGTTTAAACCTGACACGCACCCTTTTCCTGGTATAATGGCTATTATAAGTTTCCTGGTCAAGAACTGTATAATAGCTTATCTTAATACCTAGCATCTTTTCAATAATAAGTTCCCCATATCCAAACGCATCTTCATTGTTGGCAAAGTATGTCTTAATCTTTCCAATACGGATAATCTGTGGTATCTCTTCATTAACAGTACATAACTTCTGGTACATTGTAGTAGGTATGGTATATTCTGTCACTACAGGGATAGTGATATAATCCATATTATTAGTCTTGGTATTACAAATCTCAACCATAAGGTTTGTAATCCTGTCCCCATTACATACATATATAAGGTTTCTTGATATCTCATCAGTCTGTGCATCTTCTATAATGTCAGCAATATCGCCCCTTTTCGTTCCTATATTTCCTCCATTGTCAGAAAGAATTGTATATGATATCTTGTAACTTGCAAATCCAACTACCAATAATATTATTATAAATAAAATAGATTTTAAAAGACTAATAAAAAATACTTTTACTACATTATTTTTCTTCATAATTGTACCTTTCTATACCGGTTTATACAGTGGTTCTGATAAAAACATGCTTTTTATTATAGCAAATAAAGCCTGTTATGTAAAGTCTGCAAATAAGTTGTAAGAAATCATTAACAATTTAAGTATTATTATATCCATTATTTTTTAATATATGATATACTTGGATTAAAAACTGCTGCTTATGGTTTTAAAGGGGGATGGATTAATATGAAAACTGCTGTTATTACAGGCGCTTCACGTGGCATTGGTTATGCCTGTGCCCTTAAGCTGGCAGGCATGGGATATAATATTGCCGTAAACTGCCATAAAAATTCCTGCCTGCTTGACAGGCTGGAGGAGGAGACCCGTAAATATAATATAAAGTGCATTAAGCATACTGGTGATATAGGCATCTTTGAAAATGCATCCAGTTTCTTTAAAACCATAGAGGAAGAAGCAGGGCTGCCTGATGTCCTTATAAATAATGCTGGTGTATCTTATATTGGGCTTTTGCAGGATATGCTGCCTGATGAATGGGATTATTTAATGCGTACTAATTTAACTTCTGTTTTTAACTGTAGTAAGCTTGTAATCCCCCTGATGCTTAAACACAAGTCTGGCAAAATAATTAATATTTCATCTGTATGGGGCTGTACCGGTGCCTCAGCAGAAGTGGCATACTCGGCATCAAAAGGCGGCATCAATGCTTTTACAATGGCTCTTGCCAAAGAACTTGCACCAAGTAATATACAGGTTAATGCCATAGCGTGTGGGATTATAGATACTGACATGAATAAGTCATTCAGCAAAGAAGAAATAGACGCTATAAAAGAAGAAATCCCAGCCTGCCGCATTGGTACCACTGGTGAAGTGGCAGGGCTTGTATGCCAGCTTGCAGAGAGTGGCAGCTATCTTACAGGCCAGGTAATAAAGCTTGACGGCGGCTGGATTTAAATATTTATTTTTCAAGGTAGAAGTCCCTTGTATCTATTATCTGCTGTGGCACTTCTACTTTGTCTTTTTGCCACACACGGAACTTTAAGTCATATTCTTTATTCTTTTTGCCACGCTCACGTACAAACCGTGCCATTGCATCACGGAACAGTGGCTGCTCAGAAGTCTTTTCCCGTATTTCTTTAGAGAACGGGCAGTATGTTGCAAGTATCTCCCTGACTGGTTTGCTAAGACACAGCCCGCCTTTGGATTCAAGCTTAATCCAGTTCTCATAATCAATTACAAATACTTCCCTTGTATTATTCCTGCATTTCTGTATCTGTAACTTAAGCTTGTCTTTCTTTTCATCTGAAAGTTCCCTGTTCTTACGGTAAAACTGTACAAAATCACTAT
Organism: Lachnoclostridium sp. UBA7097; assembly: GCA_002499945.1. Classification (GTDB taxonomy): domain Bacteria; phylum Bacillota; class Clostridia; order Lachnospirales; family Lachnospiraceae; genus Butyribacter. Next base: position 16,918 of record DKYP01000072.1, read on the forward strand.
ATTCACTTGTAAGCGATTTTATCTGGATATTATTCCATGCTGCCCCCTGCATTGTCCTGCAAAGCTCCCAGCGGAAACGCCCGAACAGCTTTATCATAACTGAATCAATATCTGTATCAAGGAATGCCGGCACAAGGAAACGCCCTTTGGAATTTCTTTTTCTGCCACTAAGCTCCTGCCACATTACTGAATTACTGCCAAATACAGGGAATACTATAAAATCAGGGAAAACTTCTTCCATTATGTACTCTTTTTTAATCGGTGATTTATGCTCATTATACAGCCCTTCACGGTAAAACGCTGAAAAATCAATTTCAAGCAGTTTATTTACTGCTTCATTTATCTTTTCTGCGGAGAGGTAACACCTCTTTAATGACCCGGGACACCCTTCTGTAAATAAAAATGGCACAAATACTGAAACCTGCCCATATATTAAACGGTGGTTTGTCTTAAACATATTCTGGACTTCATAATCAAACTTTGCTTCATTGTCCCTGGCAAGATTCTTCTCTTCTTCGGCAGTGATTCGCCCTGTCTTGCGCATGTCACGCAGGTTCTCAGCATAATCCATGTCAAATTCACTTTTGGATGGCTCTTTCCTGCCTTCATAAATCTCTGTAAGCCACTCTTTCATATTGTAGACAGGACAACGCATATTATCTGGTACACTCTCATCAAGTTCCAGCAATTCTTCCATAATCTCATATGAAACAAGTTTCTCACTTAAAAACCCGTACTTTAAGAATAAATTTATTATAAGAGGGGTTTCCTCTTCTGATTTATAATCCTTTAAAAATACACTTTTATATATATTGTAATAATGCTTAACCAGCCCCTGCCGTATCTTTCTTACATTGTCCTCAGTTGCCATTTTATCTTTAAGCTGTATAAACTGTTCTGCTAAATCTTTAAACTGCGCTGCCACTTCTTCATCAACACCCGAATAATCCAGTATAATCCCAAGTGAGCCATCCAGTACACTTACATCTGCTTTTTCTTCCGCAATTTCTTCTGTCCCGTCCTCCCCGGTGTTACTGCCAGCCCCGCTCATAAGTGTAAAATATGCTTCCTCCATAAATTTATGGTCAGCTTCAATATCAATACATGCTTTATCATATAAAATATTTTCAAGCAGGTTTATATTATCAATAATACCTTCAAAAAGTGAAACTGCTTCTTTTATGGCAATTCCTTTGCTTTTCATTGTCTTTGCCATTCCAAATACAGATGTAAACAGGTTGTCCCCGTTCTTAATAAGAAAACCGGCAAGCTCTTTAAGATACATTGCATCTGACTGGCACTGTGATATTAAAATATTAATAAGCCTGGTTTCATCTACAATATGGTATACAGGTATTACCGGGTTTACATTTACAAAAGCCTTCTGTATTTCTGGCGGTATACTGCAACAAGCTTTATAATATAAAACTTTATCAGAATCAACTCCATAAACTTCCCTGCTGTCATAAGGCTTTAAATTATCTGCTATACCTGTATCTTTAACTGTAATTCCAGCCTTTTCCGCAATTTCATGGTATTTGCCATCTGCATATTTTATGAAATCATGTACTTTTACTGCCGCATCTGCCATATCATCATATACCCTTGACAACTCACGGATATATTTGCCCAAAGTTGAATAAAGCAGCGCCGCATAATCTTTATTTACTTTAATAAGCGCCCTTACTGCCTGGTTAAACCCCATTGCAGGAAAAGCATATATTACGGAATCACTATCCGCAGTGTATGTAACCCTGTACTCTCCTGCTGTTAAGTCACAAAGCCCAAGAAAGTTCCCTGAACCGGCAACAACATTTACTCCCTCTGTAGTTATACGTATTCTTCCCTTTACAACCAGGCACATTGATGTAACTTCCTCTCCTTGTGTATATATATCTGTACCTTTCATAATCTGGTTGACACTATTTAATTTAAGCTCTGCACTCAATGCTTATCCTGCTACTAAAAACATATACAA
>DKYP01000194.1 GCA_002499945.1 Lachnoclostridium sp. UBA7097
AGATATGGAGAAATGGTTTTAGAACAATCTGTAGTATAACATTTTTAAGTTGATACAGATATGTACTGGTACGTTAGTCAGGAATTTACGCCTATGGAGTGTACAAAGAAGTCCAGGAACTTCTTTTGAACTTTGTGAGTAGTATTTAGATTTTTTTAATACAAAAGCATACACGATGAAGTAGGAATGGAACATAAAAGTTTATAATTTTTTATAAGTTTTCAGTAACGGATTACTAAAATGAACAGAATATTTGATGATTTATTTATATTTGAAATGGCGAACAGCCACCAGGGGGATGTTGAGCATGGCAAGGATATAATACATGAGATGGGCAAGATTGCCAGAACACATAATATAAAAGCGGCTGTCAAGTTACAGTACCGCAATCTTGATAATTTCATACATCCTGATTACAGGGGGCGCAAAGATGTAAACCATATTCCAAGGTTTGAGAGTACAAGGCTTGTATATGACCAGTTCAGTGAACTTGTATCAGAAATACGCAGCGAGGGCATGATTGCCATGAGTACACCATTTGATGAGGACGGGGTGGACTGGTGCATGGACCAGGGGCTTGATATTATTAAGATTGCGAGCTGCAGTTCTCTTGACTGGCCATTGCTTGAAAAGGTGGCATCAACCCATAAACCTGTAATTATTTCAGTTGGCGGGAAGACAATATCAGATATTGACAAGCTGTATAACTACTTTACACATAGAAAATGTGAATTTGCATTTATGCACTGTATAGCTGAATACCCAGCACCTATTGAAAGGCTGCAGCTTGATTTTATTGATAAATTAAGACGCCGTTATCCACATAATGCCATAGGGTATTCAGGGCATGAAGACCCTGACAACAATATTATCCCAATGATGGCAATAGCTAAGGGGGCAAGGTTGCTAGAGCGCCATGTAGGGCTTCCTACAGAAACAATTAAACTGAATGCTTATTCCATGAACCCTGCGCAGGCAGACAAGTGGGTAACTTCAGTCCTTGAAGCAAAAGAAATCTGTAAGATGAAGAAAGAAACAGAGCGTTATATAAGCCAGGAAGAAATTGATTCTTTAAATTCACTTATGAGAGGGGTATATCTTAAACATGATGTAGAAGAAGGACAGGAACTTACAAGGGAAGATGTATTTTTTGCAATGCCAAACCATGACCGCCAGATGACAAGCGGGGAGTTTTATGAAGGTGTTGTGGCAAGCCATGCTTATAAAGCAAAAGATGAACTGCACGAGAGAAGGCCTGTAACTGATACTAACCTTGCAAGAAGTGTAATACATGATGTAAAAGGTATGCTTTATGAAGCAAATATTTACCTTGGGGATACTTTTGAAGCAGAGCTTTCACACCACTATGGAATGAGGCATTTCAGGCAGTTCGGGGCTGTTATAATAAGCATTGTCAACCGTGAATACTGTAAGAAACTTATAGCAGTCCTGCCAGGACAGAAACACCCGGTACATATGCATAAAGTAAAAGAAGAAACATTCCAGCTTCTTTATGGTGATTTGCAGGTAGAGATAGACGGGAAAGTCTTTGATTTAAAACCAGGTGACATACAGACAGTTATGCGTGGGGAAAAACATGCATTTACATCAAGGACAGGCGCGGTATTTGAGGAAATCTCAACGACACATGTAAAGAATGATTCATACTATGATGACCCGCAGATAGATAAACTTGACCTTATGGAGAGAAAGACAAAAGTTTATAAATGGTAAAATAACAGATACTATAATATTTATTATAAAAAGGCATATGGACGAGTTGTTCCATATGCCTCTTTATGTACTGTATTTTTCGGAGCTTCCAGATTTAGCATAAAAAGTCATGTATTACACATGTTTTATAGTTTGTATAGGTAATATAGATGGCATTAATAAATGTGGTTTAAATTTTAACTAAGATAATATTTGTAAAAAACAGAGATATATATTGGAATTTAGTATTGATTTTTATACGTAACATGTTTATAATGAATATTAGTCAGGAAGTTATACACTAATTATATTGATGGATTAATGTATTTACACAATTATAGTCAACTACCCATCCCCCAAAGGGAATGGGCTTGTAAGCAAGCCTATGGTTGACTAGCCTAAGCCTTAACTGGCTACGTTATGTAAGAATAGATAGTTACCTGCGGATGTAATGCCAAGTCCGCAGCTCTAAGGACAGTGGTTAAACAGTTCTGATGGGCAGGAGCAGTGCTGCTGTCAAAAACCTTACAATAACATTGGCGATGGCATACAACAGGGTTTTACTCTGGATTACCCTGGCCAGCAGGGTAGCCTTAAAAAGCGTTATGCTGGCATAATTAAAAAAAGAAAAAGGAAGATACAAGGAAAGAAAATTGCTCCTATATGATGCAATTCCCCCACCGCCTAAAGGCAGTGGGTTTCCTTGCTGGTTTATTATGAAAATAATTATAAGAGAAATTTTTGGAAAGGGGAATAATAATAATATGGCTAAATTTAAGATAAACAATATAAGCCTTACAAAGAGAGACCTTGACGTTATGACAATATTATGGGGGAGTGAGGAACCAGAAACAGCGTCCATGATTGTAAGGGACAATCCAAACCTTACAATGAATACAGTACAGGCTGTACTGAGGAAATTATTAAAAGGTAATTTTATAAAAGTAGCAGACATTGTTTATAGTGGCACAGTCCTGACACGCAGTTATAAGCCGATGGTTTCACAGGAAGATTTCTGGCTGCAGAAGATAATATCAGATTACCAGGAAATCCAGCAGAAAGTTTCAAAAGCAGCTATTGTAGATGCCCTTTTAGGCATAGATAAGAATACAGAAAGCATTGCAGAGGATATTGTACAGATAAAGGAAGTGCTGGATAAGTACGCAGGAAAATAGTAATACATAATTTGCATATGGGATATCCCGGTTATATTTTAAAGATTAATTATTCATTAAATTTAATTATAAACTGTTTGCAAAAGCACCAGTTAGATATATACTGTTAAATATAAAAAATTGTGAATATGCAGGCAGGATGGTGTTATGTCAAAAACAGTCAGAGAAAATATTAAAAATGTAGCTGGAGGCATTTCTGGAAAAATAAGTGAAAATAAAAAACAGGAAACTGCAAATACAGATAAAACCAATATAAATACAGTAAAGAAGAAAAACAGTGGCAAGGTTTTTAAGCTTGACCATAAATATGCGAATATATGTTTATATGTTTTATTAGTAGTATTTTTTGGAACAATTATATATATGCTGATAAATAACTGGTCAGGTACTAAGAAGTTTATTTATAACCTGTTCGGGGTACTTTCGCCCTTCTTTGCAGCAGTGCTTATTGCATATTTTGTTTCACCGATAGTCGGGAAGTATGAAAGCATTATACAGAAGTATATTGCAAAGGGCCGCCATAAAAAGCTTGTTAAGATATTGTCAATGGTACTTGCTTATATTACAGTTATTGGTTTTATAATAATAGCTTTTGTATTTGTAATACCACAGATAGGGGAAAGCATATCAGAACTGGCATCAAATATACCAGTTGTTTATTCGCATATATTAAAGATGTTAAAGGAACTCCAGCATAAATACCCTGAAATAAATGTTAATGCAGTTACTGACAGGCTTAATGAAATGGTTCCTGATATTGTTGATTATGGTACAGATATAGTAGGCCATGTAGTACCTATGATTTTTTCAGTGTCAGTTTCAATAGTAAGGGGAGTTATAAACCTGTTGCTTGCACTTTTTATTTCTATATATATGATTAATGGAAAGAATTTATTCAGGTACCAGGCAAAAAGAGTAGTGTATGCCTTATTTGAAGAAAAAAAGGGTGATATTATCTGCAATACATTCAGGGAATGCAACGATATATTTAGTGCATTTCTTATAAGTAAAGCGGTAGACTCCCTTATAATAGGCTGTATCTGCTGTGTGCTTATGAATATATTAAAGCTTCCATATACAGTTTTAATAAGTGTTATTGTAGGCATAACTAATATGATACCTTATTTCGGGCCGTTTATAGGGGCTGTGCCAGGTGTTATTATTTACTTATGTACAAGCCCGAGGCAGGCAATAATATTTGTAATAATGATATTAGTATTGCAACAGTTTGACGGGCTTGTGCTTGGTCCACGCCTGCTTGGACAATCTACAGGGCTTAACCCTATGTGGGTTATTTTTGCAATAACAGTTGGAGGGGCATATTTCGGGGTTCTTGGAATGTTTATAGGAGTCCCTGTTGTAGCTGTAATTGGTTTCCTCGCCAATAAATTTATAAAGTACAAGCTTGAAGGCAAAAATATAAAAGCACTAAAAGAATGGGACAAGGCAGAATAAGCCCTTGTCCTTTATCTGTGCGCTGTAAGCTTGTATATTGGATTGCCAAGGTTATAAAACTTTTGTTCATATTCAGTCATAATGTTATCTTTTGCAGGACCGTTTTTATGAAGGTCATAATTAATTTCATCAAGACACCAGCCAGCTTCTTTAATTTCTTCAACAGAGAAGTCAAAGAGCGGGCGGTTGTCAGTTTTAAACTGTATAAATCCATCTTTTGAAAGAATTATATTATAGCGTTCCATAAACTGTCTTGAAGTAAGGCGTCTTTTAGCGTGCCTGTCTTTAGGCCATGGGTCTGAAAAGTTAAGGTAAATCCTGTCTGTTTCCCCTGGTGCAAAAAAGTCAGTTATATTTTCAGCATCCATTCTTATAAATAAAAGATTATCTGTTTCCAGCTGCTTCCTTTTTTCAAAAGCTTTGACAAGTACACTTGAATATTTTTCAATGCCAATATAATTAATACCAGGGTTGCTTGCAGCAAGGGTTGTTATAAATTGTCCTTTTCCCATACCTATTTCAATATGTATGGGATTGCTGTTATGAAAGAAATTTTTATTCCAAAGCCCTTTATAATCAGAGGGGCAGGCACCGTCTGCCTGTATGGTGTAGGGATTTTCTAAAATAAGCCCATGCGAGCCCTTTACATTTCTAAGCCTCATTGTTTTATCCTCATTTCCAGAATTTATGCAAATTATATATGCATATTTCTGGTTATTTTAACATATAAGGCTTTTTATGGAAATATTGTAATCTAATATTGCAATTTATTATTTTTTGGCTTTTATATACTTTTATTTTGAAAGAATTTTTGTTAAAGCTGTTTTGCCGGATATTGTTATTTCTGGTTAGTAACAATTTTATTTTATATTTATATAATAATATAACTTAATTTTTTGCCGTGAGGTAAATATATGCTTGAAGTTAAACCTTATAACAGGCAGTTTGCGTATGCGTATGCAGCAAAATGGGCTTTTGGGCGCAATCCGTTATTTTATAATTTTACAGGTATTGGCGGTGACTGTACAAGTTTTGTATCCCAGTGTATTTATGCAGGATGCTGTGAAATGAATTATAATAAATATAATGGCTGGTATTATACAGATGTTAATGACCGCTCGCCTTCATGGACCAGTGTATCATTTTTTTATGATTTCATGGTTACAAATAAATCAAATGGCCCTTTTGGTTATGAAACAAATATAGATAGCCTTGAAATCGGGGATGTTGTACAGCTTAGAAATGAGATGGACAGATATTACCATACTTTAATAGTGACTGGTTTTGATGATAACAATGTTCTTGTAAGCGCCCATTCTGATGATGCTTTTAACAGAAGGCTTGACAGTTATATTTATGCAGCAGGTGCACGTTATATACACATTGAAGGGGTAAGGGAGTATGTGAAAAATATGGAAGTGTGTTTTAAAAACTTTTATCAGGGAATAAGCCTTCATTCATAATGCGGCTGTATGGCATTATCTTCAATTAGTCTTTTGAAAAT
>DKYP01000112.1:0-30526 GCA_002499945.1 Lachnoclostridium sp. UBA7097
CAAACATCTGTCTGAATGCAAGACGACCAATGCGTCCGAATCCATTAATCGCTACTTTTACTGCCATGATTAATTCCTCCTAAAGTTTTCATTATTCTTTTCTTCAACCTTCGTTAAAGAACTATCAACCATGTTTTATTGTACTAAATCTTATACAAAAATTCAAGTGTCTTTTCCATTTTTATGGAAGATAACACATTTTCATACCAATTTCTTATTCCAACCGCCGGAATATGGGCTTTCTTTCACGGAATTCTGTATAATATTGAAATCCACAGTCCTTTAAAACAGCAGAAACCTTATGAAAATCGTAAGCAATATGCTCCGGCTTATGTCCGTCAGCCCCCACAGTGACAATCTCGCCGCCCAGCTCCCGGTATCGTTTCAGCACATCCGGATGCGGATGTGCAAACGGAAGCCCATATTTCCATCCGGCTGTATTCATCTCAAGCCCTTTTCCATTCTCAGCAAGAAACCGAAGAACTGCGTCTATTTCATCCGAAAATTTCTCATAAGAATAAGATTTTTCCTGCGCTTTTCCATAACGCACCACATAATCCATATGCCCAAGCACGTCAAAATCCAGAAAATTCTTAATATCTTCCAGTGTTTCCTGAAAAGTAAGGCGGTAGACCTCCTCATTTGTACGGTTTATAAAAAGCTTTCCAGCTGCCGGATCCGTTCCCTGTACGCTGTGCACAGAACCGATCACAAAATCAAATGGATATTTCTGCGTAAACTCCTTATAATAAGCGCCCAGATAAGGGCGAAGCCCCAGTTCCACGCCAACCAGCACATCTATTTTATCTTTGTATTTTTCTGCCAGAGGTACAAGCTCCCGAAAATATTTCTCCGGATCAAAAATTCCTTCCGGTCCCCACTCAATATCATCCTTATCATAATGATCCGCAAAACAAATGGTTTCCAGCCCCTTTTCGATTGCTCCAAGTATCATCTCTTCCGGGGCAGTATCCGAATCACTCGAAAAATTTGAGTGCATGTGTATATCTGCTTTCATTTTATCTGTCTCCTGTAATTGTTCCCCCGCCGAGAACATATTCGCCGTCATAAAGCACAATTGCCTGTCCCGGAGTAATTGCCCTTACCGGCTCGTCAAACGTACATAAAATCTCATCTTCCGCTGTCTTTTCTACAATGCACCAGGCTCCTTTATGGTTATAACGGATTTTCGCCCACACACGTTTCTTCGTATCAAGTTCAGGTTCTGACATCAGATTCACCTGATTTGCCCGCACATACCGGGACATGGATTCCGCATTACTTCCGATGACAACTTCATTTGTCTCAGAACGGATTTCCAGTACAAACACAGGATATCCAAGAGATATCCCAAGTCCTTTCCGCTGTCCTACCGTATAATGGATAATCCCTTTATGTGTTCCCACAATCGTTCCGTCTGAAGTCACAAAATTACCCGGCCTGATCTCCGTCTGTGTATTTTCACGAATAAAGGAGGCATAATCTCCATCCGGCACAAAGCAAATGTCCTGGCTGTCCGGCTTATCCGCTACCGGAATTCCGATTTGCTTCGCCATACTGCGTATTTCCTCTTTTGCATAATTCCCCACTGGCATTAAGGTCCTCCTCAGCTGTTCCTGGGTAAGATTATACAAAGCGTATGTCTGATCCTTTCTGCCGCTCACAGAGGTGCGGATAGAATATCTTCCATTTGGGAGCTTGTCTATCCTGGCATAATGGCCTGTTGCAATATAATCTGCCCCAATTTCCAGACTGCGTCTGAGAAGAGATTCCCATTTTACATACCTGTTACACGCAATGCACGGATTCGGAGTCCGTCCATGAAGATATTCCCCGACAAAATAATCCATTACATGACTCTTGAATTCATTCTTAAAATTCATGACATAATAAGGAATCCGAAGTATATCTGCCACTCTTCTCGCATCATCAATCGCACTCAATCCGCAGCAGCCTCCATTTTCCTCCTGAACGGTCTGCTCCTCATCCTGCCAGATCTGCATCGTCACGCCAATTACATCGTATCCCTGTTCTTTCAAAAGCCATGCTGCGACAGAAGAATCAACTCCTCCGGACATGCCTACTACTACTTTTTCTTTCATATATTCTCTCCATCCGGTGGATTATACTTTAATAATCCTCTTCTTCCTCTTCCCCGCCTTCATGAATGTCAGATTTTGGCTTTTCAAGACCCTCTATCTTAATATCATGCTTCTCAGCATAATCCCACAGCGCCGCATGAATCGCTTCTTCTGCGAGAAGTGAACAGTGTACTTTTACTGGCGGAAGACCGTCAAGCGCTTCCATAACCGCTTTATTGGTTACCTGCATCGCCTCCTGTATGGATTTGCCCTTCACAAGCTCTGTTGCCATACTGCTTGTTGCCACAGCCGCACCACAGCCAAAGGTTTTAAATTTTACATCACGGATAATCTGGTTTTCATCTATATCCAGGTAAATTCTCATGATATCTCCGCATTTTGCATTGCCCACCGTACCCACGCCGCTGGCATCTTCTATTTCTCCTACATTTCTTGGATGCTCAAAATGATCCATTACCTTTTCTGAATACATAATTTTTCTCCTCCTTATGCTTAATTTTCCTTCGCATTCTTTTTCACAAAATCTTCGTATAACGGCGACATATCCCGAAGACCGCTTACGATTTCCTTCAACGCTTCTACAACATAATCGAGTTCTTCCCTTGTAGTATCTTCTCCAAGTGTAAGCCGCAGTGACCCATGCGCGATCTCATGCGGAAGACCAATTGCAAGCAGTACATGAGACGGATCCAGAGAACCGGACGTACATGCAGAACCGCTGGATCCGCAGATTCCCTTCATGTCCAGACGAATCAGAAGAGATTCTCCTTCTATAAACCGGAAACTGAAATTTGCATTATTCGCAAGTCTCTCTGTCCGGTGTCCATTTAACCTGCAATAAGGGATTTCCTCCAGAACTCTGTCAATCAGATAATCCCTTAATTCTTTTTCCTTTCCGGCTCTCTCTTCCATTGTTTTTACTGCACGCTCTACTGCTGTCCCAAGTCCTACAATACCAGGAACATTTTCTGTTCCTGCACGACGCTTTCTCTCCTGCGCCCCGCCATGGACAAAGGAGCGGATTTTCACTCCTTTACGAATATACAGAAAACCGATTCCCTTTGGTCCGTTTAATTTATGTCCGCTGGCGCTGAGCATATCAATATGGCAGTCATCCACGTTGATTGGGAGCTGCCCGAAAGCCTGCACTGCATCTGTATGGAACAATATATCCTTCTCTTTTGCAAGCTTCCCAATTTCTGCAACAGGCTGTATAGTCCCTATCTCATTATTTGCCATCATAACTGATATAAGAATTGTATCAGGGCGTATTGCTGCTTTTAATTCATTAATATCCACTATACCTTCACTGTCTGTATTTATATAGGTAACTTCAAATCCCTGCTTTTCAAGGGCCTGGCATGTATGAAGGACTGCATGGTGCTCTATTGTTGTAGTAATAATATGCTTTCCTTTGCCAGAATAAGCCTGTGCTGTTGCCTTTATAGCCCAGTTATCAGATTCACTGCCACCAGCAGTAAAATATATCTCCTCTGGCTTTGCACCTATAAAACCTGCAATTTTATCCCTTGCGCTGTCAACAGCCTTTTTACTCTCTCCTGCAAAACTGTATATGCTTGACGGATTGCCATAGTATTCTGTAAAATATGGCTTCATAGCTTTAAAAACCTCAGGATAAACCTGTGTTGTAGAAGCATTGTCCAAATAAATTAATTTATCCATATGCACCTCCATTAAAACTATATCATAGTATTTTGGTATGATATAAGATAATTATAACACTATAATTCCTATTGTCAAGATAGGAATTATTTTTTATTTGACAACACCTGAAAAAAATGGTAAGATAATTAAAGTTGTAAAACTATAATTGGTACAAGCCGCTGTGGCGGAACTGGCAGACGCATGCGACTCAAAATCGCACGGGAAACCATATGGGTTCGAGTCCCATCAGCGGCATTATAAGGAATATTAAAAGGCAATATAATAAAATGTTTATATTGCTTTTTTTGCATTTCTGTACACTTCCTTGCATATAAAAACAGGAGTATAAGGAAATACTGTATACCTTATACCCCTGATGGCATTGCAATACATAATATTTAAAACTGACGTCCTTATAAATATGTAACGGCCAACTAACCAATGACTTTCTGGACAGCTTCTAAAACCCTGTCCGCCTGGAATGGCTTAACTATAAAGTCTTTAGCCCCGTTCTGGATAGCTTCAATAACCATCGCCTGTTGTCCCATTGCAGAACACATAATGACATTTGCCCCGGCATCTACTTCTTTTATCTTTTTAAGAGCCTGTATACCATCCATCTCTGGCATTGTAATATCCAATGTAACCAGGTCTGGCTTTAACTCACTGTATTTCTGTACGGCAACAACACCATTTTCAGCTTCACCTATAACGTTATAACCACCTTTTGTTAAGATGTCTTTCACCATCATTCGCATGAACGCTGCATCATCAACTATTAAAATATTATTTCCCATGGTCATTCTCCCTTGCATAAATTATTATCAAGTCCCACTTGTAATAAATCCACCCACAAACCTATTACAAACTCTGTATAAGGAACTTTCAGAAAACTTCATTTTTCTTTAGTCAGTCCTATTTGACTACAATTCTTATAATAGATTATATATCTTTTAAGTAACCATGTCAAGTAAATTGGACTTATCAAAATTATTTTATGGTACATAATAGCTACTTTCCACATATATATCAGAAATACTTACGGCTTCCCCATAAATTACCTTTTTTCAGGTCGATATATTCCCCGTATGCCCTTTCAAGCATCTGTTTCTCATTTGAAAATTTTAATAAATGGTATGCTTCATGGTATTTATAATACCCTGAATCCTCAAAATATTCTTCGCGCTGTGGTTTGCTATAATAACTGTCAGCCATCATAAGATACCAGTGTACATTCTTGACCACCATGTCCCTTGGTGTATTAAAGCTGTACTGGCTCTTACCAACATATTTAATTATATTAGCCGATACTCCGGTTTCCTCACGTACCTCACGTAAAGCAGTTTCATTGTATTCTTCACCTTCTTCAACAGTTCCCTTTGGAAGAACCCAGCCTTCATAACGATTCCTATAATTCTTATATAACAGCAAAATCTTTCCTCTGAAAATTACCACACCGCCACAACTAATTGCTTCAATCATTGCAAATCCTCCTGGTTGGTGTGAACACATTTCATACAGTATACATCTTTTTCTGATTATTTGCAACGTTAAATATAATTTATCAGCGGTGGCTCTGCTTATCCTTATACATATCCTGGTCTGCTTCTTTTATCAGGCTGTCAAGGTCAATATCCCCGCTTTGGAAAGCATAACCAATGGCAATCCTGCACTGTACTTTGCTGTTAGGTGGTGTAAGTTTTGTTTCCGGGTCTGCTTTCATTTGCCTTGCACATCTTTCCATTTCATCTTTTCCTGCATTTCCTACAAGCAGCATAAACTCATCACCACCCATACGGAAGCCGGCTCTTTTTTCTGTCTGGTATTTTCTGACAAAATCTGCTGTTTTTTTAATTACTTCATCACCACATTCATGCCCGCAGATATCATTCATCTTCTTAAGATTGTCCACATCAAAGTAGAAAACCCCGGCGGACTTCATCATACTGTATTCATCCGAACATTCTGCAAGATACCTTTTATTATAGAGCTGTGTCATGCTGTCATGCTGGCTGTTCCACATCGCTATTGCAAGGTTATTGGATGAATCCAGGATATCAGACTCCATTTTTTTAACAGAGTGGAATAAGTTCTCAATCTCATCACCAGTATGTATTGATAACCTGGATAATGGGGATTCACCCCCTTTAAGCCTTCCTGGATTTGCATATCCTGATACTGCTACAGAAAGCTGGTTGACTGGTTTTAAGATAGAACGGTCAACCATCCAGACAAAGAAAAATGTTATAACAAGTGTAAGTGTTGAAAGTACAATTACAAGTTTCACAAGATAACTTTCCTGTTCCCTGGCGGCTTCCTTTGTTGAAATCCCTACAATAACATATCCCATAGGGATATTATAAGAAGACCGTACCGGCCGGTATAAGTCCATCCTGTCTGCATAAGTGATAAACAGGCGCTTGTTACATTTAACCAGTTCATTTTTCTTATCCAGCTGGCTGGAATCAAATGCAATCTTATCCCCCAGGAAAGCGCCATTCTCTGTCAGGTCTGTATCAAATATATAATTGCCTCCTTCTTCATCAAACCAGACTACTGACAAATATACAATGTCCTTGTTTGTATTTTTATAATCCAGCAGTTTGTTCCATGTTGCATAGTATGCATTATCCCTTTGCCCGGTTTCTACATAACTTTCCAGGGCATCACCATCAATAATAAGGGCACAGGTTTCTGCTACCGTACTTGCTGTAGAATAATTTGCCTGTTCTGCTGTTGATGCAAAGTTCTGGTAATTCATTACAATACTTACTATATTTAGTAAAATGGCAAAACTAAAAATGAGCAATAACATTTTCTTTTTAAGTGATTTTTTCATTCCCCTTACCTAATACTTTCTGTTATCTATATGCTGTGCAGCGTTTTTATAAGTAAAAACAGACTCCTTTACATATTGTATCTTTCCAACCTCCCTGCCCTGCTCCAGGTCTTGTATTACCTCCTCTGCAATTCCTGCAATAAGGGGATTGCATTCAACAGAAACCATTAGTTTTCCTTCTTTCATCATATGGAACGCTTCACTGAGTGCATCAAAAGACATAGTAATAATGTCCCCGCCTGCCCCATACTTCATACCCGCCTGCTCCATTGCTTTCATTGCCCCAAACATCATATTATCATTCTCTGAAATAACTACATCAATGTCTTTATGCTGGTTAAGAACCTGTTCCATTACATCCCTCCCTTCCCCCTGTGTAAAATTAGCACAGCGGCTTGTAAGTATATGCCAGTTCTTGTGCTTTGCTATCTCCCCTGAGAGCCCTTCTGTCCTCCCAATGGCAGCTGATGCCCCTTTTGTCCCTTCAAGAAGCACAATATTAATATCTTCATCCTTACGGCCACTTTCTTCAAGATAATCATTTAGCCACTTTGCTGCTTTAATCCCTTCTGTCTTAAAATCAGAACCAATCCAGCACTTATATAATGACGGGTCTGCGCTTACCCCTCTGTCTGCTATGATAACAGGGATTTCCTTCTGCTTTGCAAACTCCAGTACATCTTCCCATCCATCCTCTACAATCGGGTCAATAATAATATAATCAACATTCTGGGCAACTAAATCATAAGCCGCTTTAACCTGGCGTCCTGAATCTGAATTTCCATCTATATATACCAGCTTATAGCCTCTGTCTTCTGTAAAAGTATCCAGGTAATCATTTGTGTTGGCATCCCTCCAGTCTGATTCTTTTCCAGTCTGGATAAATCCAACTGTAATATACTTTTCATCATATACTGGTGCAGCTGCACGGTAAAGCTCTTTTCTCTGGACTTCCTCTTTTACCTTTCCACAGCCTCCAGTGCAAAATACCAGCAGGAATAACGCAAAACACCACGCCAGATATTTTTTCATAGAAATCCCCCATGCCTTTCAAATACCCGCAGACTTTGGCCCGCAGGCACAAATAATATAATAGTAATAAAAAAAGTATATCACAATTTTCTGCTTTTGTATACCTTACACGCTAAACAAGCTGGTTACTGCCACAAAGTGGCAATAACCAGCCTGTTTATTATAGCACAAATTACAAATGGATTAACATACTGCTTAAACCCTGTAAAACCCGGATGATACTGCAGGTACTTCCACTACCCCGTCCTCTTTTGTTATGCTGCCCCCGGAGGAATATAACTTTCCATCTAATGGGAAACCACATTTAAATGATGCTGTTTTTCCTGAAGGGTTTATAATTACAAGTATTTTTTCTTCCTCTGAACTTCTCAGGTACACAAAAGGAAATGCATGGCTTTCTGCATAGATAAATTCAATTTTTCCCATATTTTGTAATGCAGGATGTGCTTTCCTAAGACTTATAAGCCTTTTTACTTCGTTATAAAGTGAATCCACGTCTTTTACCTGGCTCTCTACATCCGGGCGTCCAGGACTGTTGTCTAAAGGTATGTAAAGTTTGTCTGCAGGTGCACCGCTAAAGCCTGCATTTCTGGTATTATCCCACTGCATAGGTGAACGTGAGCCGGTACGCCCGTACCCTCCTTCTACTGAAACAAGGTTCTCTACATAATTCATTCCAATTTCATCACCATAATATATAAAAGGTGCACCAGGCATGGAAAGCAGGAAAGCAAATGCCAGCTTTAATTCATCCCCTTTAAGGTATCTTGCCATACGTTCCATATCATGGTTGCCGGAAGGAATACAAATAAGCCCTTTTTGTGAGGTTTTATTATAGTTTTCTTTATATGTTTTTACAAATTCTGAAATATCACCTTTTCCACGGCTGGAAAAATATGGTTCACTACAGCGGAACAAATCATTATAATGTGACGGCCCGAAGTGGAGCAAAAAATCCATATGGAAACCGCCTTCAAGGGACTTGTCAGGCTCTCCCCATTCTGATATTAATGCCGCATCTGGAAATTCCCTGTCTAAAAATGCACGTATCCCCTGCCAGAGTTTTATTGTGCCTTTAAAATCCTCATCATTTTTTACAAGTGAGCCTGCCATGTCCACACGGAAACCATCACAGCCTGCATCCAGCCAGAAACGCATAATGTCCTCTAATGCTGCAACTGTTGCTTTTGGCCCGTCCGCATCTACAGGCTGCTGCCACGGGCGTTCCGGTTTGTAGAAACCATAATTTAATGCCGGCTGGGTGGAAAAGAAATTAACTGCACATGAACCGTTCCTTTCCGAAATGCCACGTATACAGCCCATTCCTTCTGGTGATTCCCATATATCATCTGTCCATACATAACGGTCAGTAAATTCATTTTCACCTGCCTTCATGGATTCCAGGAACCATTTATGCTTTACCGAAGTATGCCCCGGCACAAGGTCTAATAATATATGCATACCCATTTTATGCACTTCATCAAACAGGTGTTTTAAATCCTCATTACTTCCATAACGGGGTGCTGTTTTGTAATAGTCTGATACATCATATCCTGCATCATTAAATGGTGATTCAAAACACGGGTTCATCCAGATAGCATTACATCCAAGTTCCTTAATGTAACCAAGTTTTTCAATAATGCCGTTAAAATCACCTATCCCGTCATTGTTGCTGTCCTTAAAAGACTGTGGGTAAATTTCATAAAATATTGCGTTATCAATCCATTTTGCCATATAATCCTCCCATGCCGCCTCCGGCGGCTTGTATTTATTATTTATGGTGGTATAATAATACTTATATATAATAAAAACAACTATAATCATACTGTAAAATGATACTATAATATTTTTTTATGGAAAGGCATGGATATTTTTATGGAAAATATATCTTCAAAAGAAAAAAAGCAGCATGGTTCCTTAAGTATCCCATATAGTTATTATGAATGCCGTATCCCGGAATATTTTCCTTTTGTCCCCCTCCACTGGCATAAGGAGTTTGAGATAAATTATATTATAAGTGGCAAAGGCAGGTTTACATATGGAAATAAAAGTTTTGTAACTGGTGAAGGGGATATTATTATAGTTTTACCTGGAAAGCTGCATGCCATATATCCTTATGGTGATTTTAACCAGGTATATGACACACTGGTATTCCGTGAAGAAATGCTTAGTGCAAATAAGGAAGAAAGAAGTTTTATTTCCTGCATCAGCCCTATGATAAACGGAAATTGTGATATTGCAGCGCCTGTAACCAGGGCAGATAAATTTTATTGTGAGATAAAGAAATGTGTGGAACAGGTTTTTACAAATATGAAAAAGAATACACCTGTTGCAGATTTACATATGAAAAGTGCCCTTTTATACCTTATATGCCTTTTAGAAGAAAACGGGATTATAAAAACTATAAAGAAACAAGATGACAGGACTGTTGCAGGCATCCGCTCTGCCCTTGTATTTATTAACCAGAATTATATGGAAAATATCTCCACAGGACAGCTTGCAGAGATAGTACATTTAAGTAAAAGTTACTTTATGTACTGTTTTAAGAAGGCAACAGGCACAAGTGTAATTGAATACGTTATACAGCTACGTATTAAAAATGCCTGTACAATGTTAAGGAATACCAGTGCATCTTCTACAGAAATTGCATATGCCTGCGGCTTCAGGAACCTGTCCAATTTCAACAGGCAGTTTAAAAAATATACGGGATATACACCAAAACAGTACAGGCAGCTGTATAAAAACTCTCAGCCGCCAAGGTAGTCTTTAAACATTTCTTTTGCCACTGGTACTGCATACTGGCTTCCTGTCCCTGCGCCTTCTACTATTATGCTTACCGCAATCCTTGGTTTTTTAGCAGGTGCATAACCTATAAACCATGCATGTGATGTCCCTTCTGAGTCAAATTCTGCCGAGCCTGTTTTCCCGGCTACTTTATATGGCAGGCTGCTTAATGATGAGGCTGTCCCGTCTTCTACTACAGACATCATAAACTTTCCTATAATATCTGCCACATCTTTATCTATAATATTTCCATTTGAAACCGGCCCATATGATTTTACTATCTGGCCTGCATCATTTTCTGTATGGTCTGTAACATAAGGCACCATCATTTCACCGCCATTGGCTATTGTAGCTGCTATCATTGCATTTTGTAACGGTGTTATTGTAGTTTTGCCCTGGCCTATTGCTGTCTGCATAATTTCAGCAGTACCAGATTTCTTATCCAGTAAAAATTTACTCTGGTTATATTCAAATTTAACAGGAAGCTTTTTATTAAACATAAATTTATTGCAGAGTTTCCTGAAAGAATTAATATCTAATGACATGCCTATATTGGCAAATGATGAATTGCATGAGTCCGCAAGTGAATGGCCTAAATCCAGGCTGCCGTGTTTCTGTCCTGCGTAACAGTTTATAACATTGCCTTCAAATGAATCTGAACCTTCACACTTATATGAATATTTCTTATAAGATGAAGGGTTCTCAAGGATATACTCTATGGCTGTAAGCACTTTGAATGTGGAACCTGGCGGATAAAGCCCCTGTGTTGCCCTGTTTACAAGTGCTGACTGTGAATCTTTGTCCTCAATAAGGCTGTCCCAGTCACTTCCTACAGTATTCGGGTTATAGCCCGGTTTTGAAACCATTGCAAGTATCTTCCCGGTAGATGGTTCTAATGCAACAACAGCCCCTTTATGGTTTCCAAGTGCATTATATGCCACCTGCTGCAGCCCTGCATCAAGTGTTGTATATACATCATCCCCTTTATTTTTCTCCCCGCGGAAAGTATTGGCAAGCTGTTTTAAAGGATTTGAATGTGAGGTTAAAAGCGGATAGCACTGTGAAAGTTCCACACCTGTCATGCTGTTGGCAGTCCTTCCTGTAACATGGCAGAATATATCATTATAAGGATACTCCCTTTTCTCATTGCCATCACCGTCTGTAACTGTCCTTGCAAGAACCTTTCCATCAGAAGAATATATACTTCCACGCACAATACGCTCTGCAAGTATATTCCGCCGTTTGTTATAAGGGTTATTAATAACTTCACTGCTGTCATTAACCATAAAGTGTACAAGATAACCTATCATGCACATAAATACAATTACAACTGAATATGTCACTATTATAATCTGTGTATTACCCCTTTTAACAGAATCCCCATTTATTATGCCATTAATCCCGGCTTCTTCCATCCCTCTTTTCATGCAACTCCTCCTTGTCACCATTTAAGACATACATGCCCTGTATTATGCTGAATAAAATTACTGTGCTTATAACTGAACTTCCGCCATAGCTTACAAGTGGCAGTGTAACACCTGTTGATGGTATAAACTTTGTAACTCCGCCTATTGTAAGGAATACCTGGAAGATATATTCTATGCTTAACCCAAGTGCTGCCAGTTTATAAAATCTTCTCTGCATTTTAAGTGATATATTAATAAACATAATAAAACAGCTTATTTCTACAAGAATAATGCATATACCAAAGAAAAAACCAAGTTCTTCACATATTGCGGAGAATATAAAGTCACTTTCTGCAACAGGGATTACACCTGGCATGCCTTCGCCAAGACCCATCCCGAACCAGCCGCCTGTACCTATTGCAAAGAGTGAATGTGCAACCTGGTAGCCTGCTGTATCTATATAACTCCAAGGGTCACTCCAGGCTGTTACCCTTGTCTGTACATGTGTAAATAAATTATATGCCACTACTGACGCCACTGTACCAGCTGCAAAGCCTGCGCCTAAATATATTGCATTCCTGCTTGCAACAAATAATATAACAATATATGTTATATAAAATATAAGCGCTGCGCCTAAGTCCTTTTCTGCAACAAGTATTAATACATGTATTGCAGCAAATATTGAAACCTTTATAACATTTTTAAAGCTTGTGGACTTTGCAAGCAGTGCTGCCGCAAAAAATACATATATTATCTTAACAAATTCTGATGGCTGTAAGGCAAACTTTCCTATTATTATCCAGTTCTTAGCACCATATTTTTCCTCTCCTATTACAAATACAAGCGCAAGCAGTATTATGCCAATTACTGCATATATAAAGCCAAACCTGTCAAAATATGCAAACTTTTCTATAAGGTATGGTATAAACAGGCTTATAAAGCATATTGCAGCAGCAAATGCCATCTGCCTTGCGGCATATCCCTTTCCAAGCCGCCCAAGCATTATAAATCCTGTTGCCATAAGCATAAGCATATTATTTAACAAGGTTTTTGAAAGCCCCTTATATACATATGAATAGGTCTTGTCCACAAATATAAAAAATACAAGCTGTATAAGGTAGTATATTATAATTTTTATATCAAGGCTGTTTAAATATAACACAAGCGAACATATAAAATGTATGCAGTACATTATATGTTTCTGCCTTTTATATACTTTTTCTTTTCTGTCTGTATTGTTACCTAAAAATACTGTAAAGCAGTGCCATGTATATATAGCAAACAATATTATTATTATATATTTGGAGGCGGCAACCAGTATAGTGTGGAGTACCCCTATAATATCCATATCACCAAATATATCCATTAGTTTTTTAACTGCTTCTTTTTTGTCCATATTAAGCCCCCAGACTATAAAACCCCTTTACGGTAATGCCCTGTATGGGTTTGTCCATTGTATCTGCCAGCTAATACCATGCTGGTTTCTTCTGCATCTTCTATTGTAAAATCATACCTGAACCCCCTTATACCTGCATTAGTTAAATCTTTTATACAGGATAAAGCCATTAACGGGACTTTCTGGTAAACTGTACTATAACAGTATTTACAATAATTAACTACTATAAACTCCCTTCCTTTAATATCTTTTAATATAACCTGCCTGTCTTTCTGGTTTACACTGCATCCTGCCAGGTTTGACAATGTACACTGTGCAGATACCATAAGTGGTATATGTGTATACAGGACTGCTTCCATAAAATCCCCTGCAATCTGCTTTATACAAGGCATTTCCAGTTCAAATGGCACTGTATGCCTTGTAACGCCATGTTCTTTCCAGAAATCCATTGCAAAGCTGTTCATAGTATAAAGTCCTGTATCTGTAACAATATTTTCCGGGTTTATCCCGCATACCTTAGTTAAGAAAGCATAACTTTCCAGGTTTCTTATAAGATAACCATCCCATTTATACTGGTAAATGCTTCTGCCCCCTGCTGCCATTTTTTCCTCATAATCCCAGTCTTTCTTCCTGAAAATATGCGGCATTACCACATAGCACTTCCTGCCCGATAAATGTACCCTTGTTAATGCTTCTCTAGCGTCCCCGCTGCTTAAAAGTTCTGTTTTTATACAGACTTCTGAAATCTTCTGGTCACAAAGCACTGCCCCAAGCTGTTTTAAATCCATTACAGATGCTTTATAAACTGGTTGTGTGGCTGTCTGTATGCTGGTGTTATATTTATCTATATCTTTTACAAAGGATGCAATATCTGCGCTGCGCCTGTAACTCCCGGTTATCTCGCTTTTAAGTTTTGCAAGTGCTTCACGCCTCATATTTTTAAGCATTGATACTGGCAGGAACAACCCATCTTCTATTATAATCTTTGTTTCTTTAAACTCAAACTCTGTATTTCCTGTTTGTAAAAGGCTTTTACGTACTGAAGCATCTGTTGCAGGGCTTTTTTCTGCCTTCTGGCATACATCACCATATACTGTTACATTAATACCGTCTTTTTCTAAATACAGGCTTGCCCTCTCCCCTGCTGCTGCCTTAAAACAGGCTGTTGCCAGCACCTTGTTATTATTTTCCAGATACTTTGTCTTTATGCTGTCCATCACAAAGGAGTTCCTTGTCCTGTAAACCATATCACCCGGGCGTATATTACATCCCTTTGAAAACCTTGCTTCTACAGTATTCCCGGATTTAATGCCTGTACTGGTGGTGTATTCATATAATGTATCCATAGAATGGTTCCTGAACTCTACAACATCCCCTGCATTTACATCTTTAGAAAGCTTGTATTCCAGTTTTCCCTTCCCTGTACTAACCACCTTTCCAATACAGACACCCCCGTGCTTTGGCCTTCTGGAAGCAAGCATGTTTTCTTTCTGGTTCCTTCCATGTGTCTTTCTGTAAATATAACCGTCCGTAAAACCCTCCCTGTTGTATACTTCTGCAAGCATTTCATTGTCATGCCTGAAATCTTCTTTGTGCTTCTGGATATAGGCATTATAACCTTCCCTGCCATAATTTATATAAATATCTGTATATTTCCTGTATATTGATGTAACAAGTGCAGTATATGCAGGGCTTTTCATCCTTCCTTCTATCTTAAATGAATCTGTGCCTGCTTCTATAAGCCCGCCTATATATGGCAGGGTACACAATTCTTTCATGCTTAAAATATAACTTTCCTGCTTCTTTCCCTGTAAACCATGCTGGTAAGGCAGGCGGCATGGCTGTGCACATCTGCCCCTGTTGCCGCTTCTCCCGCCAAGAAGGCTGCTAAAAAGGCACTGGCCTGAATAACAATAGCAGAGCGCACCATGCACAAATACCTCGGTTTCAAGCCCTGTATCCTTTTTTACCTGCTTTAATTCTTCAAGTGACAGTTCCCTTGCTGGTACAACCCTTGTTATGCCATAGTCTTTTAAAAGCCCTGCACCTTCCCCTGATACCAGTGTCATCTGTGTACTGGCATGGAGTGCAAGTCCTGGGAAATACTTATGGAGCATATATATAACCCCTGTATCTTGTACTATTGCTGCGTCAAGCCCGGCTTCATAGTATGGCATTATATAATTATAAAGGCTGTCCATAATTTCATCTTCTTTAAGAAGGGTATTAACAGCCATATATAGTTTTACACCATGCAGGTGGCAGTAATCAATTGCATATAAAAGGTTTTCACGGTCTGGGTTATCTGCATATGCCCTTGCCCCAAACATGCTCCCGCCCATATAAACAGCATCACAGCCTGCATTTACCGCAGCATACAGGCTTTCCATTGAACCTGCTGGTGCAAGTATCTCAGGACCTTTCTTTTTATTCTCCATACGTTAACCCCCTGTCTGGTATACAATAAAAGGGCGGCTGCAATATAAAACAGCCTCCCTTACTGTCATTATTTATTCTTATCTGGCACTGTGCCAAGTTCTGTTTCAAGTCTTATTACATCATGTTCTGCTTTCTTCTTCTCTTCTTCAAGGACTTTTATCTTCTCTTCAAGCGCCCCCATCTGCGCCTGCATTGATATCAGTTCATGTTTCATATCAAATATTTCTTTTCCCATTTCTTCATTTTCAATACGCAGGTCATTAGCCAGGTTCTGGGCTTTATGGTAATCATCAGAAAGGTTTATTGCAAGCATTATATATTTCATATCTGTATCAAGCCTGCTGTAACCTTCCTTCTCTTTAAACAGCGCAAACTTTTCATTAATGTGTGCAGCAATTTTCTGTAAATACTCACTACTTTCATAGCCGCTCATCGTATACTGCTTACCATTTATAATAACCTCAACATCATTCTTTGTATTCATAACAATCCTCCCCGCCAGGATTTACGCGCCTGTACTTCCCGCCATCTTTCTATTCCTTTGGTTCTTCTTCAAGTTTTGGCGGCATATTCATCTGCCTTGTATCTTCTTCAGGTGCATTTGACGCCAGAAGTTCTGCTTTGTTCTGCCGTATTGTTTCAAGATAATTCCTTAAAGCAGCTTCAAGGGCATTAGAATTGTTTACTGCACCTTCATATGCACTTGCAATAACCTTTTCTGCCATATCAAGCATATCCGTTGTATAATAAATTGCCCCACTGCCTATTTCCTCTGCCTGTTTTAATGCATTGGCAACTATTTCATCTGCTTTATCTGCTGCCTGCTGTACCATCTGCTGTGCCTGCTGGTAAGCCTGCTGCATTATGCTGTGTTCCTCAACCATACCCCTGTACTGTTCCCTGGCATCTACAAGTATTTCATTGGCTTTCGCCTCTGCATCTTCAAGAATTGCGTCCCTCTGGCTGAGTATCTTCTGGTACCTTCTTATCTCCTCTGGTACATCACGGCGTAAATCGTCCAGTAAATCATATAATTCATTCTTCGGTACTACCACCTTAGTTGTTGATAAATGTTGCATTTTACAACTCTCCACAAATGCATAAATATCTTCAATCTTCTGCTCAATCCTGCTAACCTGCATATGTACACTCCTATCTGCCGTACAGGCATAATTAATCTGGGTAATTGTACTTCTTTTTGAGGAACTGGTAAATCGCCTCTGGCACAAACCCTTCAATATCACCTTTATATCTTGCCAGTTCCTTTACTGCGCTTGAACTTATATATGAATATTCCGGCCTTGTTGCCAGAAATAAAGTATCTGCTTTATAATTAAGTTTATAGTTTGCCTGGGCTAAGGGAAGCTCATATTCAAAATCTGACGGGCTTCTTATTCCCCTTATAACTGTATCTGCACCTGTCTTTTCAACAAAATCGGCAAGAAGCCCGTCAAATGATAATACTTCTATGCCATGCATGTCCTTTGTAAGCCCCTCTAACATCTGTACACGCTCTTCTACTGTAAATAGCGGGATTTTGCTGCTATTGGCAAGCACGCCTATTACCAGCCTGTCAAATATGGCGGCTGCCCTTTCTATTAAATCCATATGTCCTGTTGTAACCGGGTCAAAACTTCCCGGAAATACTGCTGCTGCCATAATTATATCCTCAGAAAAATATGCTTATTTGTCTTATATTCCTTAACTTTCTCCATTTTACATGGAAATCCTTCAATATATGATATATCGTCATCTATTGATGTTTCTATTATTATAAGCGTACCGCTTTCTACAAGGTTTGAGTTTAAAAGAAACCCTGTTGCTTCTTTTTCAAATCCCCTTCCATATGGAGGGTCCATAAAAATTATATCAAAAGCTTTACCTTTAACTGTGAGTTTCTTTAATGCATGAAGAACCTCTAAGGGCATCACCTTTGCCCTGTCGTGGAAATGTGTCTTTTTAAGGTTTGCATTAATACATGAAAGTGCTTCCTTATTATTGTCCACAAGTACAGCTTCCCTTGCGCCCCTGCTTAATGCTTCTATTGCAATGCTTCCACTTCCGCTGTATAAATCAAGGAAACGGCTGTCTGGCACATCAGCCTGTATTATATTAAACAAGGTTTCCTTTATCCTGCCAGTTGTTGGCCTTGTATGCCGCCCTTGTGGGGTTACAAGGTTCATGCCCCTTGCTGTTCCTGCTATGATTTTCATAAACACACCGCCTATAAGATTTTGGTTATCGTCTTATTGTAACATATCATTCTTTTGTGGTCAAATCCGCCTTTAATTTGGAAAATATGCGCTTCCGGTTATATAAATGCACCTAAAATGGCGGAACCAGACGGTTTTAGGGAGATTTCAGGTTACATCCTGCGCGGTTATTGTCATTAATTGTTCTTTAGTTGGCATCCCGGACTGTACCAGCCTGTTTGCCTGGTTTGTTACAATCCTCTCAAACATGTTCCTTATCCCTCTTGCATTTCCAAAGTCTTCCCACTCTTCTTTTTCCATGCCGGCAAGCTGTTCTGATACAAGTTTTTTAGCACTTTCTTCTATTTTAAGCCCTGCCTCACCTGCCATAACGTCCATAATATCTATAAGCTCTTTTGTGCTGTAATCCGGGAAATTTATAAACTTATTGAAACGTGATATAAGCCCTGTATTGCTTTTTAAAAATGTTTTCATTTCTTCTGTATAGCCTGCCACTATTATTACGAGGTTGTCCCTGTGGTCTTCCATAAGCTTTACAAGCGTATCAACTGCTTCACTGCCAAAATCATTTGGCACATCAGGGTTTACAAGTGAATATGCTTCATCTATAAAAAGCACGCCCCCTATTGCCTGTTCAATAATCTCATGTACTTTTATTGCGGTCTGCCCTACATACCCTGCCACAAGCCCCGAACGGTCTGTTTCTACCATTTTGCCATCAGAAAGTATGCCAAGCGCTTTATATATCCTGCCTACAAGCCTTGCCACAGTAGTTTTGCCTGTACCCGGGTTCCCGGTAAATACCATATGGTAAGACATGTCCATAACCGGCATATTCATTTTCTCACGCAACTTCCTTATCTTGATAAGGTTAGCAAGTGACTGTATCTCACCTTTAACATCCTTTAAACCGACAAGCGAATTTAATTCATCAAGAAGTGCCTTAATCTGCCTTTCCTGTTCCTCCTGCTCCGCCCTTTCCCTTTCTTCAAGCCGTTTCTTTACTGCAAGGAACTTTTCCTTTGCAAGCTTTTCTTCCCTTTCCTTTGCAAGCCTTGCATCCTCCTCAACACGTTTAAAAAATGCCTCTTTTAAACGCTTTTTCTCTTCCTCTTTCCGTGCGGCTTCCTCTTCCTGCTTTCTTTCTTCAGCCTCTGCTGCTGCCATATTATTTATTGTTTCTGTTTTTATGGCTTTTGCCTTATTCTTTACAGTATTCCTGGTTCTCTTTGCCTTTTTCTTTGCCTGCTTCTTTGCAGGAGTATCTGTGGTTTTTTCTATCTCTTTATCCTGTTTTTTAATATCTTCCTTCTGGTCTTTTGCTTTTTTCTTTCTCTCCTTTAGCCAGCTTATATCACAGCTTATCCCGTCTGGCATCAGCTTTCTTTTAATATATTCCTGCTTCCAGCTTATATTCTGGTCTATAATGAAATTGCTTATCTTTTCATAGTATTTTTGTATAAAATCATTTATTTGTATATCCTTGCCGTGGTTAAGGTATGCCATACACAGTAATATATTCAAAAATGCATCCAGAAAATACAGTGTCATATCCCCTTTATGTTCTTTGTCATACAGCCCGCAAAGCTGCAAAAGCACAGGCGGCAGTTCATAAAAACGCCTGCTGTCATTGTATGCAGCCCTGTTTATCCTGCCACTCTCCGGGATACATAAGGGATTGCTGGATGTTATTATACGCATAAATTCACGCTGGCTGTCCAGAATCTCACCACAATGCACCGCAAGGTTCATAAGGACAGACTGTACATAAAGGTCTAAAACTTCAGTGCTTGACTGCTTCATAACCTGTTCTGCCTGTTCCCAGAATCCCTTTTCTTCAAGCCTTGTACAATATAAAACAAGCTTACTATAATTAACCCTGCCAAGTTCAAATAACTTCTCCTCTGGGTAAAGTGTATCTGTCATATACCCCTTTTGCTCCTTCCACAACAAAATAGCAAACCATAACCTGCTCTTTAATTCTACTATGATTATTTTTAAAAATCAATGCTGCCTTTTACTTAATTACAAGAAAACAGTACCAGTATAAGACATAATCTGCTCTTTTAACCGGCCATATTTCTTACACATCTCCATTATATCCTGTTCTTTAAAACGCATGGCGGCTTTGCTGGCAGCAGATAGTATATCTGCATCCTGGTATATATCTGCAAGCTGGAAATCAAGCATTCCGCTCTGGCGTATCCCGAAGAAGTCCCCGGGGCCGCGCATCTTTAAATCCTGCTCTGCAACATAGAAACCATCATTGGAATTTCCAATTACTGAAAGCCTTTCCATTACTTCCTTGGAATCATTGCCTGCCATAAATATACAATATGACTGTGCACTGCCACGCCCTACCCTGCCACGCAGCTGGTGCAGCTGTGCAAGCCCGAAGCGTTCGGAATTTTCAATCATCATTACAGTTGCTTCTGGTACATTTATCCCTACTTCTATAACTGTAGTAGATACAAGTATATCCGTTTTATGGGATGCAAACTCTTCCATAATGCTGTTTTTCTGTGCAGGCTTCATCTTCCCATGAAGATATGAAATCCTTGTTTCTGGCGGCATTTTGGCACATAACATCTGATAGTATTCTGTTACATTTTCTGCTTCCATATTCTCACTTTCATCTACCATAGGGCATATTATATATACCTGGTGGCCTGCTTCTATCTCCTTCTGCATAAACCTGTATGCCTGCTGCCTGTAATTAGTGCCAACAACACAGTTTTTAACAGGCTTCCTTCCCTCTGGCATTGTATCTATTACTGACACATCAAGACCGCTATATAATATTATTGCCAGTGTCCTTGGTATAGGCGTTGCACTCATAACCAGCATATGCGGGCTTTTTCCTTTTGAATAAAGCGCTTCCCTCTGTTTTACGCCAAACCTGTGCTGTTCATCAGTTACCACAAGCCCAAGGTTTTCAAATTCCACCTTTTCCTGTACAAGTGCATGCGTGCCGATTATAATATCAATTTCATGCCCTGCTATCTGTGTATGTACCTTCTTTTTCTGTGCGGCAGTTAATGAACCTGTAAGAAGCCCCGTTTTTATGCCAAGTGGTTCTAACATCCCTGTAAATGTTTCATAATGCTGCATGGCAAGCACTTCTGTGGGTGCCATAATTGCCCCCTGGAAACCATTTTCTGCTGCCATAAGAAGTGAAAGCAGTGCGATTATTGTTTTACCTGAACCAACGTCGCCCTGCACAAGCCTGTTCATAACCTTTCCAGACCGCAAATCCCCCTGTATCTCCTGCCACGCTGCCTGCTGTGCCTTTGTAAGTTTATATGGAAGGGAATTTAAAAGCTGCCATGCCAGTCCGTCTTTGTGCATTATAAATTGTGATTCCATTTTATCTTTTGTCTTCCTAAGCTGCCCAAGTGCCAGTGCAAAAAGGAAAAACTCATCAAATACAAGCCTCCGCCTTGCCTGTATGCACTCTTCTTTATTTGCCGGGAAATGTATTGCATAAATTGCCTTTTTCCATAATATAAGGTTATTCTCTTTCCTTATATCTGCTGGCAGGAAATCCCCATTTAAATCCGTTTCCTCCAGCGCCCTTTTTACTGCCTTTGCAACAGCATTGCCTGTAAGCCCTGCTGTAAGGCTGTATACTGGCTGTAGTGTGCCTGTAAGGTTTACATACTCCTGACGTGAAAGAAGCTTTGCCTGGCGGAGTTCTAAAAACCCGTTCCTGTTTACAATCCTGCCACGCAGTATATAATGTGTGCCCATGCGGAGTATTTTCGCCATAAATGGCATATTAAACCATACTGCTGCTATACTCCCGCTTGCATCTTTAAATACTGCCCTTGTTATTTTAAGGTTTCCTGAAATTGTAACCTTAGGGGAGGATTTAAGGAATGCCTCTATTATTACTGTCCTGCCTTCCTGTACAGAAGATACAGGCTCTATACTTCCAAAAATATCATATTCACGTGGATAAAAGCAAAGAAGCTCCTTTACTGTATAAATCCCCAGTTTATTAAAGAGCTTCTCACTTTTTCCGCCAATACCCTTAATATTCCTTATGCTGCTAATTAATTCCACTTCTGTTAATAACCCGCCTTCCTAAAAAGGGCTGTAATTTTATATTTTTACTCTACAGATACAAAGTAAGAATATACCGGCTGTCCGCCATATTGTACTTCCACATCTACCCCGCTGTATATTTCTGTTATCTCATCTGCAATCCCTTCTGCTTCTTCTTCTGTTGCATCTGCGCCATAATAAAGGCTTACAAGTTCTGATTCATCATCAACCAGCCCTTCTATAAGCTTTATGGCAGCATCCTTTACATTCTTCTCTACAGAAACAATGGTTTTGTCTGTAAGCCCCATAAAATCGCCTTTTTTAATATCCCTGCCATCCATATTTGTATCACGTACAGCATATGTCACCTGGCCTGATTTGATATCTGACATCTCCCTGGACATATTTTTCTCATTATCACTTACAGAACTTCCTTCTGAATAATTTATAAGCGCTGCAATCCCCTGTGGTATATTCTTTGAAGGGATTACAATAATATTTTTGCCCTCTGCCAGTTCCTTTGCCTGGTTTGCAGCAAGTATTATATTGCCATTGTTAGGCAGTATAAATATATTATCTGCATTGACATTATCTATTGCTTCTAATATGTCATCAGTACTCGGGTTCATTGTCTGCCCGCCCTCAATTATATAATCTGCCTTTAAATCCCTGAATATATCTGAAAGCCCGTCACCAGCAGATACTACTATAAAGCCTGTTTTCTTGCGTGGTTCTTCCTTCTTCGCTGTATCTTCTTTTTTATCCTCTTTCTGTATATTTTTCTGCTGTGCTGCAATCCTTGTGGCATCACGTATAACTTTCTCGTGGTGCTCTTCACGCATATTGTCAATTTTCATACTTGTAAGCTGTCCAAATGAAAGTGCTTTCTGTATCGCAAGCCCTGGGTCATTTGTATGGACATGTACCTTTATTATTTCATCATCTGCAACTACAACAACACAGTCACCAATCCCCTGCAGGTATTCCTTAAGCTGCGCTTCTGCTGTATTCTGGTTACGTTCAAGCATTATTATAAATTCTGTGCAGTAGCCATATTTTATATCTGCTTCAGTTTCTGCTGGCAGGTTTGCCTTAATTACTTTGGAAGTCCCGTTGCTTATAATTGTGAAATCAGAAACTTTTCCCTTTAATGCATCTATTGCACCACGCAGGAAAGTCATAAGCCCTTCACCGCCGGAATCTACCACGCCTGCCTGTTTAAGCACAGGAAGCAGTTCAGGGGTCTTTGCAAGTGCTTCCTCCATGCTTTCTGCCACAGCATCACAAAACTCAATTACATCATCTATATCATCATTAATTATTATATCCAGTGCCTTGTCAGCCCCCGCACGTGCCACTGTAAGAATTGTACCTTCCTTTGGCTTCATAACAGCCTTGTAGGCAGTATCAGCGGCATGCTGCACAGCATTGGCAAGTATATTTACATCAAGTTCATTATTTCCCTTTATCCCTTTAACAAAGCCACGGAAAATCTGTGACATAATTACACCAGAATTTCCCCTTGCACCTCTTAGCGAACCGCTTGAAATTGCCTTGCCAAGCTGGTTAATATCAGGGTTTTCAAGGTTTCCTGCTTCCTTTGCAGCAGACATTATTGTCATTGTCATATTAGTGCCTGTATCACCATCTGGCACAGGGAATACATTTAATTCATTTATATAATCCTTTTTTGCATCTAATGCTTTGGCGCCTGATAAAAACATCTTCTGCAGCATTGCCGCATCTATTGATTTTAAACTCACTTTCCCATTCCTCCTTGTATTAAGGTTACTTACCTGCTTAATCTTCATCTATAATCCTGACGCCTTCAACAACTACATTGATTGCTTCTATCTCTAAACCTGTAAATTCTTCTATTTTATATCTTACGTTTTCCAGTACATTCTGTGCTACTGCACGTATACTTACACCATATGCAACAATGACATGGAGTTCTATTTTTAATTTATTATTTACTATATATACATTT
The DNA here is from genome assembly GCA_002499945.1 of Lachnoclostridium sp. UBA7097. Classification (GTDB taxonomy): domain Bacteria; phylum Bacillota; class Clostridia; order Lachnospirales; family Lachnospiraceae; genus Butyribacter. Next base: position 23,914 of record DKYP01000112.1, read on the forward strand.
ACACCCCTGCCAGCATTTTCCTTTTTCAAAAGCCTTGCGACCCCGTCTTTGACATTTAAAGACGCCATGCCGGCTATCCCTATACATTCCATGGTAGCAGTGCCTGCGTATTTAGCCAGCACATCACGGTCTATTACAATATTTCCCATATGGGTACTCATTTTCCCTTTCATAATATATCCTCCATTCACGTTAAATTATATACAGGTTCATTTTTCCAGACTTGCATCATATAATATAGTATAACTTATTGCTTCCTTCAAAGCAAGAACAATAATATGGTGGTAATTATGCGCAGAATGGCCGGTTTTATCCTCTTTTGGATAGCTATAGGGATGACAATAATGCTTTTTCTGGATAATGGCATTGTCGCAATTCTTATAATACTTTTATGTCTTATACTTGGATATAATTTATTTTGCGGTTAAGCGGTTAATATATAATATAAAAACCATAAAAGGGCAAAGCCCGGCTTTGCCCTATGCAAAAAGAACCGGTAAATACCGGCTCTCCTGTATATCTACTGGATGCGCTTACGCACGCTCTACAGCTCCAGAACGTAAACATCCTGTACATACTGGCATTTTCTTTGTTCCGCCATTAACCTTAACCCTTACGGATTTGATGTTTGGTTTCCACATCTTATTACTTCTTCTATGTGAATGGCTCACTTTATTACCAAAGTGGACGCTTTTCCCACAAACTGAACATTTTGCCATCGTAAGCACCTCCTTAATTTTAATACATTATTTATGTTTCATTTGCACAACACGACTATTCTAACAAATAATTGGTATAATTGCAAGAAAAATTTTCAATTTTGCATGGGTGTTAAAAAATAGGCTGGCAATTCCAAAGTGTTCCATGTATGGCACGCTTCCGCTTGGACGTCCCACGCAACGGATGCATAAAGCCCCACAGTACGGGGCTTAAGCACCGGCGGCTCCGTACAGCCATCCATTGGAAGCACATTTGGAATTTTGCCAGCTAATTTACATTTTGAAATGGGAAGTAATAAAATTAAATTAATTTTTTATTATTGCAGGCTGCCAGTATCCAGCAAGTTGCAATGTCCCAGATGGAAGGCATTATTTCATGGCAGGGGCAATACAGCACCGCCGGTACTTGAATCTGGTTTTTGCAGATTCTATGTACCGTTGCGTGGGCTGTTTTAGTGGAAACGTGCCCCAGAATGAATAATGCCTTCCATCTGGGACACAGCAGCCTTGCGCCACACCCAATTCACTCAATATTAATTCCAGAAAAATCTATCTCAAAATCTTCATAAATCCCCGCTTTAACTTTATCTGAAAATGTATATTCTTCTAATGTACCATGCTCAAAATTATATACCATAACCCTGTTTTTCAAAAAATCAGCAATCCAGTATTCTTTTACGCCTGCCGCATTATATTTAAACAGCTTTTTGGAATAATCCATAACCCTGCTGCCAGGTGATACAATTTCAATAATCCAGTCGGGTGCACCATTGCATCCTTTATCTGTAAGTTTATCTTTATCACAGATAACAGATATATCAGGCTCTACATAAGTTTCCTCATCTGCATTAAGAAATACTGCAAACGGGGCTGGATAAACTTCACAATCCCCATTTTTTTCATGGATATAATTTTCTATAGCCCAGTCAAAAAAGTGGACTAATGCCTGGTGTTTTCTGTCTGGTGTTTCCATCATATGTAATTCACCATCAATTAATTCTGCCCTCTGCCATTCAGGTAATGCATATATATCTTCTATTGTATAATAATCTAAGTTTCTCCTTTCCAGATATTTTGCAATTCCATCTTCATCATTACTGCCAATTACAAGGTCTGCTTTTTCTTTAACTTCATCTATTGCATTTCCCATGGCAATACCTTTGCCGCATAACTTAAGCATACCTATATCTGCATAGTCATCACCAAAGGCTGTTATTTCTTCTGGTTTAATTCCACATTCAGCACATATTTTTGTAATTGCTTTTTCTTTTGTGGCTGTTTTCTTTGTGAATTTATACCAGTATCCATCTGAAAAGCGTATGCAGTCACAATCTTTTAGTAGTGCTTTAAGTTCTTCTGCCTGTTTTTCATCAAAAATTTCAACACACATTTTCAGTGAACTTTCCTCAAAGCCATTAAAATCTGTATAAATACTTTCTCCCCAGCTTTTATCCTGGTTTTTGGGGTCGGTTTTATAATTCCAGTAATGGGCATCTATTGTATCTATTGTTATTTCACAGCCAGCACCACAGATTTTTCTGGCTAAAGAAACCATCTGTTTTGTTTCTTCTCCTGAAAACATGGCTTTATATATGTACTGGTCTTTATACTTTACCAGCGCACCGCCACTTGTAATTAATATATCAGGCTGTAATTTTCCTGTAAAAGATAAAACATTCTGTTCACTTCTTGATGTAGATACACCAATTAATATACCCTTTTCCCTGCAGGACTGTAACGCCTTTAAGGTTCTTTGCGAAATGGTTTTATCACTTCTAAGCAGGGTTCCATCTAAATCAAATAAAAGTAATTTACAGTTTTCCATTATAACCTCTGGCTTTCTATATTAATACGGAAAGGGTTTCCCCTTTCCTGTTCATTTTATACTTTCGTTTATCTCTATTACAGCTAATAATATAAATACTATAAAATTTCCTTTAATGATGTAACAATTTCATGTACTGGGTAATGTTTTATATTCCCTGTAACCAGTTTTGCCTTGCACGCCTTTGCCAAGTCAAAAAATGCTCTGTCCCCTTCATCTGGAACTGGTTCTGTTGATTGGCTTGGTTCTATCCAGATTGCATTTTTAACAAACCAGTTTAAAATAAAAGATACTATTTCTTCATCAAATCCAAACTTTTCTCTATGAAGAACATCTTTATATTCTTTATAAATATCCTCACTAATCAAAACATTATGTTTCCCATCCAAAACTTCTGAAAAAAATTGGAAAGCACTTCCTGCTGGAGATAACAATGCTGAAACAATAATATTTGTATCTATTACAACAAGCATTATACATTCCCGTTTCTATACTTCTCTATCTCCATGTCAATCTCCTCCATTGTCATAGGATTTTCTTTCACATATTTATTCCTTGCTTTCCTTAATACATCTGATGGTTTTTCAGCAAGCCTGTTAATCAAAGTTACCACCATATTATAATCTTCTGCGGAGAGTGTTTCCATTTTAGCTGTTATATCCCGTGAAACCATGCAATACCCCCTTTTTATGCATATCTGGCAATTATCATGACTCTTCCTCCTCTTCGTATTCTTCTTCATCATAATCTTCATCATAATCATCATAGCCATATTCTTCTGTATCCTGGTTCTTTTTCTTCTTGCCAAATTTATCTATAAGTTCAGGAACCATATCAAGTATTTTTGTAATGCCATCCTGGTTCTTTACATTGACAAGTTTTGATTCCCCATCTTTTATTACAAGTATTGCGCTAGGCTGTACTTTGCCGCCCATTCCGCCACCGGCGTTTTCTTTTTTGCCTGGTTCTGAAAATGCGCCTGCCCCCACGCCAAAGGTTACATCAACAAGGGGAAGTATTATTGTGCCATCATCAAATTTCACTGCATCACCTACTACTGTCTTTGTTGTAAGAAAACCATCCATGCCTTTGAATAAAGACTGGACTGTTGAACTAAAATCTCCCATTTAAAATTCCTCCTTAATTTTCCTTGCTTCTCTATAAAAGCTTTTCCATTCATTGCTTATAATTATTTTTAAAAAGGCGGCTAGCAAAGTAACAGCCCGTATATGTCCTGTAACCTGGATTCTCCCACGCAGGATTTTATTTTCAAAATCAGGTGTTATGTTAAAGAATGTACCTGACATAGCCATAAATACAGCAACTGCCCCAATAATCCAGCCTGTCTGGCACGGGTCGCCGGTACCTATTAAAATATCTGTCTTTATTTTGCGTGGTTTTACCTTTTTTAGTAAATAAAACACTTTGTCTTTTGCAAGGGCAAACATGTTTTTTGTAATTTCAGAGAAAATAAACTCCTTTATTTTTGCTATTTTGTCCGTCCCTTTGTGTACTGCTTCTGGTATTTTCTGGAGTTTTTCTTTAAATTTTCTTATCTTAACTGGTATTAGTTTTACTTTTTGCCAGAAGTCTTTGATAACAGGGATAACAGGACGGCCGGTCCTTTTATCCTTATCTGCTCTATTGTGCTTATCATGCTGTACAGTTTTTTTATCTTCTTTATCCCTGATTTCCACTTCTGCATCTTCCTGCGGCGTTTTGTCTTTCCACGCATCCGTTTTATTTTCCTTAACAGGCGTTTTATCTTTGTTAATATGGAAGTTTTCCTCTTTCTGTGGAAAAGTTTTAGTTTCTTTCTTCTTTTCATAGTCCTCCCCTTTATCTTTATCATTAACAAGTTCTTCTGCTGCTTCTAAATCATACACTTCTTTTTCTTTTTTCTTAAAAAACTTTGCTAAAAATCCCGCCAGTTTCTTATAATCTGCCCCAAATATCTTTAGTTTATAACTGCTTTTGCTGTCATTATAGCAAAATGAAAAAACTATTATACCAAACAGCCATGACACCTTGCCTTCTGCTTTAATGGCATCATATTTTTCTGCATATATATTGTATTTTAACGGGGTAAAAAGTACAAGGCATAAAATTAACAAAAGAATTAATATAACTGCAAGAAGCAGGAATAAAGCCGATTTTAAAACTGTTAATAAAACCTTTGCCATCTTCCCGCCTCCTTTCCTGGTTATGCAAAAAATTCTTTAACTAGTCCTGGGGATATATCCCCGTACTTTTTATAAATATCATGTACTATATCCGCCACAAGCTGTATGGCGCTGTCCCTGCCAGCCGCCAGCCCTACTATTTCAACACCTGTAACAGCCTGGTATTTAAACCATATTTCCCTTGAAGGATAAATATCCAGGATATTGGCACTATTGGCAGGAAATGTAATACAAAAGCACTGCCTGAAAGATTTTTTCCTGCCAGCAAGCCTTTTGTACCTGGCAGGCTTTTTTCTTACTTTTTCATCCATATACATCTTTTTATTCCAGACAAACATGCTTTTTGTCCTTTCTTATTACAAGATAAAAAACTACTCTTCATCATCCTCTATCTTCTGGAACATATTGTATTCTTCCATTTCATCCATAATAATCTTCTTTGAAGCATATTTTTCAGCTTCATCATCACATTGTAAAAGTGATACAGATATATAATCAGCAACTTCCTGTGGTGTATTAAAGAATACTGGTATCTTCTCAAGTGTATTTGCCATTATGGCCCTTCTTAATATACGGCTGCTGCCCTTAAACAGCTCTTTTACTTCACTTATAAGCTTTCCTGCCATTTCATCTGCCATCTGCTGTGTCACCTCCACAGAATCTGCACTGCCTTCTGTGCCTATGCCAAGCTCTGCAAATGTGCTGTTTGAGTTAAGGAGTGAAAACCTTAAAAGCAGGTCAAAATCTTCTGTAAGCCCGAGGCTGTCTATAGCCCCGCTGTGTACTTCTGTAATCTGTCCAAGCGCAGCTTCTGACATATCAAGGATTTCACTTATGGTTTCCTGCTTGCCTGTAAGTTCATCAAGCAGTTCTGAGAGCCACGAAAGCATGTCCTTTTCAAGTTCAAAAGGCTCTCCTGCAAGTTCCCATATATCAGTCCTGTTACCTGTAAAAAGCTCATTTATGCCCTTTATAACGGTAGCTGCCACACCAAGGGATTTGTCCTGCACCCTGTCTGCTTCTTCTGTATATGCCGCAGCAGCAATTACCGTATATGCAAGATTGGTTATTTCCCCAAATAATATATATAAATCCGACAGCTTAAGAAGTTCGTAGGTACTGTCCTCTTCTATATCATTATAAGCTTTGTACTGCTTTCTGTCTATATTTTCAAAGTCTGCTTTCTTAAGTTTATCAAGGCTTTCCTTAAACTCTGTAAAATATATATCCATATTTTCGTCTTTATATAACATTGCATTAGTACGGAACATATATTCAAATCCCTCAAGTGAGCTTAATTCATTACCTTTATAAATAGAAACACTTTCTTTTATAATATCAAAATATTTGCTTCTTAACATCCTCATCGGAAGCTGTCCTGTTATAAAACGTACTTTTTCATTAATTGCAGCATTATCCTTTGAACTGAATATAAACTGGACAACATCTTCTGTAAACTGGATATCGTCCGGTATTTCATCATCCATTTCTGCAAAACGGTATTCAATACGGTTTAAAATATACTCATACACAGAGAAACAGTCAACATACGCTGAAATCACCTGCATCCTGCCAGTAATTTCTTTCCTGAGTGTAAGGAGTTCTTCTGCAAGCCCTTTGCATTCCTCACTGCCAGGGGCTCCGTGGAAAAACCTGTCTATAATGCTGTTAATATCTTTAAGAATCTTTTCTTCATCACCACTTAACGGGCCTGCCTCTTCTGATATATTCTCAAAGAACATAAAATATTCCAGCGCAAGCTTGAAACATGCATGGCTGCCATAATAGTTCCTGCTCTGTTTTACATATTCTGGAAGAAGTTCTTCTACATTACGGTTCCTGTTTAACTCCCGTATACATTTTGTTATTGATATATTCATAAAAAT